>DATJYJ010000001.1:0-3872 GCA_035578025.1 Verrucomicrobiia bacterium
ACTGGCAGTAGCTCAACCAAACCTTATTCTGATGCTCGGAATGGGGCCTCTACGCGCACTGGGGTCGCGCCTGTTCGGGATCGAAGTACCGCGAACGATATCGGCATGCGAAAACATCCATGCGCCTCTCAACTTCGGTTATCGAAACGTAGCGGTGGTGGTTCTCACACACCCATCTTTCTATCATGCAAACGTGGTTCGCCGCCGATACGCCGGCCTTGCCGGAGCCGAGGCGGAGAGAGCCATGGTATGGGATGCGAAAAGGGCAGTGGCCTCGGGTATGTTACTTCAACGACTTCGGTGAGACGGTCGCGTGGATTACCCCCGCAACTCGCCATACCGCCTCGCACCCCGTGTGCACCCCCAGGACGTGCCGGACGGACGCCGTCTGCAACGTTGGGGAGCGTCGCCCGTGCTAACGTAGTGACATGGGCGCAGTAGTTGGCCTCGACGGCCTGTTGGACCCCTTAAGCCGCTGTCTCGATGCCGAGTCCGCGCGCCGCGTGGTCGATTTCCAGATTGACGCGCCCGTGCAGGAGCGCATCGACAAACTCGCCGAGCGCGCTAATGAGGGTAGCCTGTCGGACGGTGAGCGCTCGGAATACGAGGCGCTCATCAACGCGGCGGACTTCATCTCGATCCTGAAGTTCAAGGCTCGTGAGCATCTCGACTCCATTGTTCAATAACAGATGGACACGGCAACGCGGGACCTTGTCCGCCGTCGCGCAGACGAGCGTTGCGAATACTGCCGGTTGCGTCAAGAGCAGAGCCAATTGAGGCACCATGTCGAGCACATCATCGCGAAGCAACACGGCGGATCCGGCGATGCGGAAAATCTGGCGCTCGCATGCCACCGCTGCAATCTCCAAAAGGGCCCGAACCTGACCGGAATCGACCCTCAGACGGCAGAAGTCGCCCGGCTTTTCACCCTCGGCAGGATCGCTGGTCCGACCATTTCGCCTTCGAAGGCGCGCGCGTGACGGGCCTGACATCGGTCGGGCGCGCAACGGTCCAGGTCTTGGATCTTAACGATGCACGCCGGCTGGAATTGCGCGTCGAGATTATGAAACGAGGCCAGTTGTCGTAAAGTCTCGCGTTTGTTGGCGCGGGGCTGCAAGCGCACTCTTCCGCCCGCCCTCCCGCTGCCGCTAGCCGAGACCTTTTTCGTTAACAGCACTTTGAGATTTCTTTCTCCCTTTCCCCCTATCACTTACACCTCCCGCCGCTCAGCCGCCCTCTTCCCCCCTGCTACATTCGCTGGTGAATAGGGCGAGCCCCGCTGCGGGCCCGCCCTTTTCTTTTCTCCAAAGGAGTTTTCATGCCTACCGACGCTCAAATCAACGCCAACCGCGCCAACGCGCAGCACTCCACCGGCCCCCGCACGCCCGAAGGCAAAGCCGCCTCCTCCCGCAATGCCCTGAAGTTCGGCCTCTACGCACAGGCCGATATCCTTCCCGGCGAGAGCCAGGAGGAGTTCGATGAGCTCATCCGCGAATACGTGGAACGCTACCACCCCGATGGCCTCGCCGAGATCCGCCTCGTCCACGACCTCGTCCGTGCGATCTGGCTGGAGCACCGCTACGTCCGCATCGAAACCGAGGTCATCAAGATCCGCTACGCCGCCCTTCCCGCCGAGGCGCGTGAACTCGCCCTCGGGGCCATCTTCATTCAGGACGCCGACGGCGCCAACCTGTTTCAGAAGATCGAACGGCGCCGCGCCGCCGCCCAACGCCAGGTCCAGCGGGCCCTCCGCGATATCGATCACGCCATCAAAACCTTCCGGCGCCTCCTCGAGGAACGCGGATTGCCCTTTCCTCCGCCCCGCCCGAACCCCGCACCCGCGCCTCCACCCCCCGATCCTGTGGACGACACACCGGCTCCTTCGGTTCGTTCTGACAACTCCGCGAGTCCCGCTCCCGCCCCGCCTCCCGCCGCAGCCGAACCGGAAAAGGACGCCGCCTCAATCGCTCATCAGGAAGATCAGCGGCCGGACATCCTCGCCGGGAGTCCAGTCCCAGTACCGAACCAGGATGGTGTAGACCATCAGCCCGGTCTCGCCCTCCCCAAACAATAGGTAGCGCACCGCCTGCGCCATCAGGTCGCGGCGCGTCAGCCCGATGAAGATCGAAATCGGGTCGATGCACTCGCTGACAAACGCGATCGAGTTGGCGATGGCGATGGCGCCGTAGACTTCGCCGGCGTAGTCGTTGCCGTCCCTGGCAAGGGTCGTCTCGAGCGGCGCGGAGAATTCGCTGCGGTTGTCGAGCAGATTCACATGCAGAAACAGAAACGGCCCCCGGACACCGTAGTAGCGCGCGATCTCCGCCTTCTTCTTGCGCCGCGCCTCCGGCGAGGAGCTCGCGATCGGCACCAGGTGGACTTTCTTCCCCCGCAGCTCCGGCCCCATGCGCCAGCTCTCGACGTCGGCGAAGTAGCCGTGCGGGATCCGAAGTTCCACCGAGCGCAGCGACCGGCTGAGCCCGCTGGCCGTCATCAGCAGCAGCGTAAACACCGTGCCGATGATCAGTCCGTCCGGCCGCTCCAGGCAGTTGTCGGCCAGAGTGTAGGCGAAAACCAGGCAGAGGATCCCGGTGTACAGGGCCAACAGCCGGCGGCGCTCCCGCCAGAGCGCCAGCGTGGCAGCCACGGCGGCGGACAAAATCAGCACCAGCACCCCGGTGGCATAGGCGCCGCTCTGCGCCTCCACGTCGGCGCGGAAGATCAGCGTGATCACGACATCCACCGCGAACAGCACCAGCACCAGCGGCCGCGCCAGTGCCACCCAGCGCGGCGCCATGCCGAAACGCGGCAGGTAGCGTGGGATTACGTGGAGGAGACCTGCCATGGCAGACGCGCCGGCCATGCCGAGAATCAGAATCGTCGAGAAATCGTAGACCGTGCCGAAGCCGCGCCCCAGGTACCGGTGCGCCAGGAACGCGATGGCGCGTCCGCTCGCCTTTCCGCCCTCCCGGTATTCCTCGGGCGCGATCAGCAGCGTGGTGACGAAACTCGACAGGATCAGCATCACGCTCATGATCGCGGCGGCAGTGAGCAGAAGCCTGCGGGTATTGGCCACCCTGCCGGCGGGCGCTCCGCCCGACCGCGGGTTGTGTCCCCGGTCCCGCTCGCCGCCGTCGATCAGCGGCATCACGGAGACCCCCGTCTCGAAGCCGCTCAGGCCCAGGGCCAGCTTCGGGAAGACCAGCAGCGCACCGGCGATGAGCAGGGAAAAATCGCCCTTCGCGGCCAGCGCGGATTGCCATCGCGGCAGCAGCGTGGGGTGAGTCACGATCTCCCAGACGCCGCGCCCCAGGACGACCAGGTTCAGGAGCAGATAGGGCACGGCGGCTGCGGTGGCCAGGCCGATCGCCTCGCTGAAGCCCCGCAGAAAAAGGACCGCCAGCATGATCAGGATGGCCAGCGTGATGAGGATCTGGTGATCGCCGAGTGGGCCGTGCAGAAACGGGTTCTCGATGGCATGTTTGGCCGCGTCGGCGGCCGACAGCGTCATGGTGATGACGAAATCCGTGGCGGCAAACCCGAGCAGGATCAATACCAGCACCTTGCCCTTCCACCCCTGGAGCAGGTTCTCCAGCATGGCGATCGAACCCTGCCCGGCGAAGCTCCTGCCGGCTACCTGCGCATACACCGGCAGCGCGCCCAGCAGCGTCACCAGCACCAGGATCACGGTGGCTACCGGAGCCACTGCGCCGGCTGCCAGCAGCGCAATTCCCGGCTGGTAGCCAAGCGTCGAAAAGTAGTCCACGCCGGTCAGCCAGATGACTTTCCACCAGGGGCGTGGGGTGATTTCCCTACCCTCGTGCGTATCGACGGACTCCCCGCGCGCCAGCCACTTCCCAAGAGCGGAACGG
>DATJYJ010000002.1:0-2890 GCA_035578025.1 Verrucomicrobiia bacterium
CGCCACCAGTTCGAACATCGTCCCAACTCCACCTACGGCGAGAATCTATTCGAGATCGATGGCGCCTCCACGACTCCCGCGCGGGTGGTGGATTCCTGGGCCGCGGAATCCAGGAACTACGACTACGGCTCGAACAAATGTCGCGGGATGTGCGGCCACTACACGCAAATCGTGTGGCGCGAGACTCGAAAAGTGGGGTGCGGGGTGGCGCGCGCCAATGGCCGGGAAGTCTGGGTCTGCAATTACGATCCACCGGGCAACTTCGTGGGGGAGAGGCCGTACTAGGCAGTCCGGCGGCTGTGTGATGATGAACCATGCGATTTTCGATTGTCGTTTGCTTTGTGGCCGCCGCCGTCGCCACGGCCGAAACCCGCAAGGTCGTCCCCGATCGCTACTACAACACGTTCTCCCACACGAATCCCGTCTTCGTGAAGATCAATCCAGGCGACATCGTGGTCACCAAGACGGTGGATTCCGGCGGAATGGACGAACAGGGCCAGGCACGCGCCACCGGCGGCAACCCGCTGACCGGGCCTTTCTATATCGAGAGCGCGGAGCCCGGCGACGCGATCCTGGTGCACCTCCGCAAAGTGCGGCTGAACCGGAACTGGGGCTCGACCGCCTACCGGCTGGCGCCCTTTTCGGTCCTTCCCGAGTTCGTCGAGAGCATGTATCCGAACCACTACAAGGCCGACCTCGTACGTAGAGGGCGGGACAATATGCTGCCCTGGGATCTCGACCTGAAGACGAACACGGTCAAGCTGCGCGAGCCGGTGAGCGGCAAGATCAAGCTCGAGTTTCCGGCGCGCCCGATGCTGGGTTGTATCGGGGTGGCGGCGCCGGGAGATTTCTCGCCGACCTCCGGCCCCTCCGGCAGCTACGGGGGCAATCTCGACTACAACGAGATCGCCGAAGGCGCCACGGTGATCCTGCCCGTGTACCACAAGGGCGCCCTGCTCTTCATGGGAGACGGCCACGCGATCATGGCCGACGGCGAACCGACCGGCACGGGCGTCGAGACCTCCATGGACGTCGAGTTCTCCGTGGAAGTCAGGAAGAACGCCCACGTCAACGGGCCGCGGGTTGAGACCGACGACTACCTGATCAGCCTGGGGGCACAGCCTGAATTCTCAAGCTCGCTCGACCGTGGCCTGCAGATGGCGACCACCGACATGATCCGCTGGCTGACCGGCGATTACCAGATCGAGCCCTGGGCGGCAAACCAGTTGATCGGAGCCGTAGGCAAGTACGACGTGGTGACGGTAGCCGGCACGATGGCCCTCCGCATTCCCAAGAAGTATCTGAAATGACAGTTGGACGCGCGCTACTTGTGTAGAATACTTACCAGCAAATCGGAGGGGACCCGGTCATGGCTGCGAGCTTTCGGGACTCGTCGCCGACGCCAAGTGCGTTTCAGCACCTTCTTGGATGGCTTGACGAGGGGGTTGACTCCCGTGGTGAGAAGTATCTACAGATGCAGCGGAGGCTGGTCCGGTACTTTGACCGGAAAGACTGCCCGTACCCCGATGAACTTGCGGACGAAACCCTGAATCGCGTCGCTCGCCGCCTGGAGCAGGAGGGCTGCATCACCACGACGCATCCCGCACGGTATTGCTACATTGTCGCGAGGTTCGTGCTGCTGGAATACCAGCGCAGTCCGAGGAAGCGACAGGTGAGGCTGGATGAGCAACTGGCGCCGGACGGGCCGGCTTCGAGCGGGCAACGCGCGGATGAGGACGCGGCGAGAGGGCTTCAGTGCCTGGAGAGTTGCCTCAAACAGTTGAACGCGGGGGACCGGAGCTTGATCCTCGAATACTACCGGGGCGAGCAGCGGGTCAAGATCGACGGGCGGCGGAGCCTGGCGGCGAAGTTGGGCGTTACGGCCAACGCGCTGAGCATCCGCGCCTGCCGGATCCGGGATCGGCTGGAAGATTGCGTGAGGGCGTGCTGTGCCAAGCAGTGAAATGTTTTGCCGGTTTCGGGCTTCTAGAGAGGGATAGTGTCTCGCTATCAAAAGGAAGCGCAGGACGACGAACTGGTCATCCGATACCTGCTCGGGACAGTTACGCCGAACGAGGCAGAACGGCTGGACGAGCTGAGTATTGCGGATGAAGAGTTCGCGTCGTGCCTGACGGCTGTGGAGAACGATCTCGTCGATGCGTATGTGCGGGGAGAGCTTTCGGGCGAGAAACTGGCGCAGTTCAAGGCAGTTTACCTTTCGTCCCCGGCACGCCGGCAGAAGGTAGCCTTTGCCGAATCGTTGGCGCAGGTCGCGGACAGGGAAGGGAAAGCCGAAAAGGCGAAGTCGAAGGTGGTCGGGTTCCCCCGATGGGCTTTGGCGGCGGCCGCGTGCCTGGTGCTGTCGGCGGGTGGACTTCTACTGTATCGGTCGGGGCAGCCGGCAGCCAGGCCCGCTCCCAAGGAACGGCGGCAGGCGAATGCCGCACCGCCTCCGGTGCAGCCGTCCCCGCCGGCGCCGGCGCCGCACGCGCCGGTGGTGGTCGCGATGGTTTTGCGGCCGCAACTGCGCGGCGCGGGCTCGGTTCCCACCTTGAAACTGCCGCCCGAGACCGATCGGGCGCTGTTCCATCTCGAGCTGGAGTCGGACGAATTTGCCGGTTACCGCGCCGGTCTGCGGAACCCGGCTACGAATCAGGTGGTGTGGCAAAGCGGCGTGCTCCATTCGGCGGCTCGCGGGGATGCCAGGACGGTATCGGTCAGCATTCCCGACGCGACGTTCGAGACCGGCAACTACACATTGGAGCTGATGGGAATTGGTGCGGGTCAAAGCCACGAATTCGCGGGCAGCTACACGTTTCGGGTGGAGAGATGATCTGGCGAGCGGCTTCGCTGGCGGCTTTCGGGGCCCTGTGTTTGCCTGGCCAGCCGC
>DATJYJ010000003.1:0-15022 GCA_035578025.1 Verrucomicrobiia bacterium
TGGCAGATACCCACCCTCCCATTCACCGCGATTGCTGCAATCCCGAGAGCAGGATGTCCTCGACCGCGGAACGGACGTTGATCCGGCGGCTCACCTCGAAGACGCCAGGCATAGCGTCGCCTTTCATGATCCGGCGGTAGGCGTGCGCTGTAATCGTCGGAACATCGTGTGCCAGAAGCACGCGGCCGTGTCGGCCGCGCAAGCCAGAAGCGTCTCGTCGTCGGCGCCGGTCAGTCCGTCATCCTGTGCTCGCACAATATCAAGATCGGGGTCTACGCGAACAGTGCACGGAGAATGTAGTTATTGAAACTTTCGTCTGCCAGCCCCGGCAGCACGGCTACCGCCGCCGTTCCACTAAGCGGGCGCGAATCCCATCCGGCGGCCACCGGGATTCATCTGACGCCTGGATCTCCTCGCCGATCTCGCTGCGCTTTGCCAGATACCCGGCCACTAACCCGCGGTTGCGCAGACAGTAGCCGATCGTCTGGTAGGCATCCGCCAGGGAGAGCGACGGGTATTGTTGGACAATTTCCTCGGCGGTGGCTCCCTCCTGGAACGCAGCCCAAACCGAATCGAGCGTGACTCGGGTGCCATGCGCGCGGATGACACCGTCCGGATCCGCGTCAAGCGGAAATTGCTGGCTGCTGAGGGCCTCGGACATCGCCCCCAGCGCACATCCGGAGTGCCAGGAGGCGCAAACATGGCTGTCAAACCTTGTTTGGCCCCACCCCAAGCGACTCACCGGTTGCCCCCTTCAATTCTCCGTCGGCACCCGCTCCACCCGGTCCACTATCACCATTTCCACCGGCCCCTTCCTCTGCTCCAGTTTCAACCCCAACTGCTCCTGCACCGCCGCAAAAATCGTCGGCCCCGGATTCTCCGGCGCCGCCCGCTGCCGCATCTCCCCCGTCCCTTCCAGCGGGTCCGATTCAAACGCCAGCGTGAAATCGTACCGCCCCGCCAATCCCGTCTGGTTCACCACCGGCCGTTTCAAATACGAAGCGATCGTGCCCGCAAGCTGATCCATCGTCTGGTGCCGCGCAAACAGCTTCGTCCGCAGAAACTCCCCGCTCGATAGCGACAGCGTGAAGCTGCCAGGCATCCGGGCGTCCGCTGGAATCTGCGGAAATCCGTCCGGCCCCATCGTCACCTTCGGCCGCTGGAATCCGCCCGCCGCCCGCGCCTTCTCGTCTTCCTCCGCTGCCGCCGCATCCGACTCCTGCAATTTCGGCCCGTTCTTCCCCACCAGCAGCGCGTACATCCCCACCTCCTTGGTTTCGCGGCGCGCCGCCAGCCGGAACCGCTCTGCCAGCAGGTTCCGCAGCATTTCCGCTGCTTGCTCCTTGCTCGCCCCGGCCCCAACATTGGCCGCGATCTCGTACATCTCCGTGTCCATCCACGCCGGTCCGCTGATCTGGTACGCCTTCACGCCGTACGCCCGCATCAGCAGTTCCTTCATCGTCGCCGTCCCCGCCAGCCGCGTCGGCGACTTCGTCCCCGGCCCGCCGTCCAATGGAGTCGGCCTCCGCCCCGGCGTCACCACCGCCGCCTTGATCGACGCCACTTCGAATGTCTGCGCCATCTCGCTCTGCGCCCACATCGCGACGCATGCCAGGAAGACCGCCGCGCGAATCATTTGTTCCCGAGTATATCAGTCTTACAGATTCCAATATCCTCTCCGCATGGGCCGCGCGGAGTCCTCCGAAAATGTACAGAGGGGCATGCGGTATTGCATATATTGGGTTTTGTTGACCTCATATAGTTCCAAAGTCCAGGAGTTCTTGAATATTATTTGGCCGGCGCTCCGCAGCTTCACGCCGCTACCAAATTGAAAATAATCAGGCAATCGAAACGGCCACCGGCGTGCTAAGTCGAACGCCGGCCGCCTGAGCGAGGGGACGAATCCGGTGCCCGGCCCGAGAGCCGCGATCGCGACCAGCGTCGCGGCAGGGATCGGATTGTGGGTGCGGCACCGGAGAATGGCCGGTGTAAAGGAGGTCTGATGCGAATTGCGGTGGGCTTGCTCGGCTGCATGCTTCTGGCGCAGACGGGCGGAGGGCCGGAGCCGGGTGTCGTTACGCACGCCAACAGGTTGGTACGGGTCGAGCGGCCGGCCGTGCAGCATCCCGGGCCGCTTCCCGTGAGGCAGATGTCGGATGAAGAGATCCGCCAGCCGGCACGGGGCGGGCCTCGCCTACCCGACTTGGATCCGCGGCTTTCGCGCGCTCCGGCGGCGCACTCGCAAGCACGGTTAGCGGACAAGGAACTCGTGCCCGTCCGGCAACACGACCGGCCGGGACCACGACTGCTTCGCGCGGCGCCGCCGGGGCAAGTGGATGAGGTCATACAGCAGCGCTAAGGGAGGAATCCGATGTTTACGTGGAAGCGACTGGCGATCGGTCTAGCTTGTTTATCGGCCGCGCTGCTTGCGTTGCAAGTGGTCAATGTCCCGAGGGTCGCGGCTCAGGTGAAAGCGGCCCTGGTTAGGAGCGTGGACGAACCGGCGCGTGTGCCGTACTTGTATTCCGCGGCGCCAACATGCCCGTTCGGAAATGATTGTTACATCCAGGGTCCGGCCGTTCCGGCGGGCAAGCGGCTGCGGGTGACGCGGCTGGAAGGCGCCCTGATCTTCCAAACGGGGGATACCTTCTACGCGTTGCACGTCAATAACTTTCGAAACCCTCTGGCGTTTTTCTCGTCGCCGGTCTTCAACGGATTTTTCTACGGCAACCTGTCCGGGTTCAATATGGCAGTCGATCACTTCTTCGAGGCGGGCGAGTCCCCGGTGCTGGAGGTCGGGTGCTCGGCGTTGAACACGATCTCCAACGATCCGCGGTCGAAACTGTCGATTGTCGGATACATCGTAGATACGACTCCGTAGAACTGCGGGTTGGTCCTTGCCGGCGGGTTCACCGGCCTCGGCAACCTCTGGCCCGATGAGGATCTGCACTACGCCTCCGACGTGATTCTCGCCTCGCCCGTCCCGGAACCGTCGTCGCTCCTGCTTCTCGCGCCCGCCGCGTTGGCTCTCTGCGCATCCTTGCTGCGCCGGGCCGCGCTGCCGTCTCGTTCGCGTTCACGTTCCCCCTCCCAATATTTTTCGCTGATTCCCCTCCACTTATCCGATTTCCCGCCCTCCCCCCCGCCGCCCCCGTGCTACCGTCCCCTCAGGAGGACCCTTTGCGCGCAGTTCCACATCCCGTTGCCAACCGCCGTCGCCCCAACGCCCCAGCCCCGCCGGAACAAGTGCGGGATACCAAACGAACCCAATATCTGCTTGAAAACAAAGGATCGGCCAAAATAAACGAACCCGCCAAGACCCATCCGCAACCCGCCGGAACCCACCCACAACCCACCGAAACCCGACTCTCCCGGGTTCATCGTCCGTTCATCTGCCCCTCCTTATACTGGTCTTTCTCCATGCAGCGCATATTGCCCGCCCTGTGCCTCGCGCTCGCCGCGGCCGGTGTCGCCGGCGCCCAAGCGCCGACCCCGCCGGCGCTCACCCTCACCCTCGAGGACGCCCTCAAACGCGCCCACGAAAACGCCCAGCAGCTTCTCGCCGCCGACCTCGCCGCCCGCATCGCCCACGAAGATCGCGTCCAGACCAAGGCCGCCCTCCTCCCCGCCGTCACCTGGCTGAACGGCTACGTCTACACCCAGCCCAACGGCACAGACACCGGTGTCTTCATCGCCAATAACGGCCCGCACGAGTACATCAACATGGCCAACGTGCACGCCGATATCTACTCCCCCGGCAAGCGCGCCGATTACCAGATGGCCATCGCCGCCGAGGCCGTCGCCCGCGCCAGGGTCGAAATCGCCCGCCGCGGCCTCGACGCCACCGTCGTGCAAAACTACTACGGCATGGTCGTCGCCCAGCGCAAGGTCGCCAACGCCCGCCGCAGCCTCGATGAGGTCCGCCGCTTCCTCGAGATCACCCAAAAGCAGGAGGCCGGCGGCGAAACCGCGCACTCCGACGTCGTCAAGGCCATGATCCAGACCGACCAGCGCCTCCGCGACCTCCAGGACGCCCAGCTCAATCTCGATAAGGCCCGCGTCGGCTTCGCCGTCTTCCTCTTCCCCGATTTCCGCCAGGATTTCGCCGTCGTCGACGACCTCGACCGCGAGACCGCCCTGCCCACCTTCGCCGACACCGAAGCTCTGGCTCGGAAAAACAACCCCGACATCCGCGCCGCTGAGGCCAACGTCAACCAGGAATCCTACGGCATCAAGTCCGCGCGCAGCGGCCTCCTGCCCACCCTCTCGGTCGATTACTTCTTCGGCCTCGACGGTCTCCACTACGCCATCCACGACGAGTTCGGCAACCGCCAGGTCGGCAGCAGCGTCGTCGCCAATCTGAACGTGCCCGTCTGGAATTGGGGTTCGGCGCGCAGCAAGGTGCGCCAGGCCGGGTTCCGCCTCCAGCAGGCCAAGGTCGATCTCTCTCTTACCCAGCGCCAGTTGCTCGCCAACCTGAATTCGTTCTACCTCGAAGCCCAGTCCGCGCGGCTCCAGATCGCGTCCCTCAAACACTCCCTCGATCTTTCCGAAGAGAGCCTCAAACTCACCCTGCTGCGCTACCAGGCGGGCGAGGTCACCGTCCTGGAAGTCGTCGACGCGCAATCCACCCTCATCGCCGCGCGCAACGCCTACGACGACGGCCTCTCCCGCTACCGTCTCGCGCTCGCCGCCCTCCAAACTCTTACGGGGGTCTTTTAATCCATGTCAACCATGCGTTGTGCGACAGGCTTTAGCCTGTCCCTGCTGCTGCCCCTCCTCCTCGTCTCCTGCGCCAAAAAGGAAGAGAAGGAAGCCGAAGCCCCGGCGCCCGTCCAGGTCACCGCCGTCACTCAGGACACCATCCGCCGCACCGTCGCCGGAGACGGCGTGCTCTGGCCCAAGGACCAGGCCAGCATCATGCCCAAGATCTCCGCGCCCGTGCAAAAGTTTTATGTGAATCGCGGCGATCACGTCAAAGAGGGCCAGTTGCTCGCCGTCCTCGAAAACCGCGACCTCACCGCCGCCGCCGCCGAAAGCAAGGATGCCGTCGCGGTCGCCGAGAGCAACCTCCGCATGACCCAGGGCGCCAACGTCCCCGAGGCTGTGGTCAAGGCGCAAACCGACGTCGAAGCCGCCAAAGAGGCCGCCGACGCCGCTAAAAAGGTCCTCGATAGCCGCTCCGATCTCCTCCGGCAGGGCGCCCTCGCTCGCCGCCAGGTCGAAGAAGCCCAGGTCAGCTTCGCCCGCGCCAATAGCGACTACCTCGCCGCGCAGGAGCATCTCCGCGCACTCCAGGCCGTGGGCAAGGAGGAGCAGGTCAAGTCCGCCTCCGCGCAGGTAGCCGCCGCCAAATCGCACGCCGTCACCACCGAGACCCAGCTCAGCTATTCCCGCATCGTCTCGCCCAAGGCCGGCATCGTCGCCGACCGTCCCCTGTTCGAAGGCGACATGGCCAGCCCCACCGTCGCCCTGCTCACCGTCATGGATATCTCCCGCGTGGTGGCGCGCATCAACGTCCCCGTCGCCCAAGCCTCGCAGGTCAAAATCGGCATGCCCGCTACCCTTTCCTTCGTCGATGGCTCGGAGCCCGTCGAAGGCAAGGTCATCGTGGTCAGCCCCGCGTCCGATGCCGCCTCCACCACCGCCCAGGTCTGGATCGAAGCGCCCAATCCCGGCGAGAAGCTGAAACCCGGCTCCGGTGTCCACGCCGTCGTCGTCGCCGAGGCCATCAAGGCGGCCACCGTCGTTCCGGTCGTCGCCATCCTCCCCGGCGAGGAAGGCGGTACCGCGGTCCTCGTGATCGATCCCAACTCCACCGCCCACCGCCGCGCCGTCCGCCTCGGCGTACGCGATGGCGACAAGGTGCAGGTGCTCAACGGCTGCCGTCCCGGCGAAGAGGTCGTCATCCAGGGCGGCGTCGGCGTCGATGACAAGGCCAAAGTCAAAGTCATCGATGCCACCGTCAAGGAAGCCGACGAGGACGAAGACAACGCCCCCGAGGCCCCGCCTTCCAAGGATCAAAAGAAAGACGAGGCCAAAAAGAAATGAACGATCGTGGGACGGGCTTCAGCCCGTCCGCTCCCGAATCGCCGCACTGGACGGCCCGCCATGGCAAGCCCATCGTCTTCGTCATCCTGACCCTGGTCGCCGTCGGCATCTACCTGGCCAACACCATTCCCGTGGCCGTCTTCCCGGAAACCAATTTCCCGCGCATCGTCATTGGCGTGGATAACGGCGTCTTCCCCATCGACCAGATGCTGGTCACCGTCACCCGGCCCATCGAAGAAGCCGTCAATATCGTCCCCGGTCTCGATCACCTCTGGTCCATCACCAGCCGCGGCACCGCCGAGCTCGATCTCTTCTTCTCCTGGAAGGTCGATATGTACCGCACCCTCGAGCTCGTCAACGCCGCCATGGCCCGCGCGCAAGCCTCGCTCCCCTCCACCGCCAGGATCACCGCCAACCGCCTCACCTTCGCCGCCTTCCCCATCATGGGCTATAGCCTGACCAGTGACCAGGTCTCGCAGTCTCAGCTTTGGGAGCTCGCCAACTACGAGCTCAAGCCGCGACTCAACCGCCAGACCGGCGTCTCCAGCGTCGTCCTCCAGGGCGGCAAGGTCCCCGAGTTCGAAGTCCGCCCCGATCCCGGCAAGCTGGTCCAGAGCTCCGTCACCATCCCCAACATCCTCGACGCCATCGGGCGCAGCAACATGATCGATTCGCCCGGCCTCATCGAGACCAATCACCAGCTCGTGCTCTCTCTCGTCAGCGGCCAGGCGAAATCCACCCAGGACATCGCCAACATCGTCATCAAGACCACGCCCGCCGGCGCTCCCCTGCGCATCGGCGACGTGGCGGCGGTCAATTCCAGCGTCATGCCGGTCTATACGGTCGTCACCGCCAACGCCAAACCCGCCGTGCTCCTCAATATCTACCGCCAACCCGATTCCAACACCGTGCAGGTCGCCAACGCGGTGCACGCCGAAATCGAGCAGCTCCGCAAGGAAATCCCCAGGGGCATCGACCTTCGCCCCTGGTACGATCAATCCGAGCTCGTCACCGATTCCATCGAGAGCGTGCGCGACGCCATCGTCATCGGCCTCATCCTGGCTTCGCTGATCATGGTGCTCTTCCTCCGCGATTGGGGCACTTCCCTCGTCGCCGGCCTGGTCATTCCCGCGACCATTGCCGTCACATTCATCGCCCTCAAAGTCCTCAACCAGACTTTCGACCTCATGACCCTGGGCGGCCTCGCCGCCGCTGTCGGCCTGGTGATCGACGATGCCATCGTCGTCGTCGAGAACATCGTGATGCACCGCGATAGCGGCCAGTCTCGCGGCGATGCCATCCGCAGCGCCCTCCGCGAAATCCGCGTCCCCCTGGTCGGCAGCACCATCACCCCCATCGTCGTCTTCATCCCGCTCATCTCCATCACCGGCGTCACCGGCGTCTTCTTCCGCGCCCTGGCCATCACCGTCGGCATGGCCCTCCTCACCTCCCTGGCCCTGGCCCTCACGTGGACGCCCACGCTGAGCCACTATCTGTTGCGCGGCGCCCGGCGTACCCACTCGGAGAGCGTCTCCCCTCGCCTCCTGCGCATCTACGAGCGCACCCTCCGCTTCACCCTCGAGCACAAATTCTCCACCGCGCTCTTCGCCCTCCTCGTCATCGGCGGCAGCTACCTCGCCTACACCAACTGCGGCAGCGACCTCCTCCCCGCCATGGACGAAGGCGGCTTCATCCTCGACTACATCATGCCCGCCGGCTCCTCCCTCGAAGAAACCAACCGCGTCATCACCCACGTCGAGCAGATCCTGCGCCGTACCCCCGAGGTCGAAAGCACCTCGCGCCGCACCGGCCTTCAGCTCGGCCTCGCCGCCGTCACCGAGGCCAACACCGGCGATATCGCCGTCAAGCTCAAGAAAAACCGCAAACGCTCCGGTGACGAGGTCATCGCCGACGTGCGCGCCCGTGTCAAAAAGGCTGAGCCCGTGCTCGATATCGAAATCGTCCAGCTTCTCCAGGACATGATCGGCGATCTCACCAGCGCGCCCGAGCCGGTCGTCATCAAGCTCTTCGCTCAAAACCCCGATCTCCTCCGCGCCTGGGCGCCGCAGGTGGCCGGCGCCATCAAGAAAATCCCCGGCGTCGAAGACGTGCTCGACGGCGTCGAGAACACCATCAGCGGCCCCGCCCGCGTCTTCAACGTCGATCCCGCCGTCACCGCTCGCGCCGGCTTCACCCCGCAGGAGGTCGAGCTCGATACCAGCGCCATCCTCCAGGGCGAGCCCGCGACCCTGCCCGTCGTCGTCAACGACCGCGCCTACACCATCCGCGTCCGCTTCCCCGAAGAGACGCGCCGGTCCATGGACACCATCCGCAACACGCTGCTCGTCAGCGGCACCGGCAAGACTGCCACCGTCGGTTCGCTCGCCGATATCGTCGAGATCCCCGGCCAGACCGAAATCCGCCGCGAGAATCTCCAGCGCGACATGCAGGTCACCGCCCGCTTCGAAGGCATCAACCTCGGCGACGGCATGAAGAAGGTCCAGGCCGCCGTGGACGAGCTCAAGGTCCCGCCGGAAATCCGCATCCAGTACGGCGGCCAGTACGAAGAGCAGCAGAAATCCTTCCGCGACCTCGCCGCCGTCCTCGTCCTCGCCATCGTGCTCGTGTTCACCGTCCTCTTGTTCGAATTCGGCAACTTCGCCGCCCCGGTCGCCGTCCTTTCCTCGGCCATCCTCTCCACCTGCGGCGTCTTCGTCGCGCTCCTCGTCACCGGCGTCACCTTCAATATCTCCTCGTTCATGGGCCTCATCATGGTCATCGGCATCGTCGCCAAGAACGGCATCCTCCTGCTCGATGCCGACCAGAAGTTCCGTGCCGAAGGCATGGCCCCCGAGGAAGCCATGATCCGCGCCGGCGAGCGCCGCCTGCGTCCCATCATGATGACCGCGCTGGCCACCGTGGCCGGCATGATTCCGCTGGCGCTCGCTTTGGGCGCCGGCTCGCAAATGCTTCAACCCCTGGCCATCGCGGTAATCGGCGGCATCCTCGCCTCGATGGTCTTATCGCTGGTAGTAACCCCGGCCGTCCGCTTCTACCTGGGAGGCCAGTAACGCGGGCCTCCTGGCCCGCAAAGGAGACTCTATGAAAAAGCTTCTCTCGTTCACCCTCGTGGCCCTCGCCGCGTACTCCGCGGAGGGCATGAAGGTCGTCAACAAAATCAAAATCGGCGGCACCGGCGGCTGGGACTACGTCACCATTGACAGTGCCAACCGCCGCCTCTACGTGTCGCACCAGACCAAGGTCGAGATCGTCGATCCCGACGCCGGCAAAGTCGTCGGCGCCATCGACCAGTTGCACGGCGTCCATGGTATCGCCATCGCGCCAGACCTCAACCGCGGCTTCATCACCAACGGCCAGTCCAACAGCGTCACCATCTTCGACCTCAAGACCATGCAGAAGATCGGTGAGCCCGCCACCAACGGCAAGAACCCCGACGCCATCTGCTACGAGCCCAAATCCAAGCGCATCTTCGCCGTCCATCACGGCGGCCAGGACGTCACCCTCATCGATGCCAAGACCAGTGAAATTATCAAGACCATCGCCACCGGTCCCGGCGGCGAGTTCTGCGCCGTCGATGGCGCCGGCAAGATCTACGTCAACCTCGAGACCTCCAGCGAGATCGTCGAGATCGACGCCGTCAAGGGTGAGTTGACCCGCAGGGCCTCGCTCGCGCCGTGCGAAGAACCCAGCGGCCTCTCCATCGACGTCAAGAACAAGAAGCTCTTCCCCGTCTGCGGCAACAGCATGATGGCCGTCGTTGACATCCCCACCTTCAAGGTGATCGCCACCCCCGCCACCGGCCCAGGCACCGACGGCGGCGGCTTCGATTCCACCTACGGCTACGCCTACGCCGCCAACGGCGGCAACGCCACCCTCACCATCGTCAAGCTCGTCAACGGCAAATACGAGACGGTAGACCAGGTCCCCACCGAGCGCGGCGCCCGCACCATGTGCGTGGACGAGAAGACCCATCACGTCTACCTGCTCACCGCCGAGCGCGGCCCCGCCCCCGAAGGCAAGAAGCAGGGCCCCGTGCTCCCCGACAGCTTCCACGTCCTCGTCGTAGGTAAGTAGGACAGCCTTCAGCCTGTCCACTCGACGGTCTTGCCCGGCTCGAGCGCCCACACTTCGGTATCTGTATCTTTGATCTGCTCCTGCAGGTCCTCCGGCCGCCCCGTCAGCGCCGGGAACGTGCCGAAGTGCATCGGGATGACCTTCTTCGCGCGCAGCAGGCGGCACGCCGCGGCGGCCTCCACCGGGCTCATCGTGAACAGGTCCCCGATCGGCAGAAACGCCAGCTCCGGATGGTAGAGCTGCTCGATCAGCGCCATGTCGGAGAACACGTTGGTATCGCCCGCGAAGTACAGGCAGCGGCCGTCGCCGAAGCGCATCACGTAGCCGCTGGCCTCGCCCCCGTAGAGGATCTTGCCGTCGTCCAGGATCCCGCAACTGTGAACCGCGTGCGTCATGGTCACAATCGCATCGCCCGCCTTCTGCGAGCCGCCCTTGTTCATCGGGCGCGTCTTCTGGACGCCCTTGGACTCCAGCCAGGTCGCCGTCTCATAGATGGCGATCGCCTCCGGCGAGAACTTCGTCGCCAGCGGCACTGCGTCGTGGATGTGGTCGAAATGGCCGTGCGTGATGCAGATGGTGTCTACGCGATCGATCTGGTGCCCCTTCGGGTAGGCCGGATTGCCATCCGTCCATGGATCCATCAGGATGACTTGCCCCGAAGGCAGCCGGAATTGGAATGAGCCGTGTCCCAACCAGGTAATTTGCATACCTGGATTATGCCATCCGGCTTCAATACAGCGAAGCGTTCAGGAACTGGACCAAGTCGTGGATATCGGAAGCCCCCAGCACCGGCTGCGGAATCTTCAACTGGTCCGCCCGCCGGCACATCGCGCGCGACTCCATCCCCAGCCTGGTCGCCAGTTCCGCCGCGTCGATCATGCGCCCCGCTACGCGCAGCGCCGGGCCGCGGCTCGTGCCCTCGCCCCGCGCTCCGTGGCACACGCTGCACTTCTTCTCCACGAACTTCGCCTGCCCGGCCTTCGACGAGCCGGGCAGCCAGCCCAGGATGCCCTGGCGTGCCCCGGAAGAATGCGCTCCGGCAGCATTCACGATGCGGCATTCGCCCCGCTCGAGTTCGAACCGCTCCTCGGTCAGTTCCTGCACGGTGTAGGCCCGGTGGTCCGCGGGTCCGGACCCGTGGCGGGCGGTCCGGGCCAGGATATGGTACAGCTCGTGAACCACCACCCGCGCCAGCGCCCGGCCCAGCATCTCGTCCCGCTCCGGGGGTGCCGTGGCGCTCAGCGGGTGGCGCACAAAACCGCGGATATGATCGCAGTCCACGTCCATGAACGGCAGGATCTCGCCGTCGCTCACGTGGGTCCAGCCCAGCCCCCCGCTGTGGAACGGGATCACCGGGAAGCTCTGCGCGTCGCACGTGCCCTTGAACTTGACCACCGCCAGTTGCTGCGAGACTTCGTTCCCGTGCACCGCGTCCAGGGAGCGCCACTGGAGCTCGAATCCAAGCGGCGCAAGGATGGTTTCGACTTCATGTTCGAGGGAAGTAACTACACCCGCCGGGGGCTGATGCTGGAACTGCGTGTATACCGCGATCCCCGCGACCTGTCCTGGCACTGGCAACGCCCCCAATGCCAGGCACCACAAAACCAGTCTCACGACTTGGTGATCCCGATCACAATCCAAACAGGTCGCGTTCCCAAAGTCAATACTGTTTTCGGTCTAGCCGTTCTAGCCTCAGATGCCGCCGTCCACCACCCAGCGCTGCTCCGGATTGTCGTTGCGGATCGCGATCTTGTAGCTCTTGACGTACCCGTCTTTGAGCCGCACCTGGTACGGCACGAAGTACCCCGGATACAGGCCGGATTGGAACGCCTCCCCGATCGCGATCACCTGCAGCCCTCCATAGGTCTGCTTGATGCCCATCGGCACGCTGGTTTCGGACCGGACCTGCAGAACCGCATCCCAGTCCTCGCTGGCACAGGCATTGAAGAAAAACACCGCAGCGTCCCTCGGCCCGTTCAGGTTTGCCGGAGCGGACTTGGATGGCGTGTCCGTGATCCAGACGACGTCCGCCGGAAGCTGGAGCACGTACAGCGATTCCGCTAAGGTCTCGTTGTAACGGAAGTCCGTGAACTCGGCCACCACCGTCTCCTTGCCCGCCACGGCGATCGCCACCTGCAGGCCTTCCAGCCGCTTGCTGGCCGAATCGAAACGGTACACGCACCGGTGGTCCGATTGCGCGATTGACTTGTTCCGTGCCCAGTCGTTCGCGAAGTTGCCCTGCGCCTGCCTGCTCACGGCCGCGACGATGACACCGTTCGATTCGCTCAGCGACACCTGGGCCGCGCCCTTGCGCGCCGCCATCAGCTCGCTTTCCAGAATGGATTGCGGATCCAACATAGGCCGCAGCCACTCGATAAACCCTGCGTTGGGCGTCCCGTTCACCGCCGAATTGGAGCGCTCCATGTACATGGTCGAAGTCTGCCCGTTCATCACCACCACGCGGCCCGGCTTCTCCACCCGCCACCGCGGCGGATTGCTGTACTCGCGCCAGATCTCGATCGGCACGAAATCGTACTCCGCTCCGATCAGCTCGAAGTTGTCCCCGGCCAGGGTGCGGATGCGGCCCAGGATGTGCACCGTCTGCGCCTTCGACATCGCCTGCACCGATTGCGCCAGCAATGCCGCCCCCGAGCTCTTCTCCGGTCCGCCGCCCACCCGCAGCATCGGCAACAGCAGCAGGATCAGTCCCGCCGCGCACCCGATCGTTACCCACCGGGGCCAGCTTTTCCACCCCCGCGCAGTCCGCGAATTCTCTCTCGCACGTTCCTCGGCAATCGCTTTCATGACACGCTCCCGAAATGAATTGGAAGCCGCGATTGGCGCCAAAGGCTGGATGTGCCGCAGTACCTCTTCGTCGTCCCGTTCCTTCATCTCGGCATACCTCCTTCCAGGTTCAGCAGACGGCGCAGCTTGTCGATGCCGTAGCGGAAGCGCGACTTGACCGTCGGAACCGCCGCCCCGACCACCACCGCCACCTCCGCAAACGACAACTCCGACCACGCCCGCAGCCGGATCACCTCTGCTTCCCGTTCGGGAATCCGATCCAGCAGGCGCGCGAACTCCCCGGCCTCCTCGCGCGCCAGCATGTCGGCGAGCGTGTCCTCGGCCCCAGTCGCTTGGTCCGCCGGTCCCGCCGGTTTGCGCGACCGGGCCCGCAGCACGTCCGTGCACCGGTTCCGAACCATACGAAACAGGTATGGCCGTACTTCGGTGACGTTCCTCCGCTTGTCGCGGTCCCGAAACGCCTGCACGTAGACATCCTGCACCGCGTCCTCCGCGTCCGCCCGGTTGCCCAGGCGGTAGAACGCGAACTGCACCAGCTCGTCCTGCGTCGCCTCGACTAGCCGCTCGAACTCGCCGATGGTCTGGGGCCAGCTCTCGATCTGCCACGTCGCTGCCGCCGTCATCTTCAATCGCAGCTTTCACCCCTACAACGTTCGGGGCGCGTCAAAAGATTTCAGTTTCATAATAAATCTTTAAGGTCTTAAACTCTATTACAGGTGCCTGATATGCGCAAACTCGTCGTTTTCCTGATGCTGGCCGGCGCCGCCTGCGCGGCAGACCTGGCCGTACTCCAGCTCCCCAAACCCGAGACGAAGGGCGGCATGCCGCTGATGCAGGCCCTTGTCGCCCGCCAGAGCGGACGGGAATTCAGCCCGGAGAAGCTCTCGCCGCAGATGCTCTCCAACCTGCTGTGGGCCGCCTACGGGGTCAACCGGCCCGATGGCAGGCGCACCGCGCCGTCGGCCAATAACCGCCAAACCGTCGATATCTACGCCGCGCTCCCCGACGGCGTCTACCTCTACAACGGCAGGGAGCACCGCCTCGAACCCGTGGCTTCCGGCGACCTGCGCGCGGCCACCGGCGTGCAGCCGTTTGTAGCCGAAGCGCCTCTGAACCTGGTGTACGTCTCCGATTACGCCAAAATGGCGTCCAATTCGGATGCCGACAAGGCTCTGTACGCGGCGGCCGAGACCGGATTCATCGGCCAGAACGTTTACTTGTTCTGCGCTTCCGAAGGTCTCTCCACCGTGGTGCGCGCCATGGTAAACCGCGAGGCGCTGGCCAAGGCGTTGAAGTTCAGGCCGGATCAAAGGATCACCCTGGCGCAGACCGTGGGTTATCCAAAGCGGGCCAAATAGCCGCTTACCACTTGTCCCGATAGTGCCGGCGCGCCGCCTTGTGGATCACCTTCCACTTGCGCTTGCGCTCCAGTGCCGCCAACGGGTCTGCCAGCAACTCGTGCCGCCGCGCCTCGCCCTGCAGCTTGCGATAGCTCCGCAGACGGTCGGGATCGAGGCTGCCCTCCGCCACGGCGCGCTCCACCGCGCAGCCCGGCTCGCCCGAGTGGCTGCAATCGCGATAACGGCATGCGGCGGCCGCCTCGGCGATCTCGTCGAACACCGCTCCCACGCTCTCCTCCGATGCCCAGAGCTGCAGTTCGCGCATTCCAGGCGTGTCGATCAGCGCCGCGCCGTTGGGCAGCAGGATCAGCTCGCGGTGCGTGGTGGTGTGGCGCCCGCGCGAATCGTCTTCGCGCACCTCGCACGTGCGCAGCCGCTGCCCGCCGAGAAGCGCGTTCACGATGCTCGACTTGCCAACCCCGGACGATCCCAGCAACGCGATGGTCGCGTCCGGCGCGATCTGCTCCATTAGGGCATCCAGCCCTCCGGCGGTTCGCGTGCTCGCCGCCACCACCTCCGCACCTGCTGCAATCGCCCGCGTCTCCGCGATGCGTCCCGCAGGGTCTGCGCACAGGTCGCTTTTGTTCAGCACCACCACGGGCCGCGCGCGGCTCTCCACGGCGAGCGCGAGATAGCGCTCCATGCGGCGCGGGTTGAAGTCGCCATCGAGG
>DATJYJ010000004.1:0-6654 GCA_035578025.1 Verrucomicrobiia bacterium
CAGGTCGTCCAGACGCTCGCGGGTGGCGCCGGGAAAGACGTCGCCGAAGAGGTCATCGAGGTGGCGGCCGATGTAGCTTTTCAGGAACTCGAACGTAACCGGAGGAGCAGGATTGTGATCGAGCACCTGCTGGACGGCGCCGCAAATATCCTGTGCGGAGTCCAGCAGAGTGCCGTCGATATCGAACAGGTAGACGGGAAACGACGGGATCACGCCGGCTGCGAGCCCTCGCTCAAGCCGGGCACGCGGCGTCCACCCTCGGGCCGGAGCACCTGCTGCGTATGGTCGGCGGAGTCCTTGGCGCCCACGAGCGGCGGCAGTTCCTGCCCTTTGATGAGCAGCATGACTTCGTTGCCGTCCAGGATTTCGCGCACCAGCAGCGCCTCGGCGATCCGCACCAGAGCCTCGGACTGCTCGTCGATGATGCCGGCCGCCGTATTGTATCCGCCCTGCACCAGCTTCTTCACCTGCTCGTCGATGCGGATCGCGGTCTCCTCGGAGTAGTCGCGGTGCTGGGCAATCTCGCGGCCCAGGAAGATTTGCTCTTCCTTCTTGCCGAAGCTCAGCGGACCCAGATCGCTCATGCCCCACTCGCAGACCATCTTGCGCGCCATGTCGGTGGCACGCTCGATATCGTTGCCCGCTCCTGTGGTCATGTGGTGCATAAACTTCTCTTCGGCGATGCGGCCGGCCATCAGGATGGCAAGCTGCGCCAGCAGGTATTCCTTGTTGTAGCTGTGCTTGTCGTCGATCGGAAGCTGCATGGTCACGCCCAACGCCATGCCGCGCGGAATGATGGTGACCTTGTGCAGCGGGTCCGCGCTGGGCATTACGGCGGCGACCAGCGCGTGGCCGGCTTCGTGATAGGCCGTGTTCCGCTTCTCGGCGTCGCTCATCACCATGCTCTTGCGTTCAGCGCCCATCAGGATCTTGTCCTTGGCGGTCTCGAAATCGAGCATCATGACCACCTTGCGGTTCTGGCGCGCCGCGTTGAGCGCGGCTTCGTTCACCAGGTTGGCCAGCTCCGCGCCGGCCAGGCCCGGTGTGCCGCGGGCCAGCACGCTGAGATCGACATTGTCGCCCAGCGGAATCTTCTTGGTGTGCACGCGCAGGATGGCTTCGCGGCCCTGGACATCGGGACGGCCCACCACCACGCGCCGGTCGAAGCGGCCCGGGCGCAGCAGCGCGGGATCGAGCACGTCCGGCCGGTTGGTGGCCGCGACCAGGATCACGCCCTCGTTGGATTCGAAACCGTCCATCTCGACCAGCAACTGGTTCAGGGTCTGCTCGCGCTCATCGTGCCCGCCGCCGAGGCCGGCGCCGCGATGCCGTCCCACGGCGTCGATTTCGTCGATGAAGATGATGCAGGGAGCGTTCTTCTTGCCCTGCTCGAAGAGGTCCCGGACCCGGCTGGCGCCGACGCCGACGAACATTTCCACAAAATCCGAACCGGAGATCGAAAAGAACGGCACGCTGGCTTCGCCGGCGATGGCGCGAGCGAGCAGGGTCTTGCCCGTTCCCGGAGGGCCGATCAGCAGGACGCCCTTAGGAATGCGCCCGCCCAGTTTCTGGAATTTCTGCGGCTCGCGGAGGAATTCGATAATCTCCTGCAGTTCTTCCTTGGCCTCTTCCACCCCGGCCACGTCTTTGAAGGTCACTTTCTTCTGCTGCGTGGAATGCAGCCGCGCCCGGCTCTTACCGAAGCTCAGCGCCTTGTTCCCGCCGCTCTGCATCTGGCGCATCATGAAGATCCAGAAGGCCAGCAGGACGATGAACGGCGAGGCATTCAGCAGGATGGTCAGCCAGTTGCCCGTAGAGGTGTCTTTGATCGTGATGTTGACGTTCTTTTCCCGCAACAGGTCATAAAGCTGTGGGTAATTCAGCGGAATTTGCGTGTGGTAGCCGAGGTTGGGGTTCTGGTAGGTGCCGTGGGCATCGCGGTCGGCGATCACAACGTCCTTGACCTCGCCCGCCTTCACCTTGTCCAGAAACTGCGTGAAGCTGATGTTATCCTCTTTGATCCCCTTACCCGACTGAACCACGGCAAAAAGCAATACCGCCAGGCAGATAAGTACAACCCAAAAGATCAAAGTCTTGATGTTTGAATTCACGAAACCTCCAACCGGCTCCTACTACCTGATAGACGCCGCCCCACGTGTTCCCGATTCCATTTTGTCACCGGGCTGTCACCTCTTCCACTCTCAACGCCACGCGGGTTTCCGGACCCGCCTCGCAACCTGCCGCCGGCCCAAAGCGCCGGGCCCAGACGATCTTGGAGCCATCCGTCAAGACCGGCCATTTACCCCGTTCCCAGAGCGGAATGCGCGCCTCCTGGAACAGGTCCTTGACCCTCTCTTCGCCAGAAGCCCCGGCTGGCCGATACCGGTCTCCCGGCCGCCAGTTCCGCAGCTCCAGGCGACCGGACAGGCAAGCCCAGTCGAGGCAACCCACGACATCATTATATACGGAATCGTCCGCACCTGTAGTTCTCGCTTTTTCAACTAGTTCCAGGGAAAGGGAGTACCCTGCGCCCGGTACCGGGGTGACTCCCGGAATGGCGGCGGACAGGCGGTAGGGCCGCAGGGGCGTTGCCGGAGCCAGCCGGATCCAATCAAACGATCGGCAAATATCGAGTCCGGGCGCCTGAATCCGTCCGGCGCCAGGCCGCTTTGTAAGCTCGCGCACCGCCTCGATGTGCTGAAAGCCGACGCCGCGCAGGTTCGTTTTTGCAAGTTCCATGGCACGGCGCACCAACCGGCGGGCGGCGGCCACCGGCAGCGATCCCAAAGCCTCGACGCGCAGCAGGACGCTGCCATCGGGCTGGCCGGCTTCAAGATGCTCGGCCGCGAGGCGGTCCATTTGGTCCCGCCAGTACGCCTCCTCGGCCAGCGCCCAATCCCCGGTCTGCGCCAGGGTTTCGACAATCGCCGGGTTCCACTCGCGGGCAAGCTGCGGCAGCAAATCGTGGCGAATGCGGTTGCGCGCAAATTCGAGCGAGGCGTTGCTCGAATCCTCGCGCCACGAAATCCCTCGTTCCCTCAGCCAGCAACGGACCTCCTCGCGATCGATCTCGATCAGCGGACGGATCAGCCCTCCGGACGTCACCGGGCGGATCCCCGCGAGGCCCGCCGTGCCGGCCCCGCGCAGAAAGCGGAATAGCACGGTCTCGGCCTGATCGGACCGTGTATGGCCGAGCGCCACCCGGTCCACGGCTCCGCTTGCTACCGCCTCCCGGAACACGGCCAGCCGCAGATTGCGCGCCGCCTGTTCCAGGTTGTCTCCACACGCCGGGACGGGCGCATCGGAGATCGTGTACGGCAGGCCGAGCCGATCCGCGGCCTCTGCCACAAACTCGGCGTCCGCGTCGGATTCGGCGCCGCGCAATCGATGGTTCACGTGCAGCACCGGCGGCGCATAGCCCAATTCCACGAGCGCATGCAGCAGGCAGACGGAATCCGCGCCCCCGGAGACCGCCACACCAACCCGTTGGCCGGCAGAGATCATGCCGTGCCGGTCAATGGTGGCGCGGATGCGGTCCACGAGAGAATCCACTATTTCTTCTGATACCCCTCGGGGATGGCGAACACGGAATCCGGGATGGCGCCGTTGGAAAAGCCGCTCGATTCCATGGTCACTTCCATGAGCGCTCCACCCCCCGCGCCGCCGCGCGCCGCCCCCATGCGGGCCAGCGCCTGTTCGGCCGCGGCAGCCTGCGGTCCGCCCTGCTTCTTCATCTCTTCCAGCTTGGCCATCGCCTGCGCCATGCCCTGCTGCATCTGCGCCGCCTGGGCATCGCCGCCGGCGCCGCCCATCTTCACCCGCATCACCTGCATGACGGAGACGCCGTTCAGTCCGGCCATCTTGCGCTGCAGTTCCGCGATGCCTTTCTGCATGCCGCTATTCCCGCCGGCCATCGACGCCCACGGAAACTTATCGCCGTTCTTTTGATAAAACGTCCGCAACTCCTGCGCCCCCGGCACGTCGGGCGAGATCCACAACTCGGTCTCGATCTGCATCTTCATGCCCGCCTGGGCGCCCTGCCCGCCTTCCACGCTCATCGTCATCAGTACCTGGCTGGCGTTGAACCCGTTGATGTTCCGGTGCTCCCCGGTCTCCTTCACGTCGACCTTGACGTCGGCGCCGGTGTCTTTCATCATCTGGCCCATGTCGCTGAATTTGGTGACCGTGTAAGACTTCTGGTCGTTGTTGATGGTGGTGAGGGTCTGCGCCCCGAAATCGATGATGTGAGACGTAGAGCCGGTCTCGATCTTCATCTTCTGGCCCTTGAGATAGTGCTTCGTCGTCGCATTCGAGGCGTTCATGGCAGCGGCGGCCATCCCCGAGGCGGACTTGCGGGTCTGCGTATAGCTGAAGTCCGCGCGTGCGGTCAGCGCGCACGCCAGCGACAACACGAGAACGTACGTAGTCTTCATTGTTCGTAGTGTAACAGCGTGGGGCGGACGATCGACTTGCGTCGTCCGCCCAGCAGACGACCAAAACCGATCGTCCGCCCCACGTCCGCAAGCGTGTTATAAGAGAGATTGGCATCTGGAATAGTCAGCCCTTCCCCCTTTGTAAAGACGGCCGCGCGCCGTGTGTCCCAGAGCCAATCCGCTTGGAGCTGATCATGGAACAAACCGCAGACATCGCCCTTATCGGCCTCGCCGTCATGGGCCAGAACCTGATCCTCAATATGAACGACCACGGGTACACCGTAGTCGCGTTCAATCGCACCACGTCGAAGGTCGATGAATTCCTGAATGACGCCGCCAAGGGACGCAAGACCATCATCGGCGCCCATTCTTTCGAGGAGATGATTCAGCATCTCAAACGGCCGCGGAAAGTGATGCTCATGGTCAAGGCCGGTAAGCCCGTCGACGAGTTCATCGAGCACCTCCTGCCCTATCTCGAGCCGGGCGACCTGATCATCGACGGCGGCAATTCCCACTTCCCCGACACCATCCGCCGCACCCAGTACCTCGAAAGCAAGGGCCTGCTGTTCATCGGCACCGGCGTCAGCGGCGGCGAGGAAGGCGCGCGCTTCGGCCCGTCCATGATGCCCGGCGGCAGCGTGAA
Source organism: Verrucomicrobiia bacterium (assembly GCA_035578025.1). Classification (GTDB taxonomy): domain Bacteria; phylum Acidobacteriota; class Terriglobia; order Bryobacterales; family Bryobacteraceae; genus Solibacter. The sequence continues at coordinate 5,077 of DATJYJ010000004.1, forward strand.
AGCCTGGCCGCTGGTGAAGGACATTTTCCAGGCCATCTGCGCCAAGACCCCCGACGGCGAGCCCTGCTGCGACTGGGTCGGCTCCGATGGCGCCGGTCACTTCGTCAAGATGACCCACAACGGCATCGAGTACGGCGACATGCAGCTCATCTGCGAGGCCTACCAGCTCATGAAGGAGGGCCTGGGCATGTCGAACGAAGAAATGCACGATGTCCTCGCCGAGTGGAATAAGGGCGAACTCGACAGCTACCTGATCGAAATCACTCGCGACATCCTGGGCTACAAGGACCCCGCCAACGGGGAGGCCACCCTGGACGTCATCCTGGACACCGCCGGCCAGAAGGGCACCGGCAAGTGGACCAGTGTCAGCTCGCTCGATCTCGGCATCCCCGTGACCCTGATCGGCGAGGCCGTCTACGCGCGCTGCCTCAGCGCGATGAAGGACGACCGTGTGGCCGCGTCCAGGATCCTGAGCGGCCCCAAGAGCAAGTTCGACGGCGACAAGAATGCATTCATCGAGGACATCCGCCAGGCGCTGCTGGCCAGCAAGATCGTGAGTTACGCGCAGGGATTCATGTTGCTGCGCGAGGCCGCCAGGGAATTCAAGTGGGACCTGAACTACGGCTCCATCGCCATGATGTGGCGCGCCGGTTGCATCATCCGCAGCGTGTTCCTCGGCAAGATCAAGGCCGCCTTCCAGAAGAACCCGTCGCTCACCAACCTGCTGCTCGACGACTACTTCAAGGGCGTGATCGACCGCTGCCAGGGCTCGTGGCGCCGCGTGGTCTCCAAGGCCGTCGAGACCGGAGTCCCGGTTCCGGCATTCACGACCGCGCTGGCTTTCTACGACGGCTATCGCAGCCAGCGCCTGCCCGCCAACCTGCTCCAGGCGCAGCGCGACTACTTCGGCGCGCACACCTACGAGCGCGTGGATAAGGAGCGCGGCAAGTTCTTCCACACCAACTGGACCGGCAAGGGCGGCAACGTCTCGGCGGGCACTTACACGGTATGAGTGCGGACGTAACGAGCCGCGCTTCCAAAATCCGCCTGTTGTTGATGGACGTCGATGGCGTCCTCACCGACGGCAAGCTGTACAACGTCCCCGGCCCGGACGGCAAGATGGCCGAGACCAAGGGTTTCGATTCCCAGGACGGCATCGCGCTGCAGTGGTGCGCACGCGTGGGTATCCACACCGGCTTGATCAGCGGACGTGTTTCCCCCGCCACGGTGGAGCGCGCCTCGCAGACGAAATTCAAATACGTCTACCAGGGACATACAGAGAAGATCCCGATCCTGGAAGAGATCCTGGCGGACGCCAGGATTTCGAATGACCAGGTGGCGTACATCGGTGACGACTTTACCGACGTCGTCGTCATGCGCCGTGTGGGCTTCGCCATCGCCACCGCCAACGCGCGGCCCGAGGTCAAGCCGCTGGCGCACTACGTCACGCAGGCACGGGGCGGCCAAGGCGCGGTCCGCGAAGTGATCGAGATCATTCTCAAGGCACAGGGACGCTGGAGCGAGATCCTGCGTCACTATGAAGTGGAATCTTAAGGAGAAGAATTCATGAGCACCGGT
>DATJYJ010000005.1:0-8602 GCA_035578025.1 Verrucomicrobiia bacterium
GCTGAAAGCTGATCGCCCCTTCTGGGTGACCCTAGCGAGGAGGACCCACCCGTTCCCATCCCGAACACGGAAGTTAAGCTCCTCAGCCCCGATGGTACTGCACAGGCAACTGTGTGGGAGAGTAGGAAGTCGCCCGGTTTAATCCATAAAAGGCCCCTCAAACCGAGGGGCCTTTTCATTTTGCGGCGCTCAACTGCTGATACAGCCGGTCATCCGCCGGATTGGAGTCCTTGCGCCGCTCCAGATACGTTCCCATCCAGCGGCGCGCTCGCGGGAGATCGCCCATGCGTGCGAACAGGCGCCCGAGACCGCGCGCACAGCGGGGACGCTCGGGATCGTTGGCCAGGATCACCTCGCATTGCGATTCAAGGCTCGCCAGTACGGTCTGCGACGCCAGCGCCGGTACACCATTTGGAGGATCGCGCATGAATACCGTGGCCTGCGCGTCTTGAAACACCAGCTTCCATTCGGACTGCGCCGGATTCGAAAGCATCACGGGCAGCATGTAGGGCTCTCCGGAATTAGCTTCGAATCCGTTCAGCGCAATCACCTGGATACCGTAACGCTCCAATAGTTCCCGGCCGCTCGGACCGCCGGCCGCCGGGGAATCCTGGATCATGCGCTGGTAATCGCGGAAAACCGATTCGTTCAGGGTGCGGCCGTCGATAAAGACACGCTCCTGCGGCCACAGACGCCACATCAGGTATCCGCCTTTCTCCCAACTGTTGAACATGGGAGCGGTGACATGGTGAGCCAATAGGAAATCGGCAGCGCCGGAAGGATACTTCCACGCGGTCTCATGTAACTGAAACGCGTTGCCGTGCGCTAACTCCGCGGTCAGAGCCGCCAACAGCACCGCGGCGGCGGCCCATTCAGCGGCAGCCGGCACCACGCGTTTCCATGGGAGGTAGCTGAAAATCACGACCGGCGCGATGAGGCCGGCGAGCGGAGTGTTGCGGACGGCGGTGTAGTAGGCCGCACCGAACGCAACGAGCAGCATCCAATCGACTGCTCTGATCCCCGTGCGGCGCCAGATCAGCATGCCAAGCGCGGCGGCCAGGAGGAGCGTAACGAAGGTTGGCGGCCACAAGGGCACCTTCTGCCACTCGAAGAGCGTCCGAATCATGGCGCTCTCCCGATATGCCGTGAGGATGGTCAGGCCTCGAAAACCGTTCGGGTTGATCCCGGAGATCAGAAAACACAGTGCGGCGATGAGCCATAGCCGGCGATCCTGCTTCCGCTGAAGCAGGCTCTCCGCGGCATGCGCACCGAGCACCGCGAAGCCAAGGATGTAGCCGCCGTGGCAATTGGCCCAGATCAGAAAGATCGGCGGCAACAGCCAGAGGCCCCGTCGAAATTCGAGGATCAGCAGCGTTGCGGCCAGAAAGAGATTGGTGAACTGGTAGGCGCGGTCCGACGTAAAGACGCCTGACAAAAAAGCCGTAACGAGTGTTGCGGCTAACGCCCGGTACAAGCTCCGGCTGCGATGATAGACGATCGTGCCGGAAGTCGCTGCCAGCAGGGAAAGCGCGAGAGCGCGCAGCAGGACGACTCCGGGGAATCCCGCAGCGGCATACAAGAGGTAAAGAAGTAACTCCGCCAGCCATTCGAACTTGAGGTTGTAATCCCGCATCGTTGCCTCATGCGGCAGCGACGCCGTACCCATATAGGTCGTGAACGAGAACGGGTCCGGCACCGCCAGGGAGCGATGTTGCGCAATGTACTGGCCTGTCTTCAGCGTCCACCAGGTATCGGAGTCGGACGAGGCGCTGGAGAACCAGCCGAGCAGGAGCAACCCGGCAAGCGCAAGCACCACGGGTCGAATCCACGGCGGCCCTGCCGGGGATTTGCCGCTGACCGGACGGGAGACTGCCTGTTGAGCGCGGCGGCGGGCCATGCGGGAGAGTGACAATTTTAGCAGGAAAGCGACACGGTACCGTTTGTGCGGCACCTCCGCACACGCCGGCCTTCGCTGTCTGTTTGCGCACCATTATTCGCAGAGGGCAATTTGCCCCCGCTCAAAGGTACATGGTATAGTCAAAGCGCGTTTGATAAGCTTCGCGCAAACCCGGCCGAGTATATCGTAAGCTGAGCTGCTTGTGTGTCCTCCCCGATAAGCCCGCTTTCAAATTGACAGGAGACTCGAGTGAAGAACATTTTTGTTGGCAACCTGGCCTTCAGTTGCACAGAGGAGGCGGTTCGCGGCCTCTTCGAACGTTACGGACAGGTTAACAGCGCACGGATTATGACTGACCGCGAGACGGGACGCTCTCGCGGTTTTGCGTTTGTCGAAATGGAAAACGAAGGCGAGGCGGATCAGGCGATCTCAGCACTCAATGGCTACACTCTGGACGGCCGTGCACTGAATGTGAACGAAGCCCGTCCCAAGCCGGAGCGGAGTTTCGGCGGAGGCGGTGGCTTCGGAGGCGGCCGCGGACCCGGCGGCGGCGGACGCCGTCCCGGCGGTGGCGGCGGACGGCGCGAGCCGCGCTGGTAGACTTCAGAGTCCCCGCATTCCGTTTTCGAGAAACGCCCTGAGCCGGTGACTCCGGCTCGGGTGCCTCAGTTTGCGCAGCGCCTTGGCTTCGATCTGCCGGATGCGTTCGCGCGTTACCGCGAAGTTCTGACCCACCTCTTCGAGCGTGTGCTCGCTGCCGTCTTCCAGCCCGAAGCGCATCTTGATGATTTTTTCTTCCCGCGGAGTGAGCGTCTTCAGCACCTGCGCGGTCTGCTCGCGCAGGTTGAGGTTGATCACCGCGTCCGACGGCGAGACGCCGTTGTGATCCACGATGAAATCGCCGAGGTGCGACTCTTCCTCTTCACCGATGGGAGTTTCCAGCGAAATCGGCTCCTGCGCCACCCGAAGCACCTTGCGCACTTTCGAAACCGGGAGTTGCAGGCGCTTGGCTAATTCCTCGTTGGTCGGCTCGCGCCCCAGCTCCTGCACCATCTGCCGCGACGTGCGAATCAGCTTGTTGATCGTCTCGATCATGTGCACCGGAATGCGGATGGTGCGCGCCTGGTCGGCGATGGCACGCGTGATCGCCTGCCGCACCCACCAGGTGGCATAAGTCGAGAACTTGTAGCCGCGGCGATATTCAAACTTGTCGACCGCTTTCATCAGGCCGATGTTGCCTTCCTGAATCAGGTCGAGAAACTGCAGCCCCCGATTGGTGTAGCGCTTGGCGATGCTGACCACCAGTCGGAGGTTGGCCTCGATCAGCTCCTTCTTGGCAACCTCGGCCTCCTGGTGCGCCTGGGTGATGATTGCCAGCGTGCGGCGCAGCTCGGCGGCCGGCCCGCCGAAATCCTCCTCCATCTGCTGAAGCTTCTGGCTGAGGGTACGCTGCTCTTTGCGCAGGTCTTTGATGCCCTCCGCGCGCGCACCCGGCCAGGTCTCCAGCTTGCGCTGAAGCTTGGCGAGCTCGGCTTCGACCGGCTTCATCTCCTCGACCGCGCCTTGCAGCTTGTCGATCAGGTGCCGGATCACCGGCGACTGGAACTTCACGGTCCGGCACTGCCGCGAGGTGCGGACGATCAGGCGCCCGAGCTCCCACAACTGCCTCCGGTACTGCTTGGGCTTCATGCCTCGCGGAATGGCCTGCAGCTTCTGCCGGCACTGGAGGATCTTCTTGTAGTTGCGCGCGATTTCCTCGGTGACGCGCGCGAATTCGGCGCGCTTCTCTTCGACCAGCTCGTCGGTGAGGATGGGATCGTTGATCTGGATGACTTCGCGGGCGAGCAGAATGTCCTGCGAAACCTCCTCGCCCATTGCGACGATTTCCTGAATCACCAGCGGCGCGCGAAAGAGACTTTTCAGCACCGTATTCTGGCCGCGCTCGATGCGCCGCGCGATCTCGACCTCGCCCTCGCGCGTGAGCAGCGGAACCGTCCCCATCTCGCGGAGGTACATGCGGACGGGATCGTTGATCTTCTCACCGACGCCGGCGGGAAGCTCGATGTCGATCAGCTCTTCGCTTTCGTCGATCTTCTTTTCGAAATCCTTGGGCTCTTCCAGGATTTCGATGCCTGCGCCGTCGAGGCCCGCCAGAACTTCATCCAGATCGGCGCCGCTTCCAATGTCGCCGGGCAGGACTTCGCTCACTTCGTCGTACAGGACGTAGCCTTTTTCCTTGCCCATCTGCACGAGACGCTGCAAACCGTCAAATTTGTCGTCGAGCGCCACTGAAGCCCCGTCTTCCCAGCGGATGAAGAATCCAGATCATTGTACACCACTGCGCGTGGCACGTTTGCCCGCGGAAGTGCGCTCCAGATTCTGCAGTTCGAGCGCCAGCCGCATAGCCTCCTCCAGGCGGCCGGCACGCTCAAATTCGCCGATGCGCGTTTTCAATTGCGCGCGGCGGTACTGTTCTTCGGTGCGGCGCATACTCTCCAGCGCCGCGGATACCTGCTCCCGGGTAACTGCGCAATCTTCGTTGAGGAGGGCCTGCGCCAGCAGGTTCTGGTCGGCCTCATCCAGCCGCGCGCTCAGCTCGTCGAAAGCTACGCGGGCTCCGGCTTCTTCCAGCGCGAATACCGCCTGGAAAATGCGCCGCGCCTCCATGCCGTTGATGGATTCCATCTCCTTGAGCAGGGCGAGGATCTCAGGGCGCCAATCCGCCTCGGTCAATAGCGCGATCAGCAGCATCCGCTCATCCAGCCGCAGCGGATTGCGCGGCGCCGTAATCGCCTTCTCGTGCCGCTCGTTCACCGCCTTGCGGAAATGGTCCAGTACCATCCCCTTCTCGATTCCGATGTAGCCCGCGACGTCGTTGGCGATGGTCATGCGCTCCAGGGGGTCATTGATGCGCTGCACTTTCGGCAGCAGGAAATTGAGCACCGCGACCTTGCCTTCCGGCGTACGCATATCGTGTCTGGCGCGCGCGCGATCGGCGAGCCAGTAGAAGTAACCCCTGGCCTGCTCGACATGTTGCGCATATGCTTCCGGACCGCGCTCCTTACAGTACTCATCGGGATCGAGCTCGTCTTCGAGCTCCACGATGCGGACCTGCATGCCCTCCTCGAGCAGCAGGTCGATCGAACGCTCGGCGGCGTTGGCGCCCGGCGCATCGGGGTCGAAATTGACCGCGATGCGGTTCGAGTGCCGCTTGACCGCCTTGACCTGCGTCGGCGTCAGCGCGGTGCCGCAACTGGCCACAACGTTGCGAAAACCCGCCGCGGTCACGCCGATGGCGTCCATGTAGCCTTCCACCAGAATCACCCGTTCTTCTTTGCGGATCGCCTCCTTGGCGCGGTGCAGGTTGTAAAGGACGGCACTCTTCTTATATATCGGCGTTTCCGGGGAGTTCAAATACTTGGGTTCGTCCTCCGGCGAGAGCGCGCGCCCTCCGAACGCGATGATCTTGCCGGATTCGTTGTGGATGGGGAACATCAGGCGATTGCGGAAGCGGTCGTAGAGACTACCGTCCGTCCGCTTGCCCACCAGGCCGGACTGCTCCATCTGGGCTACCGGGAAGCCGCGCTGCTCGAAGAGCCGCACCAGGGCGCGGCCGGACTTGTCGGAGTAGCCGAGGCCGAAGTGCTCCACGGTCTCCGGAGCGAGGCCGCGTTTGGCGATGTAGGCACGCGCCGCGTCCCCGGCCCCCGAGTTCAGGTTTGCCCGGAAATTCTCCTGCGCGGCTTCGTGCATGGCCACGAGCGCGCCGCGCAGCTTGGAATCTTCGTCGGCGTATTGCGAGCGCTTGGGCATCGGGATGCCGTAGCGCTCGGCCAGCGACTTCAGGGCCTCGTAGAAGGTGAGGCCGTCCTTCTCCATGACGAACTTGATCACGTCCCCGCTGACGCCGCAGGAGAAGCACTTGTAGAACTGGTGCACGACGTGAACCGTGAACGACGGCGTCTTCTCGCTGTGGAACGGGCACAGGCCCATGTAGCGGCTGGCGCCGCTGCGGCGCAGGCGAACGTATTCGCCAACCACGCTGACAATGTCCACCGACGACTTGAGCTGTTCGACGAAATCCACGGCGCCTAGCAGATTATTATCCCGCACGCCATTGCCGCGCACACGGCCTCTCCACAGTACTTCGGTGAGGGTCCGGGCGCTATCCTACGATAGCTTGAAAGCCTGGCCCCGGGCGGGCACACTTCGCTTATAGTGTTGCCCGGTAATTTGGTTCATAGTCTGAGTCCCTATGCGCGCGTGGCCACAGCCGTATTTCCGTTCCTGCTCGCGATGGTGTTCCGGATCCTGTGGGGAAAGAGCCGCGCCACCGGATGGCTGTTCACCTTCAGCCTGGTTTGGTTCGTTGTGAGCATGATGACAGCGCCCTACTCGGCGGGCCTGCGTCAGGAGCTGGTCAACCTGTTCGGACGCTGGTAGGAGGGGTGCGCGGCGGGGCCAAGGTGTATCATGGTTGACGGCAAGCTGCTGAAATCCTTACAATGACTTGAGAAGGAGGCCGTATGCGATCACTAGGCTTTCCTGAGCTTCTCGTAATCCTGGGAGTTGCCGTACTGTTGTTTGGCGGCAAGAAAATTCCGGAAGTAGCGAAAGGTTTGGGCGAAGGGATCCGAAACTTCAAAACCGCCCTGAAAGGCGAAGACGAAAAGCCCGAAGAAAAGAAGTAGGAATTGGCTTCGTGAAACCGCCCGCAAGTTGGGCGGAATCGATTCGGCTTCAAGAAATCAAAAACCCCGCGGGCCAGGAGAGGCTCCGCGGGGTTCGCAGTTTATGAGGGCGTTCGCTTTCGACGCTCGCTCTCGAGAGGTTATTTCTTCTTCGGGGGAACGATCGAGTCCTTCGCGCTCTTGGCGACGCGGAACTTCACGACCTTCTTCGCCGCGATCTTGATGGCTTCGCCCGTGGCCGGATTGCGGCCCATGCGGGCTTTGCGCTCGACCCGCACGAGGCGGCCGAGACCGGGGACGACGAACATGCCATTCTTCTTCACTTCCCCGATTGCCGTGGTTGCCAGGTGCTCAAGGAACGCCTTGGCCACCTTGTTGCTGACTTCGCACTTTTCAGCGAGTGCACGAACCAGTTGCGTCTGGGTCATCTTTGCTGCTGCCATATTTCTCCTTTGATTCTTCAACAGGCGCTCAGCGCCTGCTCTCCATCGAAACATTCTCGGGCGGAAACGTTCTAAGCCAACGTACCGGCCACAATCGATTTCAATGATACGAGATGGCCTCCGGGTTGTAAAGGGAAAAACTGCAAAAAACCCCGATTTTCCAGCGTTTTTTTGCACCGATGCGCGTGAAAGGCCCGTCCTACGGGCTTTCCACGAATCCCCCGCCCTGCCGCCACGCGATCTGACGTTCGCCGATGCGCTCCGCGACCTTGTTTTTCAATACCCGGAGCGCTATGTGCCTCGCCTTCGACGGCGCCATCAGGAGGCGAACCGCCGCGTGGAGCTTCAGCGGCGATCCGCCCGCGCTGGTCTCCCCGCCGGCGCCTGCCGGATCGAGGCGGTTGCGCATCTGGTTGAGGAAGAGGGCGCAGGCGCCCGAACGCGCCAGCGAGCGACCCAACTTCCGCAGGCCCGAGGCCATGACTCGCGAGTGCAGCCCGGGTGCGCTGCCGAGTCCGATGCTTCGCTCGAGCTTGGGGACAAGTGCTGCCGCGGAATCCAGCACAATCAGGTCCACCGCCGCGGATGCAGCCAGAGTGGCAGCGATCTCGAGGGCCTGCTCCGCGGAATCCGGCTGGGCCAGCGGCATCGCGCCGGTATTCACACGTAGTCCGGCGGCCCAGGCGGCGTCGAACGTATGGTCGGCATCGATCCAGGCGGCGGTGCACCCGTTGCGCTGTAAGTAAGCCACGATCTGAATGGCAAGGGTGGTCTTGCCGCACCCGGCCGGTCCGAAGATCTCCAGAATCCGGCCGCGGGGCAATCCGCCGGTGCCGAGAACTTCATCGAGCGCTGCGAAACCGCTGGGAATGGCTGGTGCGGAGCACGTGTCTTCCATTCGGGCGAGCCGATGCAGGATCGCGCGCTGGCGGTCGTCTTCCTTCATCGCGCCGGACAGGCTGCAGCCGGTCCTACATCATCGCCGCGCGGCAACGGGCTTCGCGGCGGGCTCGGGAGCAGGGGTTGGTGTAGGATCCGGCTTGATCAGCCCCAGCGCCTTCCGGAGGTCGGTGTCCACGGACTGGCGGATGTCCGGATTGTCCTTGAGGAACTGGCGTGCGTTTTCCCTGCCCTGGCCGATGCGGTCGCCTTTGTAGCTGAACCACGAGCCGCTCTTCTCCACCAGGTTCTGCGCCACGCCCAGATCCAGCAGGTCGCCCTCCCGGGAGACGCCCTCGCCGTAGATGATGTCGAACTCGGCTTCGCGGAAAGGCGATGCCACTTTGTTCTTCACCACTTTGACCTTGGTGCGATTGCCGATCACGGCTTCGCCGTCTTTGATGGCCGCGATGCGCCGGATATCCAGCCGCACCGAGGCGTAGAACTTGAGCGCGCGTCCGCCGGTGGTGGTTTCCGGATTGCCGAACATAACGCCGATTTTCTCGCGGATCTGGTTGATAAAGATCAGGCAGGTGCGCGATTTGTTGACCGCGCCCGTAAGCTTGCGCAGCGCCTGCGACATAAGCCGTGCCTGCACACCCATATGGCTGTCGCCCATTTCGCCATCGAGT
>DATJYJ010000006.1:0-23248 GCA_035578025.1 Verrucomicrobiia bacterium
ATCTGGGCACTTTGCCGGGAGATGTCTTCAGCGTCGGAGTGGCAATTGACGACCAGACCAACATCACCGGCCTGTCGATTGACGCGACCGGCAATATCCGCGCTTTCTTCTGGCAGAACGGCGTTATGAACGACCTCAATGCTCTGATTCCCGCCAGCTCCTCCCTGTACCTGCTTCTGGCTTGCTCCATCAACCCCCACGGGCAGATCGTCGGATTGGCGGTGGATGGCGCTGGGGATCTCCACGGCTACATTGCGAACCCCGCACCAGCCGGCTCCGGCAGCGAAGACGCCTGGGCGGGCGGACAAGGAAGAACCAGCCCGGTTTACGTCTCCAGCTCCGTCCGGCGCCAGATCTTCCAGCGATTGCGGCTCGCCCGCATCCCGGGAAAGACCCCAGAGCTCGAGTGATCGGCTCCTCTGCAACGAACGATACACATCCGTTGCGATTAACTCTTACAATTACTTGACAACTTACAGGACCGGGCATAACATGAACCCAAAAGCTGAAATAGCTGGATTATTGCTTCGGTCCTTAACTTACACTCGCTAACTCACCAGTCTTGTCATCCACGCGACCGGAGCCCTCGCTATGGCTTTTTATACATCGAGTTTGGGAGGGCCAGATGAACCACGACGTTCCGAATCCTATTGCCCGGCGCGCTGCGCGAATGCTTGCCTCCGCCCTGGTGCTGCTTGTCACGTTTTTTTCGAGCGGCGCAATGCTCTCTGCTCAGGTGATTACCGGCACCGTGGTCGGTACGGTCCGTGACGCTTCCGGCGCGGCGGTGCTGGGTGCAAGAGTCTCCGCCAAGAACCTTGCCACCGGTGTTGTACAAAGCACAGTTAGTAACTCGGAAGGCAATTACACCATCACGAATGTGCCGCCCGGTACTTATGATCTATCGGCACAAATGACCGGCTTCAGTACCGCGGTGTCTCCTAAGACCGAAGTGCAGGTCCAGCAGACCACGCGCGTCGATTTTATTCTGACACCCGGCAGCACGACCACAGAGGTGACTGTGGTTGCCACGGCGCCACTGGTGCAAAGCACCACCTCCGACCTCGGCCACGTCGTCGAGTCCCGCCAGATTCAGGCGCTGCCGCTGAATGGCCGGCTCTTCGAACAGCTCGTGACTATCGTCCCCGGCACTATCCAGGCGGGTTGGAGCGATTTTGCCGAGAACCCATCCGCCGCGGGCGCGGTCACGCCTACGCAAGCCGTGGTGAACGGCCTGCCCTGGTCCGGCAACTACTACATGGTCGATGGCGTCCACAACACCGAGCCGCTGAACGCCTTCATCAGCATCACGCCGCCTCTGGATTCCATCGATTCCTTCAAGGTCGAAACCAGCAACCCTAACGCGGAATACGGATCGTTCGGCGGCGCTATCGTCAACCTGGCCATCAAATCGGGCACCAACGCTTTCCACGGCGAGGTGTTCGACTTCCTGCGCAATGAAGACCTGAATGCGCGCGACTTCTTCGCCCAGACCCGCGCACCCTATAAGTCCAACCAGTTCGGCGGGACCTTCGGCGGACCCATCGTGAAGAACAGAGTGTTCTTCTTCACCTCTTATCAGCAATTGCAGGAGCGGCAGGGGCAGACCAATGTGCTCACCGTGCCCACTCCGCTCCAGCGCCAGGGCATCCTGACGGAAGACGGACAGGGTGCGATTTACGACCCGGTAACAGGTCAGCCTTTTTCCAACCAGACCATCCCCGCCAACCGTATCGACCCGGTCGCGCTCAAGGTGGCCAATCTGTTTCCCCTTCCCAACCAGCCGGGGTTCGTCAATAACTACGTCGATAACACGGTGAATCAGGTTAGCGCTCCCCAGGGAGATATCAAGATCGACCTGATTGCCACCGACCGCGACCACCTCTTCGGCCGCGAATCCGCCGCGCACAAGGACTACACCAGCCCGTCGGGAGGCAACATGTACATGATGGGCGGCCCCAATTCCACCGCGTTCAACCAGAACGCCGTGATCGGCTGGGACCACACGTTCTCGCCCACGATGGTCAACGAGGGGCGCTTCGGTTACAACCGCTTCAACGTGGTCGACTTTGCCAATACCTATGGCATAGACGTGAACAACCAGCTCGGCATTCCCAACGGCAACATTCCAGGCCTGCCCTATACCTCCGGAATCGCGCAGTTCAATATCGCCGGATACTCCTCCACGGGAGATCCCGGCTGGACCAACGCCAAGCGCATCGCCAATATTTTCGATTGGACCGACACCTTCTCCTGGGTGCACGGCAAGCACACGGTGAAATTCGGCGGGGACATCCAGCGGATCCAGTCCACGCTGACCAACTCCCAGGACGACCCGCGCGGCATCTTCAACTTCAACGCCAACTACACCAGCAATCAAGGCGCGGCCGGGACCGGCAACGCCTTCGCCAGCTTCCTGCTCGGCGATCCCAATTACGTGGCGCGCGATTTCGTCAATACCATTCCGGCCGTCCGCATGACGTTCGCCGGCTTCTTCGTGCAGGACGACTTCCGGATCAACCAGAAACTGACCATCAATCTGGGCCTGCGCTGGGACATCTTCACCAACCCGGTGGAGAAGTACAATCGCCAGTCGAATTTCGATCCGCAGACGGGACTGATCGACGTCGCTTCACCCAACAACCGTGGGCCTGACGTCGATACCTACTACAAGAACTTCGGACCGCGCGTAGGCCTGGCATACTCGCCCGACGGCGGCAAGACGGCGATCCGAGCCGCGTTCGGCATGAGCTATTTCCCGGACAACTTCGGCGCCACCGGCGGAACGCTGGAGCGGAACTACCCGTTTTTCCTCCTCAACCGCCTGAACAGTCCCACGCCGTTCACTCCGTTCTGGAGCATCAGTACCAACGGGCTGCTGGCCCCGATCTCCGTCCCTTACACACCCGGCGGCACCCTGGCTCCGCCCGCCGGCCTGGGCGTGTTCTACATATCTCAGAATTTCAAGCAGGACCAGGCGCAGGTGTGGAATTTCAGCATCCAGCGCCAGTTACCGTCGGACACGATGTTTTCCGTGGCATATGTGGGCACCCACGGCGTCCACCTTTACCGCGACCTCCAGTTGAATCAGAGCCTCCCCGGCCCGGGTCCGATCGGCCCGCGCCTGCCGTTCTACTCGATCGCGCCCAACATCCCCACGGTGGACCAGCGCAACGGCGACGGCATGTCGCGCTACAACGCCCTCCAGGTCAAGGTGGAGAAGCGTTTCAGTCACGGGCTCTCGTTCCTTGCCTCCTACACGTTCTCGAAAACGATGGACAACACCACCACGATCCTGTACCCGTACAACGACCAGTTGAACTACGCGCTGAGCCAGGGATTCAAGCTGGTCGACGTCCCGCAGAACTTCGTGCTGAGCTACGTTTACGAGCTGCCGTTCGGTAACGGCAAGGCTCTGGCGCATTATTCCGGCGTCGCCGGCCGCCTGGTCAGCGGCTGGTCGCTCAACGGCATTACCACGTTTCAATCCGGACAGCCGTTGTTCATCACCGTGGCCAACAACCTGCTCAACAACAACGGCGGGAGCAACGCCGCGAACATCACCTGTTCGAGCGTAGCCACTCCGAAGCAAGTGAACCAGTGGTTCGATACCACTTGTTTCGCCAATCCGCCGGCCTACACGTTCGGAAACAGCGGCGTGGGACACGTGCGCGGTCCGGGCCTCAACAACACGGATTTCTCGCTGGCCAAGGACACGCTTCTAAGCGCCGAGCGTTTGCGCCTGCGGGTGGAAGCCGACTTCTTCAACGTCTTCAACACGGCCCATTTCGGCAATCCGAACACGACGCTCGGCAACTCGAACTTCGGCGTGATCAGCGGCGACCGGTTGCCGCCGCGGCTGATCCAGTTAGGAGCAAAATTTCAGTTCTGATCACGCCATCGGCGGCTCGAAGTAGGTCTGCGCCAGCTCGGGTTTTTCGCGGATGGCGCGGCGCCAGTGGCTCCGGGCCTCTTCTTCCTGGCCCATGCTCATCAGAGCGTGGCCCAGATTGAGGAGCGCTTCGGCGAATTGCGGGTCTTCCTGCAGCGCCTGCTGGTAGTAGGCTGCGGCATCTTCGGATTGCCCGCGCTTCTGACAGATGAGGCCGGCGTTGTAGAAGAGCTCCGGCGAGTGCTCGCCGAGCTCGATCAAGCGGCGATGAAGGTCGTAGGCCTCGGAGAAATCCTCGGTGTCGAGCGCCAGGGCGGCCAGGCCGCGCACTGCATCCGAGGAATCGGGGCGCAGCATCAGCGCCTCCTGGAAATTACGCCGCGCGGCTTCGACATTGCCCAGCCGGGCGTATGCGATGCCCGCATTCAGGTAGGCTTCGGGCCAATCATTGCGGTGGGCCAGGCATTGCTCGAAGCATTCCGCGCTCGCCGCGTACTCGCCATTGAGCAGGCGCAGGTATCCGAGCCGGAACGTGGCGTCGCACCACTCCGGTGCGTCCTCTGCAATATTTCCGTAGAGCTTTTCGGCCCAATTGCGCTCGCCCTGCTGCTCGAGCACCAGCGCGAGATTCCACATCACACCGCTCTGCTTGGGGTCAATATTCAGGGCCCGCTCATAGCTCGCGCGTGCGCCGGGCAGATCGTTCAGCTCCTGCAGCGCGACCCCCAGGTTGAGGTGCGTCTGGGCGGAAGTGGGCTGCAGCGCGGCGGCCTGCTGATAAGCCTGCGCGGCTTTCTGGTAATTGCCCATCTTGTGATGTGCCACTCCCAGGTTGAACCAGTTCTCGAAGCGGTCCGGCGAGGTTTCCGAGAGCGAGCGGCAGTAGCGGGCGGCAGTCGCGTAATCGCCGTCCTGGAAGGCCAGCGTGGCCAGGGCTTCGATGGCGATCGGCGAATCGGGTTGCAGCTCGCCGAGCATCTCCGCATAGCGGCGGACGCTTTCGTGGTCGCGCTTTTCGAGGAACATCGCCACCAGGTTGGATAGCGCCTCCTCACACTTCGGATTGCGTGCCAGCACTTTCCGGTAGATTTCGACGCTCTCGGCGTGCCGTCCGGTCTGCTGCAGCGCCACGGCCTTGCCGAATAGCGCGTGCTCGTGCTCGGGAAACAGGCTCAAAAACTTGTCGATCGGGTTCAGGGCTTCCGCCGGGCGGCCGTCGTGGATCAGCGCGATGCCCAGCCCGAGTTGCGCGTCCGAGCGGGTGGCATCGGCTTCCGCGGAATTGCGGAACGCGTCGGCCGCCTGCGCCCACTGCTTCAAGTTGCCCTGGCACACGCCCAGGTTGAACCAGGCGGTTCGGTGGCGCGGGTCAATCTCGGCCAGTTGTCCATAGGTTTGCGCGGCGCCTTCATAGTCGTGCATCTCGCACTGAATATGACCGAGCGCGGAAAACAGCGCGGGATCGCGCTCCCCGTCGTCCAGCGCTTTAGAGAGCAGCCGGGCGGCGCTCTCGAGTTTACCCTCAAGGTGCAACGATACCGCTTTGGACAGCGTCTTGCTGGCGCGCTTCTGATTTTTCAAATCGTTAATGGGGGTGACGCCCGGAGGCATGGTCAACCCGGTTTCGGTTCCGCTCATGTATTCCATTTCTGACACCTCGGGGATCTGGAGAGACGAGGCCTGCGAGAGGCACGGATGTACGGGAAGGCAATCCAGGCTCCAGCCAGGGAGACCGAATCGCTGCCCGTGTTCCACGGTGCGGGTGAGCCTGGGCGTTCGCTCGGCCAGACTTCCGCGGTAGTTGAGGAACTGCCCCCTCCCGAAAGGAAGGCGCAGATGTGACCCAACCAGTCGTCGTTCTTAGAGACCCGGACCCAGTAGAGGCGGGCTCTTTCGCCGGCATCGGAGAAAAAGCCGACCCCGCCGGAGGCCGGCGCGTCGTCACTATAAGAATCGACTTCTTCGCCGTCGATCGAGGTCACGAACCGGTTGCCCTTTACATCCACGGCGACCTGAATCGGCGTACGATTGTGAACCATGACGTTCAGCGGGGTTTGCATCGAGCGCCCCGGCTTTCCATCGACCACGTTGTAGTGAACCATGGCGATGACCGGGCGCAAGCCGGCTTCGATGACCGTGAACTTCATGGCGTGATAGTTCTTTTCGTCCTTGGCGCGGACCGTCCAACCCATGCTCCTGGTTTCGATTTGCCCGAAGAATTCCAGCCGGTAGTCGGTATAGCTTCGGGTTGGGTTGAAGAGCGCCAGGCTGCCCGTTCGAATGTAGCCGTCGGGGTGCCGGGACCAGCCGGCGGGATAGCCGCCGGCAGCGCCCCACGCCGCCATGCCCTCGCGCAGATTGTCGTTGAGCTGCACGGCAGCGCGGCGCGCGATGGACTCGCGTACGCTGGCCACCACGCCCTTGGGCTCCGGTTGCGGCCGCACGGCACTGGCCACCGCGGACGCTGCTCCCGATGCCGCCGAGGCTGCGCGTCCGGCGGAAGGCGTGTCTGAAACAGAGGAGGCTGGAAGATTCGCCTGCACCGAGATCGACCGCTGTACCTTGATAAAGCTGGCGCCGTACCAGGTGGCGAAGACGACCACGATGCCGGCGGCGATCTTGGCCACATATCCGATCCAGCGCGACTGCCTGGGCTTGGCCTCGGGCAGGGTGAAGACTTCGGCGATGTCGGCCTTCTTGGTAACCGGTTTGGCTGCAACCAGGTCCTCGGTGCGGTCCCAAATGGGACGCACGCGGAAGCGCGGCGGCAGCGGAGCGAAGCGGGCGCTCTTCCATTCGAGCCGCGAGACTGCCTCGCCGCGGACGCGGTTCGCGTGGAACTCGAGGGACTTCAGGCCGGGAACCGGCAGGTTCGGCGTCATCCGGGATGGCGCGGGCTTGGGAACCGAGACGCCCACGGTGGCGATTGGCCTTACTGTCGCCCTGGCAGCGGCGGGCGGACGGCTGGCAGGAGGAGCGAGACGAGGAGCGTCGAAACCGGGTACGGTCCGCCCCTCGCTCGCCGCCACCGCGAACGGTTGCAGGCGAACGACCGTCGCGGACTTGTTCTGGAGGGCGGTGGAGGCCACCAGAAGAGATTCGACTGCTTGAGGCGCCGGTCCCGGCACGGGTGCAGCCAGCTCGAGGCGCCCTCTGCCGGCGGCCGGCGCGCACGCAGCAATCGACGGCAGGGCGCGAGCTCCGGCGCCCGCTGAAATCGGCACGCCAACCTGGCTGGCGCAGAGCAGCCTCTCGGCGGCCTCGGCAGCGGGCGCGGCAACGGGTCTCTGCACCACCGGGCCGTGTGTCTCGGATACCGGCGCAAGCGTCTCGATCCGCGGGAGTTGCACCGCGGCAGCCGCAAGAATCGGTTCGAAGGGAATGTCCGCGACGCGCGGCCACACTCCCGCCATCACAGGCTCGGCCGTGGGAACCTTGTGGAACCTGCCGGCGGATGGGATGTGTGTGACTGCGGAGTAGACAACGCCCAACTCGGGAGCGCGCACTGCGGGCGCCGGCGCGGCGAACTCAGCCGAAGCAGCGCGAAGATACGACCAGACGGGCTCGGGCTGAGGAGCGCGCATCCAGACTTCGCAGGGCGCCGGCGGCTGGTTGAACGCGGCGAAGGGCTCGATCCGCGCCTGGAGCGCAGGCAGTTCGACCGGCAACGCCGGTGCCAGGGCGCCCAGGGCCGCCACGGGGGCCACGAAGACCTCCACCGGCTCCGGCTCGTCGCCCCAGGCCAGATCGCAGGGCTCGGGATCTTCTACCAGGTCGTCCACGGCGGGAAGCGGCTCCAGATTGGGCTCGAATACGGGCAGGCGCAGATCGTGCCCGTTTGCCTGCAGAGGGGCCAGTGCCGTTGCGGATTGAATCCATGAGCAAACCGGGGACGGCTCCGGCGCTCGAGCGGCAAGCCCGCAGGGCGCGGGAACATGCGCTGCCGCGGAGATGGAGACCATCGGCAGCCGCGCCCGAAGGGTTGCATTCGGGGCAGGTTCCAGCGCGGCAGAGGCGCGGAGGAAGGCGGCCACCGGCTCCGCCTGCGGTGCGCGGAGCGGAACCCCGGATGGCGCCGGACCATGCAACGCAGGCACCGAAATCCCCAGCGAAGCCGGAGCAATCAGTCTCACCGGGTCGAGTGCGACCGATGGCTGCACGAAGCTGGCGACCGGTTCCGGGCCGGGACAGTTCTGCCAGGCTCGGGCCGGCTCCGGGATAAGCGGCCGGGATTCCGGCGCGAAGGCGGGAACGCGGACGCGTTGAGCGGGCGCAGGCGCAAAGGAGTGCCGGACGAACCTGGCAACCGGTTCCGGTTGCGGAGGCTGCATCCAGGACCGGCATTCCGGCGGAATCGGCTCGATGGCTTCGGGCGCCCCGGCCGGTGGGGGCTGGAGCGCGAATTCGACTGCAAACGCGGGCAGGCGAACCGGGCAGCTCCAGTCCTGGACCGCTGCGCACATGTCGCCGGGGCCGGTGGTTTGAAGCCGGTTCAGGCTGCGAGGCTCGCCGCAAGCGACTGCACGCACTTCCAGAGGCCAGGCGCTCCAATCGACGGTGCACGACGAATCGGCGACGTGCATCCAGGCGGCCATGATGCTTTGCGTGCTCGGTGGCTGAACGGGCATCGAGCGGACAAAATCCGCCACTCCCGCCGGAGCAGGTTCCGGTTCCGACATCTGATGGACGGCTCTGCCCAACCGGCTGCCGTGTTTCCTACGGTGCTCGGCAGAGCAGTACTCGCGATCCCTCAGGAGTCGAAAAGCGCCGATCTCCCTTCCGCAATACAAGCACTGCACGCAAGTACTCTCAGTACTATTGAGCCAATTATACTCGAAAATGCTCGAAAAATGACGGTCTATATTCTTATCAACTATCTCATAATCAAGGGTAATAACAGTTTCGTTAACCGATGGCATTAGCCTCTGGATATCAATTGAGGCGTTCAGAGATGGTACCCTCGATACGCGGTACTAGGGTTCGACTGGATTCTCAGGGTTTACCGCTCTCGATGGCCGATACGTTAGAGAACTACCCATCTCATCCCGGGCGGTCGACTGGCGAACGGTTCCGGTGGGCGCTGATTCAACCGGGGTTAGCACTAACATTTGACAGGGGAATCGCCGCCGCGGATACTGCTGCCTTCCGGCGAGCCAGAAAAAATCCAGCCTCTCCCTGGTACCCATCATCTGTCTCGCGAGGGACTCGGACTGCTCAGCGCGCTCCCGACGCTCAGATCCGTTGGCGAGTGGTGTGTTCCGGCAGACGGGCAAGAGGAAAGGAGTAAGCATTCATGGCACGATGCATGCGAATTCTGCAGCTAACGGTTCTGACTTCGATGAGCCTGGCCGCTTTCGCCGAAACGGTGAAGATCAACGGCATGATTAAAGCGCGAAGCGGAGCCAGCATGATTGTCCAGACGGCGGATTCACCGCACCTGGTGGTGCTTTTGACCGACAAGACTGAAGTGGGCCAGATCCAGGGAGTGCTCAAGGTACGCCGGAAAGAAATGTCGATGGCGGCGCTGATTCCGGGACTGGAAATCCAGGCCGAGGGCAGCTACAACGACCAGCATCAACTGGTCGCAACCTCCGTCAAGTTTAAAGGGAACGACCTGGAGCGGGCACAGGCGATCCAGGCTGGTTTGCATGAGACCGAAAAGCAGGCCCAGCAAAACCGGGAAGAACTGGAAAAGCAGAATGCCGAGCTGAAGGCCCAGGCTGAGGCGTTGAAACAGCAGCACGAGAGAATCGCCGCCAACCAGGAAAAGATCGCCGCCAACAAAGCAGCCATCGAGGCGGCCATGGCGCGTTTTGGCCAATTGGACGACTATTACATCCTGGATGAAGTCACGGTGTACTTCGGGAATGGGATGACGGGGGTGGATTCGAAATACCGGCCTCAACTGGTTCAACTGGCGGAGAAGGCCAAAGGGTTTGAAGGCTACATGATCCAGGTAGTGGGCTATGCATCCTCGGCGGGCAGTGCGGCGCTGAATCAGGAGCTGAGCCAGGAGCGAGCGGCCAACGTCACGAATATCCTGCTGCAGGGCGGCCATGTTCCGCTTACGAACATGCTGGCGCCGGGCGCGATGGGCGAAAGCCAGCAGGTAGGCAATACCAAGACCGCGGAAGGACAGGCAGAGAACCGGCGCGTGGTGGTTCGGGTGCTGCAGAACAAGGGTATCGTGGGACTTCAGAATATGCAATGAGGCGATTGAATCACTTGTTTCCGAAGGTGTAACTCAGTCCGGTACTGCTGCCGTAGTCGCTGCCCTTGAAGTGGGGTGGTGGCTGGGTGTCCCAGCTACCATAAAACGACAGGTTCCAGTCAATTTTGCGGAAGAGCTTGAGGTAATAGGACGCGTTGGTCTTGATGAAGAGGCGGCCGGGCTGCGAGGTCAGCGCCGGAAACACAGTGGAGCTGAGACTGAAACGCGTCTGTTTGAAAGTAAAGGCGTCGAGACGCGATGACACCACACCAATTCCGACTTTTTGGGGCGGCTGGTCGATGACAGTCGGCTCGTAATTCGTCTGCTGGAACCCGAGACCGCCGAGAAGCCAGAAACTGACGCGATTGGTATTCTTCAGAAAACGACCCAAACCCGCGCCGACATTGGTCTGGCGATTGATCCCTTGCACCGAGCTCTGCAGGAAGCCCGCAACGCCGCCGACAAAGTAGTTTTTCCATCGCAGCAGGCGGTAGGCATTGAAATCCAACTGGTTTCGCGTCGCGGTGGTGGCGCCGGTGCTGGCGGACAGATTGGAATTATAGGCCACCTCCGCTCCCCAGTTCGTCCGCTGGTAAGCGAGCTCCGAGCCGAAATTGTATTGGGTGGTGCTGTTGCCTTTGGCGTAGGTGGCTCCGACCGTGAATTTGCCACTGAGGCGTTGCATGAAGTTATCCGCGGTCTGTCCGATGCGCACCACTGCCGACCGGTCCACCAGGAAGGACTGCTGCTCTCCCTCCGGCTGAATGGAAAGCTTGACGACGTCGCCCTCGGCGGTTTCCGGGCTGATCACTCTGGCGGAGTACGCGGAGCCGTCCTGAAGCGTGACCAGGAACAGGTAATCGCTCTCCAGGCGAGCCACCTTGAGCCAGTCAATGGAGATCGTGCCATCGACATAATCCAGGTTGACCCGGAGCACCCCGTTGTCGAGACCCTTCACCTCGCACGTGATGCGATCGCCATTCCGCATCACGAGCGTATCCCTGGCGGCACGGGCGAACGACAGGGGTGCCAGACACGCGGCGAGTGCGAGCAAAACGGCAATCGTCTTTGCGATGCTTCGTCCGGGCATAGCACACCTCACGATACTGATGCGATCCACACGGCACGGATCTACAAGTTCCATAGTGATGAAGGGACAATGCTCGGGCGATTTCCCTGGGCGAGTGGGGGAGAGGTTCCGAGAAGCAGGACCGCAGGCACCAATGACAGGAACTCAGCGGACGGTCGCGGCGAGATGAGCGTGTTCCCATGCGCGTACCCTACTGCGCGCACTGTCAAAGATCCTTTCGTAGTTCCCTTTGCGTACCTTTTCACTGGCTTCCGAACCGAGCGCTTGCCACAGAGGCGCGTACATTTCGAATACTTTGCCGTACTGCTCCTGAGTACGAGGGGCGACCTCATCGGTTCCGAAGAGGAACCGGTCCGGATAGCGGTTGATCAACTCCGCGGAGGATTTGATCGACTGCTCGGAAGCGACGATATACCGGGCTACCAGGTCCCACGAGATGTCAAAATGCACGTGGCGGAGGGCCGGGTCGCGGAGGATTTCCTCCAACATGGCGCCGTGGTTTTCCACCGGACGGATGACGCGGCCGACACCGGTGTGGGCCCAGATGATCGTGGCCGAAGGGTGCTTCCGCAACAGCGCCTTCATCTGCGCGAGATACATTGGCGGCGCACCCGGCTTGGGAAAGGGCACGTCGATGTCGCTGTGCAGGATGACGGCCAGTCCCACCTCGCCGGCGAAATCGAGAATGCGGTCGAGAGCGGGGTCCTGGAGGCTGGCGACCTCGCCCGCGACCTTGGAGGAGACAAACTCCTTGTGGATGGTGAATTCGCCGATGCCGGAGAACACTCCGGGGAATGTCAGCAGGACTCGCCGGATGTGGTCGGCGGCGTACATGTCGGCCGGATTGAAGCCGGTGATCATGGGGTCGAAGCGTTTTCGGTCTTCGGGGGCAAGCGAGAGGAATGTTTGCGCGATAGATGCGTCGGTGAAGGAGTAATAGTAGAGGGGCGCGTCGGTGTCGAGATAGTAAGTGGGTGCGGTGTCCCCGCTATTCCGGTAGGACCACTGCTGCTGCAACGGGATCCCGAACAGAGCCACGCGCCCGGTCCTGGTTCCCATGATCTTGAGAAATTCCCGGATGCCGACGCCCTCCTGGATGTAGTTGGTGAGGTGGAAGTGAGAGTCGTTGAAGAGAAACGCATCCGGCGGCGGCTGCGCCTGCGGATGGCAGGGAACAACGGACCCCAACAACAGGAGGAAGATCGGAACCAGCCTGGTTTGCGGTCTCATCAGTTCAAGCCCACGGAGCGCGGCGAGAAGAGATTGAGGCCCAGCTTATCGGCGATGTAGGCGATAGCCTTCTGCGCCTTGACGCTGTTGCCCGCCTGATCGAGCGGAGGGGCGAAGCCGACGATCGCTCCCTTACCGGGGACGATGGCCAGCAGGCCGCCGCCCACGCCGCTCTTCGCCGGCAGTCCGACAGTCCAGGCCCACCCTCCGGAGCCGTCGTACAAGCCGGCCATGGTCATGGCCGCGAGGATATGGGGGACATTCTCGCGCTGGATCACCTGCTGGCCGGTCAGGGGATTGCGGCCGTTGTCGGCCAGGGTGGCACCCATCATGGCCAGTTGTTTGGCGGTCACCCCGACCGAGCACTGTTTGGTGTAGATATCGGTGGCCGCCAGGGGATCCGAGTACATGCGCTCGTAGCTTTCCAGCAGGACGGCGATGCCGCGGTTGTGAGCGTTGGTGGCGGCCTCCGACTTATAGACTTCGTCGATCAATTCGAGCCTGGAGCCGGCCACGCGGCTGTAGAAAGACAGAATCTTGTTCCATTTCTCTGACGCGTTGGCTCCGCGGATCAGGCTGGTGGTGGCGATGGCGCCGGCGTTGACGAACGGGTTTCCGGTCCGTCCCGGGAGATCCTCCACGGCCGCGACTGCGTTGAAAGGCCGTCCCGTAGGCTCGCAGCCGATCTTCTTGAAGACCTCCGCCGCGCCCAGTTCCTCCATGGCCAGCGCCAGCGTGAAGACCTTCGAGATGGACTGTATGGAGAAGGCATAGTCGATATCGCCGGCGGTGAATGTCTGCCCGTCGGTGGTCATACCGACGATTCCGAAGAGGTGGGACGGGACCTTGGCCAGGAACGGGATGTAGTCGGCATTCTTGCCGGTGGTGTCGCCTTTGAACTTCTCGTAAGCCTCGCGGACCGTGGCCTGGACCGACTCCGGGGTCGGCGCTACTGGACTTCGCGCCTGACCTATCAACATGGTGGCGAGCAGCAAGCCCAAGCCGGCTTGGCGCAGAATCTGGTTCCTCGCAGACATCTTTTCTCCTCAGTAGGTGTTGAACATCGTCTGGATCTGTTTGGGATCCGTGGTCTTCATCAGTGCGAGCCGGAGCAGCACCCGAGCCTTCGGCGGATTCAGCTCTTCGGAGGCGACGAAGTTCAGCTTGTCATCGTCGACTTCGACGTTGCGTCCGACGAAGCCCAGGGGCACCCTGGATGCGCGCACCACGACCACACCGGCCTTGGCGGCGCGGCCGGCCGCTTCCATGGCCGCTTTGGGCATATTGCCGTTGCCGACGCCAGCGAGGACGATTCCCTTGGCGCCCGCTTTCACCGCGGCATCCACCGGATCGCCCGGCATGTCTTCATAGATGTAGAGGATATCCACCCGCGGCAGGCTGTCCACGGATTCCACATTGAAGGGAGTCTCGGTGGTGTGCTGCTTGAACGGATAGCGGTAGTATTGGTTGGCGCCGTAGGCGGTGGTTCCAATCAGACCGTGATAGGGGGACATGAAGGTGTCGGTTGCGGTGGTATGGGTCTTGGTGATGTCGTGCGCGCTGTGGATCTGGTCGTTGATCGCTACCAGCACGCCGCGGCCGGCGGCCAGCGCATCGGCGGCAACAGCGACGGCATTGTAGATGTTCAGAGGGCCGTCCGCACTCAAGGCGGTGGAGGGGCGCATCGAACCGGTGAGCACTACCGGCTTCCGGGTCTTCACAACCAGGTTGAGGAAGTAGGCTGTTTCTTCCATGGTGTCCGTGCCGTGAGTGATCGCGATTCCATCGACATCGGGCGATGCGGCAAGCTGATTGATGCGTTTGGCCAGCTTGAGCCAGATGGCGTCGGACATGTCCTGGCTGCCGACATTGGAGATCTGCTCGCCGCTGACCCGGGCCACTTTACTCAGCGTGGGAACGGCTTTGATCAGGGCATCCACCCCTACCTGCCCGGAGGTGTAGCCGGACTGCGCCGACGTGGCCGCCTCTCCGGCGATAGTTCCTCCGGTGGCGATGATTTTTACAGCGGGCAGTTTGCCGGCAGGCTGGGCGGCGGCAGAACTACAGCAGCAGATTGCCGCGGCGAACCAGCGCAGCGCTTCTCTCCTGAGCATGGCTGTTCTCTCCATTCGGCTACGTAGCCGCGGACAGAGATGCATGGGGGGCTCGCGCGGTTCTTTTTTTCCGGACGGGCGGACGTCGTCCGCGGTGCTCACCAGCCGTATATGACCTTCGCGAGAAACAGTCCGACCGACAGCGAAACGATGGTGGTGACCAGGCCGGCCCGCATAAAGCTGTGGTTCAGTATCCAGCGTCCGATGCCCGTGGTTCCGGTGGAATCGAACTGGATGGCGGCGACGATGGTGGCATAGGTGGGCAGGAAAAAATAGCCGTTGCAGGCGGGAAACATCGCAATCAGTAAGGGCGGGCTGACGCCGAGTTGCAGGCCGACTCCCATCAACGCGGCGACTGTGGCTGCCTGGCTGTAGAGCAGGATCGACAGCAGAAAGAGTGCGAAGGAGAACAGCCAGGGATACTGGCGAACGTAGGCGGAAATGGCACCCAGGATTTCCGGGCGGTGGCTCTCGAAGAAGGTCGAGCCCAGCCACGCGATACCCAGGATGGAGATGACGGCGACGATGCCGGCCTTCATGACGCTTCCGGTGACCACCGCATCGGGTTTGACCTTCGACACGAAGAGGATCAGCGCCGTGGCCGCCAGTGTGACCAGGGAGATCGAGAAGACCATGCTGAGCTTCCCCGCTTGTCCGTTCACAACTACATCGGGCCGCAGCCCCGGCACCAGTCCCAGCAACGTGATGAGCACGACGGCACCGAGGAACAACAGCACGGACCACTTGGCGCCCGGGGGAACCGCGCGCGCCGAAGCAGTCGTCTCGGCCGGCAGTTCGCCCCGCTCGAGCCGCTTGAGATAGACCGGGTCCTGTTCGAGTTCCACGCCCATTTTTTTCACGGAGAGCGCGCCGGCGATCACGCCGATGAGGGTGGAGGGGATACACACCAGTAGCACGTCGGTCAGGCCGAAGCGGCCCTGTTTGGAGAACAGCGCCACCATACCGGCGGTGGCTGCGGACATGGGACTGGCGGTCACCGCGGCTTGCGAGGCGATCACGGAAATCGCGAGCGGCCTCTCCGGCCGCTCTTTGACCTTCCGGGAGACCTCGGCAATGATCGGCAGAAGAGAGTAGGAAACGTGCCCGGTTCCCGAAACGAAGGTGAACAGGTAAGAGATGAGCGGAGCCAGGAGCGTGACCTGGCGCGGGTGGCGTCGCAGCAGTTTCTCCGCGACGGAGACCATGAGATCCAGCCCCCCGGCCGCCTGCAACGCCGCCGCCAGGGTGACCACGCAGAGGACGATGAGGAGCACCTCACCGGGAAATTGGCCGGGGTCGCGCCCCAGGCCGAAAACAAAGAAGCTCAGGCCGAGTGCGGCCACGGTGCCCAATCCGATGCCACCCAGGCGCGCGCCCCAGACGATGCAGATCAGGACGACAATCAGGTCGAACCAGATCATCTCCCTCTCTCACGTCCTCCGGCGGGTTCCAGTCATGGATGCCGGATCGAGGGTGCGGGTGAGTTGCTCCTCACTCAAGATTTTCTTCTCGCGTACCAGCTCGACGATGCCCTTGCCGGTGCGGAGCGCTTCCGCGGCCAATTCGGTCGCCTTCTCGTACCCGATGACCGGATTCAGTGCGGTGACCGTCCCGATACTGCGCTCCAGCAGCAGGCGGCAGACGTCCTCATTGGCCGTGATGCCATCGATGCAGCGGTCGCGCAGAGTCCGGGCGGCGTTGTACAGGAGCGTCTGGCTCTCGAGCAGGCAGGCGGCGATCACAGGCTCCATCACGTTCAACTGAAGCTGGCCCGCCTCGGCGGCGAGGGTGACCGTGAGGTCGCTTCCAATGACGCGGTAGCAGACCTGGTTCACGACTTCGGGGATGACCGGGTTCACTTTGCCGGGCATGATGGACGATCCGGGTTGCATCGGAGGCAGATTGATCTCGTGGAGTCCGGCGCGGGGACCGGAGGACAGCAGGCGGAGGTCGTTGCAGATTTTGGAGGCTTTGATGCTCAGACTCTTCAGCACGGAGGAGTAGAGGACGAAGGCCTGGGTATCCTGGGTGGCTTCGACAAGGTTCTGGGCCAGCCGGATCGGCATGCCGGTGATGGTTGCCAGGTGGGCCGTGCAGCTTTCGGCGAAGCCCGCCGGAGCGTTCAAGCCGGTGCCTATGGCGGTGCCCCCCATATTGACCTCGTGGAGCACGGCTTCGACGCGCTCGAGGGCGTCGATCTCGTCTTCCAGGCTCCGCGCGAAGGCCTCGAATTCCTGGCCCAGGGTCATGGGTACGGCGTCCTGAAGTTGGGTGCGTCCCATCTTGACGATGTGGTCGAACTCCCGGGCTTTGCGCCGGAAGGAGCCGGCCAGACTTTTGAGTTCGCGGATCAGTTTGCGGTTGCCAAGAGCCAGGGCGATGTGAAGCGCGGAGGGATAGGCGTCGTTGGTGGACTGGGCGGCGTTGACGTGATCGTGCGGGTCGCAGTACTCGTACTCGCCCTTTTGTTTTCCCCTGAGTTCGATGGCGCGGTTGGCGATCACCTCGTTGGCGTTCATGTTGGTGGATGTGCCGGCGCCGCCCTGGAAGACATCGAGCTGGAACTGATCGTGAAGGCTGCCCCCGATCAGTTCGCGGCACGCGGCTTCAATGGCCTCCGCGATCTCAGGGGCGAGTTGGCCGCACTGGTGGTTGGCGCGAGCGGCCGCCATTTTGATCATGGCGAGGGCTTGGATCAGCTCCGGATAGTGCGACAGCGGCACTCCGGAGATGTGGAAGTTTTCCATCCCCCGCAGGGTCTGGATTCCGTAGTATGCGCCGGCGGGCACTTCGCGGGATCCCAGAAGGTCCTGCTCCACGCGGGGTCTCAGGGTTGTGGGCGACATGGTTTCCGAGCCTCCAGTCAACTTCCCGGTGATGATGAGTGGGCCGGCTGTGGCGCGTTATTTTTTGAGCGAGCGCGGATTTGCCGCGGGCAAATTGAAGAATTGGCCGCAGATGAACGCTGATAAACGCCGATTGAAAACAAATTGGTTATCGGCGCCCATTGGCGTTGATCCGCGGCTGGCAGCAGAAGCCTGCTAGGCGCGAGTGGCGATCACTTCGAGGCACTCGGCTGTAACCAAGGTGAAGCCTTCGCGCGCCCGATTGTGAGCCGTCCACAACGCCTCCAGCTCCTGGTGAAGGCTGGTTCGGCCAGCGTGGTCGAGTGAACCGAACGCGCGATTCACGGGCCCGTAGTAAAGGCGGAAGAAGTTCACGACATCGGCAGGCGGGAACGGGTAGTCGAAAGTATAGTCTCGCCGAGCGAGCTTCAGCTCACAGACCTGCGCACCGAATCGCTCCCTGATCACGGCTTCGTCGCCCCACAGAAGCGGCGAAGGCATTCCCGAAGGAGCAATGAACTTTCCGATCGTGCTGAACATCTTTCCCACGAAGCCGCCGGCCGTCCAGTTGGCCATGGCGATGGTTCCGCCGGGAACACAGACCCTTGCGAGCTCTCTTGCGACCAGGTCGGGACGCGGAGCGAACATGGCGCCGATCAGGCTCACGACCACGTCGAAGCCGGCGTCCGCGAAGGGAAGGGCTTCCGCGTCCGCGACCCGGAAACGGGCCGGGAGGTTTTCCGCCATCGAGCGTGCCTGAGCGCGCTCGATGAGGTTTTCGGCGATGTCCACGCCGATCACGTGCACGCCTTCGCGAGCTGCGATCAGGGCCAATTGGCCCGAACCGCAGGCTACGTCCAGCAGATGCGCTCCCGGCGGCACGTCCAGGCGCTCGTAGAAGGATCGTGCGTCCTTTTCCATGTAGCGTGAGAAGCGATCGTAGTCTCCGGCCATCCAGGTGGTTCGCAGGCGCGACTTCAGGCTCTCGATATCAGGTGTCAATGCAAGCGTGCTCATTTGTTTGTTTCCCCTCTCGGTGAATTCGGTTGACTCGATCAACCGGCTCCAGTATGAGGCACGCTTCGATGCGGACCTTTATCCCGGCGTCCCGCTTGTTTGACCGGCCGACGCTATGATGGGAACTGCTTGCCCGCCCGTCCGGCGCACTTTGCCCGGCGTCCTGGAGAATGAAATGGATGTCCTTTCCGAAGTTCTGAAGGTGGTCAAACTCGAGGGGGCTATCTACTACAACGCGGAGTTTACCGCACCCTGGAGCCTGCGCGCACCGCCATCGAGCGTGCTGGCGCCGCATTTCGCACCGGGCGGCGGGCACGTCATCATTTACCACCTGCTTACGGAGGGCCGGGGATTCGCCGGACTGGGGGACGGCAAGCGGGTTCCTCTCACTGCCGGCGACGTGGTCATCTTCCCCCACGGCGACTCGCACATCATGGGCAACGGCGCCGAGGTCGAACCAGTGGACCAGGAGGGCCAACTGCACCGCATCTTCGCTCAGGGCGTCAAGCTGGCTCGCGCGGGCGGAGGCGGCGAAGTCACAAAGTTCGTCTGCGGCTACATGTCCTGCGACCCGCAATTGAGCCGGGTGTTTCTGGCCGGGCTCCCGGCCGTCTTCAAGGTCAACATTCGTGACGGCGCGGCGGGGCAGTGGCTGGAGAGTTCCATTCGGTTCTCGGTGCAGGAGGCCGATGCCTCGCGCGCGGGCGGAGAGGCTGTGCTGGCGAAGCTTTCGGAGCTGCTGTTCGTCGAAACGCTGCGGCGCTACATCGCAGAGCTGCCGCCCGAGCAGACGGGCTGGCTGGCAGGCGCGCGCGACCCCGACGTCGGGAAGGCGTTGGCGTTGGTGCATCGGCATCCCGCGCGGCCCTGGACGATCGCCGATCTGGCGCGGGAGGCGGGGCTATCACGATCGGTCCTGGCGGAGCGCTTCCGGCATTATCTGGGCGAACCACCCATATCCTATTTAACGCGGTGGCGGCTGCAACTGGGCGCACAGATGCTGAGATCCAGCAGCCGGAGTGTTGCAGAAGTCGCGGCGGAGGTTGGGTATGAGTCCGAAGCCGCGTTCAATCGGGCCTTCAAGCGGGAGTATCGTTTTCCGCCGGCGCGCTTCCGGAGTGAAAGTCGCGCGGACGGGAAGGCGCTTGAGGCATTCGGGCGGTGAGCCGAGACTATGGGCTTCGCTGTTTCCAGACGGTGGTTTGGGGGTGGTAGTTGCGCCAATCGAACCAGTAGTCTTTGATTAGGGCGATACGCTCCAGGCAGGTTTCCCGTGACGGACCGGAGACCGCGCAGCCCTGGAAGTTCCACGAACTGCCGGTGGCGCTGTCGATGAGGAGGCCGTGCGAGGAGTCGCCGGTCACACGGTAGAAGTCGGGCGTGCCGGGAACGCCGGGGATGCGGTCGCGGAATGAGCGCACGGATTGCCCGTCGGGGCCGACGACGATCAGGATCGGGTCGCCGCCGATGTGGTCCTTAACCAGCTTTTCGGCGAGCACCTGCTCGTAGAGGAACGCGCGGCTGGCCGGCCCGGATTCGATGCCCAGCATCAGGGAGCGGGCCTCGAGACCGTGTTCCGGAAAACCGATCACGGTAGGAACGCGCTTCATCCGCACGTCCCAGTCTTTGCGGGAATAGCCGGACACGTACTCGGGAACATCCTGCAAGACCGTGCCGCCGGGTTCTTCCGATTTCCAGCTCGCGAAATTGAGCTCGTCGGAAGGAACGGGCGACAGGCGGCGTCCCTTGAGCGGACCCGATATGGCGGCTCCGCTGATCTGCTGCCAGTAGGTTCCGGTCTGCTCGTCGCGCATGAGGAAGTTCTGGTTGTTGATGCCGGCGAGGTGAAAGGTCAGCCGCAAGCCGTCGATGTCTCTGCTCCACACCAGACCGGTGTGACAGAGCGTTCAATACGTCGCGGCGATCGCCGCGCCGCCTACGACATCGTTGACGATGTGGTGATAGGAGATGATGCGGACCGGGTAGGCACGGGCTTCGGGTCCGATCTGAACCGCGATCACCTTTTCATCGGCATCGAGCCGGCTTCGCTGGGCTTCGGCAAATGCGGGACGATCCACAGGGTGGAACATCAGCTCGTACACGTTGACCCGGGCGAGCAGCGCCAGGATCACCGTTGCCACGGCGCCAGCCACTGCCAGGCTGCGCCCGAGTTTGTCCGACTGAACGCGCCAATACCAGACGGCCACTGCTGCACCAGCGAGCCCGGACAGGATCGTGATCCAGGGCCGGATCCGGACGACAACCAGCGCGGCAGCCAGCTCGCCCGGCCCTTGCGCACGGAACGGCCGGATGACATAGATCGGATACATGACTGCCATCGCGGAAATGACCAGGCAAGCCGCCAGAATCCACGCAGCCTTGCGAGACGCGGTCATGCCGGAGTCAGTGAAGTGGCGCGCGAGCGGGCCGCGCGACCGATGCCGGTGTAGTCGAAGCCCGCGGCACGCACCGTCTCGGGGATGAAGAAATTGCGGCCGTCCACCAGCACGGGAGAGTTCATCGAGGACGCAAGCGCGGGCAGGTCCAGGTCGTGGAACTCGCGCCACTCGGTGACGAGGACGAGCGCGTCGCTGCCGGCGGCGAGGTCCCGGGCGGATTCGCAGTAGCGGATTTTCAAATCCGGCCGCTGCCGGGAACAGGCAGCATTCGCCACAGGGTCGTAGGCCTTGACGCGGGCGCCCATTTGCAGCAGGCGCTCAGCGATGTGCAGGCTGGGCGCATCGCGAAGGTCGTCGGTATCGGGCTTGAACGCCAGGCCGAGCAGTCCGATCGTGCGGCCTTTCAGGATGAACAGCTTTTCCTGGAGCTTCTGGATCACCATCTGCCGCTGCGCCGCGTTGACTTCGAGAGTCGCTTCCAGAAGACGGCTCGAATAGCCGTATTCGCGCGCGGTGTGGATCAGCGCGTGGATGTCCTTGCCGAAGCAACTCCCGCCCCAGCCCACGCCGGGATTCAGGAACCTGGAGCCGATGCGGGAGTCCAGGCCGATGCCGGCCATGACTTCGGGCGCCTCGGCACCGACGCGCTCGCAGATGTTGGCCATTTCGTTGGCGAATCCGATCTTCATCGCGAGGAACGCGTTGGCAGCGTACTTAATCATCTCGGCGCTGGTAAGGGAGGTGGCGAGCAGCGGGACCGAGACCATGGACGCGGGGCGCGGTACGCCGGGTGGCTCGGGGAACGCCTGGGCGACGATCGGCTCGTAGAGCTCGCGCATTACGGACAGGGTGGCGGCATCTCCGCCGACCACGATGCGATCCGGGTAGAGCGAATCCGAGACCGCCGAGCCTTCGCGCAGGAACTCGGGATTGCTGGCCACACCGAAGCGAATGGCCTCGGCCCGGCCAGCCTCGCGAATGCCCTCGCGCACCAGCGTCTCCACGAGGTTGCCGGACCCGACCGGAACCGTGGATTTGTTGACCACCACGCGGAATCTCGCGGCATCCATGGCCTGGCCAATGGCCTTCGCGGCGGCTTCGAGGTAGACCAGGTTGGCTTCGCCGGACGGCAGGGGAGGCGTACCCACGGCGATGAAGGTGACGTCACTGTCGCGGACAGCATCGTCCAGGGCCGTCTGGAAGCTCACTCCGCCGCGCTCGCGCGCCAGGGCCATCATTTGCTCCAGCAGCGGCTCGTAGATCGGCGACTCGCCGCGGGCCAGCTTTTCGATCTTGGCGGCGTCCGTATCGACGCAGGTGACCTGGTGACCCAAATAGGCCAGGCAGACACCGGTGACGGTGCCGACATAGCCGGTTCCAATGACCGTGACTTGCATGCGTCCCACCCCTCCGAGGCGGCTTTGGATCAAGTTTAGCAGCATCCGCGGGAGGTTCGGGCGCCCGGCGGCCAGGATACAATCAGACTCAGATCCCCATGCAGACCATCCTCGTAATCGATGACGACGAAAGCCTGCGCGACACCATCGGGGTCATGCTCGAGCAGGAAGGCTTCCGCGCCGTGCTCACGGGAGACGGGCGCGAAGGCTTCGAAAAGGCCATCACGATCAAGCCCGATCTGGCGCTCGTGGACCTGCGGCTTCCCGGGATGAGCGGCGTCGAGATCTGCAAACAACTTCGGGCGGCGAGCGTGGCCACGGCGATCATCGTGCTGAGCGCGGCGGGCGATGAGCTCGACAAGGTCCTGCTGCTGGAGATCGGAGCCGACGACTACGTGGTGAAACCGTTCGGCACGCGCGAGCTGATGGCACGCATCCGGGCGGTTTTGCGCCGCACGTCGCCGGACGCGCGCAAGGTGCTGCATTTTTCCGACACCGAGGTGGATTTCGAGCGGCGAATCGTGCGACGCAAGGGCGAGGAGCTCAAGTTCACGCCGGCGGAATACAACCTGCTTTGCTATTTCCTGCACAACCCCGACCGCCCCTTGACGCGCGACATGATCCTGAATTCGGTATGGGGGTACGAGTTCTTTCCGAACACGCGCACGGTGGATGCGCACGTGGTGAAACTGCGGCAAAAACTGGAACCCGAACCGAATACGCCGCGCCATTTTCTGACCGTGCACGGAGTGGGTTACCGCTTCGTTCCGTAGGCCGGTTGGCACGCTGCCCGCGTTGATTTTACAGTTGAACTCCGGCCGCTCAGGTCTTTCCTGGAGGAAAATAGCAGAATGCCTGTCGAGCTCGAGGGCGGGGATGGCTGCGCGATCCTGATTGTCGAGGATTCCGAAAACAGCGCGGCCATGCTGGAAATGGCGTTTCTGGGAATTCCGGGCGTGACCGTGGTGCAGGCGGCGTCGGGCGTGGAGGCGCTGCGTATCCTGGATGCGCCGACGTCTGTGCAGGCAGTGGTTACGGACCTGAACATGCCA
>DATJYJ010000007.1:0-3682 GCA_035578025.1 Verrucomicrobiia bacterium
AAGCTCAAGCAGCACGGCCTCGCCGACCGCCTGGATGAAGACGCCCGCCGCGAGCTGCTCGAGCGCATCAAGCAAATGGAGTACGAAGGCTACGAGCTGGAAGCCGCCGAAGGCACGTTCGAGCTCCTGGTTCGCGAATCGCTCCATCCCGGCATGCACTTCTTCGACGTCGAAAGCTACGAAGTCTCCACCCGCGCCGCCGGCGCTGCCGCCAGCCTCTCCACCGCCACCGTCACGCTCAAGGCGCAGGACGGCGTCCACTCCGCCACGGCGGCCGGACACGGACCCTTCCACGCCCTGCACGTCTGCCTGCGCAAGTGCCTGAGCAAGCTCTACCCGCAGATCACCGACGTCCGGCTGACCGACTACAAGGTCCGCGTGCTCGATTCCAATAAGGGAACCGCCGCCAATGTCCGCGTGCTCATCGAGTGGAGCGACCACAAGCGAAGCTGGAGCACCGTCGGCGTCAGCGACAATGTCATCGAAGCAAGCTGGCGGGCACTGGTGGATGCCATCCGCCTCGAACTCATGCGCCTCATGGAGAAGGACGCCGGCATCGAAAAAGCCGTCGAGGACTACTGCTGGGGAGTATAGGTCTCCGGCACCAGCAGGGTCAGCGCGTCGGGCACAATCCGAATTTCCGCCGGAAGTGTCCCGGCCAACTCTCCGTCCACTTGCACAAACACCGGCCCGTTCCGCTGTTCGAGCCGGACGCGGTCCGTCCGCGTCACCTCCACGCCCCGCAGCCCCCGTATCCGGTTCAGCGCCATCCCGGCGAAGTACTTCACATACGGCGTCGTGGTCTCGCCTTCGAACAGGACCGCTTCGAACGTGTCGTCTGTCAGCCGCACGCTTTTGGCGATCTCGAAATCGCCCCCGTAGTTGCGCACCCGGCTGAACAGCGCGAAGGAGCAGCGCCGCGGCGCTCCCTCGATCTCGACGTCGAACTGTGCCAGCCGCCGCCCGACCAGGCTCCAGCCCGCCACCCAATACGCCATCTTCCCGGCGCGCGCCTTCAGCCGCGCATCCACCCGGTGGACGATATACGCATCCAGCCCGATTCCCGCCATCAGCAGGAAGTGCCGCGGGGCAGCCGTCCGACCGGCCCCGTTTGCGGGCAGGCGGGCGGATTGCCCCACACCCTCGCAAGTCAACCGCCCCACCGAAATCCGCAGCGGCCGCAGCTCCCCGATCCGCCGCGCCGACCGCACGGGATCGTGCCCGAGGCTCAGCTCCATGGCCAGCACATTGGCCGTGCCGAACGGCAGAATCCCCAGGGGCACGGGGCTGCCTATCATGCCTTCGGCCGCCTCGTTGATCGTGCCGTCGCCGCCGGCAACCACGATCAGGTCGGCGCCCCGTGCGATCTGCTCGCGCGCGATTTCGCCGGCGCTGAATGGCCCCGTGGTGGGGCACATCGTTACATTATGTCCCTGGTGCACCAGAGTCTTGTGCGCGCGCTCCACCAGCGCGCTGCCGCTCCGGATGATCTTCCCCGCCCGGGGATTATAGATCAGGGCGGTATCCCGATACTTGATGATGTTTGTCTCCGATTCTCGTCGATTCTCGTTAAATTATAGTTGAGGGTCCATGCACGACACAGAACGTCAGGCGGAGAAGCTTCGCGAAGAGCTGCGGCGTCACGAACATCTATATTACGTGCTGGACGCGCCCGAAATCTCCGACGCCGACTACGACGCGCTCATGCGCAGGCTCCAGTCGTTGGAAGACCAGCACCCCGAGCTGCGCACCCCCGATTCGCCTACCCAGCGCGTCGGCGGCAAACCGCGCGAGGGTTTCATCAAGGTGCGCCACAGCTCGCCCATGCTCAGCCTGGATAACGCGCTGAACGAAGGCGAGTTGCGCGACTTCGACCGCCGCGTCCGCGATCTGCTCGCCGGCGCGCCGTACCGCTACGTCGCCGAGCTCAAGATGGACGGCCTCTCCATGGCGGTCCACTACCGCAATAGCCTCTTCAGCGAGGCCCTCACCCGCGGCGACGGCACGGTGGGCGAAGACGTCACCGAAAACGCCCGCACCATCCGCTCCGTGCCGCTGCGCGTCAAAACCGACCTCACCGATTTCGAAGTCCGTGGCGAAACCGTCATGAGCCAGCGCGCGTTCGAGCGCCTCAACGCCGAGCGCGACGATAAAGGCCTATCCCGTTTCGCCAACCCGCGCAACGCCGCCGCCGGCAGCCTGCGCGTGCTCGAGCCGCAGGTTACCGCCTCCCGCCGCCTCGAATATTACACCTACTTCCTGCTCTCCGGCGGCCAGCCGGTCTGCGACAGCCACTGGGAGTCGCTGGCCCGCCTGAAGAAAATGGGCTTCAAGGTCAACCCCAACGCCAAAATCTGCAATTCGGTGGAAGAGGTGCTGGAGTTCTGCGGCCATTGGGAAGCTCACCGCGAATCGCTGCCCTACGAAATCGACGGCGTCGTGGTAAAAATCGATTCCGTCGAGCAGCAGCGCCGCCTCGGTTTCACCGCCAAGGCGCCCCGTTGGGCCATCGCCTACAAGTACCCGGCCCGCCAGGCCACTACCACCGTCGCGGCCATCGAGGTGCAGGTCGGACGCACCGGCGCCCTCACCCCCGTCGCGCACCTCAAGCCCGTCGAAGTCAGCGGCGTCACCGTCAGCCGCGCCACGCTGCATAACGAGGACGAGATCGACCGCCTGGGCCTGCAAATCGGCGACGAGGTGGTCATCGAGCGCTCCGGCGACGTTATCCCCAAAGTCGTCCGCGTTTCCAGCCAGGGCTCCTGGCGCAGGCCCTTCCGCATGCCCGAGAAGTGCCCCGTCTGCGGCAGCAAGGTCGTCCGCGAAGAGGGCGAGGCCGCCAGCCGCTGCATCAACGCCAACTGCCCGGCGCGCCTCAAAGAGTCCATCCTGCACTTCGCCTCGCGCAACGTGATGAACATCGACGGCATGGGCGAGGCGCTGGTCGACCAGCTCGTCGACCGCGGAATCGTCAAGAGCATCGCCGATATCTACGAGCTCAAGATCGAGGACCTCATGGACCTCGAGCGCATGGGCGTCAAAAGCGCCGGCAATGTCATCCGCAACATCCAGAACTCGCGCGAAAACCCGCTGCCCCGCGTGATCAGCGCGCTCGGCATCCGATTCGTCGGCGAGCGCACCGCCGTCTTCCTCGCCGAATCCTTCAGCAGCATGGACGCCATCGCCAGCGCCGGCGCCGACGAGCTCCAGATGGCCGAGGAGGTCGGGCCCAAGGTGGCCGAATCCATCGTGCAGTTCTTCAAGGTTCCCGGCAACCGCGAGCTGATCGACCGTCTGCGCGCCGCCGGCCTCCAGTTCAACTACGAATCCAAGCGTCCCAAGGCCGGCCCGCTGCACGGCATGACCTTCGTCCTCACTGGCACCCTGCCCACGCTGACCCGCGACGAAGCCAAGGAGATCATCGAGAAGGCGGGAGGCAAAGTGGCCGGCAGCGTAAGCAAGAAAACCACGTTCCTGGTAGCGGGAAACGATTCCGGAAGCAAGCTGGCCAAGGCCCTGGAGCTCGGCATCCCCGTGCTGACCGAAGAGGAGCTGCGCGAAAAAGTCAAAGGCGATTGAATTTGTGGGACAGGCTTCAGCCTGTCTTCCTGATCTCCGGCACCTCGACCACCCGTACCCCGCGCGCCGGTTTCTCGACCGCTTGCGCCAGCGCCGCGATCAT
>DATJYJ010000008.1:0-18357 GCA_035578025.1 Verrucomicrobiia bacterium
GGTTGGTTCCGGCCCGCGGCACACGTCGCGCGATTGCCGGATGACGAGGTACGCCGGCGATATCCGCGGCTGCGGTGGCAGATTCTGGAATCCACCTTCATCGGCTACGCCACCTTCTACTTCGTCCGCAACAACCTGCCTGTCGTGTCCAAGGAGATGGGACAGGCCCTGCACTACAGCAAGGGGCAGATCGGAGACATGCTGGCGCTCACGGCCATTGCCTATGGCGTGGGCAAGTTTCTGATGGGGGCGTGGTCGGACCGCAGCAACCCGCGGTACTTCATGCCCGCCGGCCTGGTCTTCACGGCGATCTGCAATTTCCTGTTCGGGGCGGTGAGCAGCTACGGGCTGCACCTTGCGCTCTGGACCCTGAACGGCCTGGTGCAGGGCATGGGATGGGGTCCTTGCGGCCGCTCGCTGGGACACTGGTACAGCCTGCGCGAGCGCGGCACGGTGTTCGCCTTCTGGAACATCGCACACAACGTGGGCGGCGGGCTCACCGGCGTGATCGCCGCCTACAGCACGGCCCACCTGGGATGGCGATCCGCATTCTATGTGCCGGGAATCCTCGCGCTCTTGTGCGCCCTCTACCTGGTTCTGAGGTTGCGCGACACGCCTCAGTCGCTCGGCCTGCCCCCGATCGAGGAGTACCGCAACGACTACCCGCCGGCGGGCGAGCGCGAACGCGAAGAAGAACTGGGCACGCGCGACCTGCTGGTGAACTACGTCCTCAAAAATCGCTACCTCTGGCTGTTCGCAGCGGCCAACTTCTTCGTCTACATCGCGCGCTACAGCATGCTGGACTGGGGCCCGACCTACCTGAAAGAGGTCAAGCGGGCAAGTCTCGAAGAAGGCGGACTGAGCACCGCCATCTTCGAGTTCGCGGGGATCTTCAGCACCATTCTCATGGGATGGCTGTCGGACAAGGCGGGCGGCCGGCGCGGCATGGTCAGCCTGGTGTGCATGGTGCCGGTTTTCCTGGCGTTCGCGGGCATTCTGTACACGCCGCCGGGAATGCTCTGGCTCGATTTCACGTTGTTTGGCATCGTCGGTTTCTTCATCTACCCGCCCGTCATGCTGCTGGGTGTGACGGGCCTGGATTTCAGCTCGAAGAAGGCCGTCGGGACGGCCGCCGGGTTTATCGGCCTCTTCGGGTACATCGGCAGGACGGTACAGGGCAAAGGCCTAGGGACGCTGGCGGAACGGTACGGCTGGAATGCGGCACTGTATGCCATTCTGGCTTCGACCTTCCTCGGAATCCTGTTGCTTTCCCTTACCTGGAGACTGAAGCCGCACATTGCGGCTGCGCGGCAGGATTCCGCGGCATCGGCGGCGCCCGCGGGCAGGTCCTGACGCGCGATTAGGAGGTCGAAACATGAACAGGCTCTCAAAACTCATCCTCTTGCTCGGCTGTTTTCTGATTGCGACATTGCTCTTTGCCCAGTTCGAAACCGCCGAGGTACTCGGCACGGTGCGCGACGCTTCCGGGGCGGCGATCCCCAAAGCCAACGTCACCCTCACCAACCAGGACACCGGAATCGTGGCCAAGGCCACCACGGACGACAACGGAAACTACGACTTCTTCAATGTCCGGGTCGGCCGCTATTCCATCGTGGTCGAGCACACGGGGTTCAACCGGTTCGCAACCACCGACGTGATCGTCAATGTGAACGCCCGCCAAAGGGTTGACGTCACGATGGCGGTGGGCGCGGTGACGGAATCGGTCGAAGTGACCGGAGTGGCCGCGGCGCTGGAGACCGACTCCAGCGAGCGCGGGCAGGTGATCCAGACGCAGCAGGTGGTGGAGCTCCCGCTCAACGGCCGCAACTATTCCGACCTGGCGCTGCTAGCCACCAACACACACAAATCTCCGCTGGCGGCGAATCCCACCACGCCGCGCGAGGGTGCGTTCAACGTCAACGGAATGCGCAGCACCTACAACAACTTCATGCTGGACGGGCTGGACAACAACGCCTACTCCACCAGCAACCAGGGATTCTCCAACCAGGTGGCCAACCCGTCGCCGGACGCGGTGGCCGAGTTCAAGGTGATCACGAGCAACTTCAGCGCCGAGTACGGACGCGTGGGCGGAGCGGTGGTGAACGCGGTGATGCGCTCGGGCACCAACCAGTTGCACGGCACCGCGTTCGAGTTCCTGCGCAACACGGACCTCAACGCCATCGGCTACGTTTTCGGCGTACGCCCGTCAACCTTTCAGAAGCCCACGCTGCAGCGGAACCAGTTCGGCGCGACCATCGGCGGGCCCGTCGTGAAGAACAAGATTTTCTTCTTCGGCGATTACGAAGGCTTCCGCTCGCTACAGAAGGTACTGAACTTCGACACCATCCCCAACATGAACGACCGCGCCGGAATTCTGCCGGTCACGGTGGTGAATCCCGTCACCGGCGTGGTCTACCCGGCGGGCACGGCCATCCCGATGACGGCCTTCGCCAAGAAGGTGCTGAACGATTTGCCGGCGGTCGCGCCGGGCACGGGGCGCTCCAACGATTACCAGCAGACCATCATGAATCCGCGCGACTACGCCGACAAGTACGATGCCAAGCTGGACGCGCAGATCAACGACCGCATGACCACGTTCGTGCGCTGGAGCCAGCGCAAAGACAACCAATACTACCAGCCGACCCTGTCAGGTCCTTCGGGCGGCGACGGCAACGGCTACGTCCGGGTGCTGGCCCAGAACGCTTCCTTCGGCTACACGTGGACGGTGACGCCGTCCTCGCTGCTCGAATTCCGCTTCGGCTTTTCGCACATCGTGGCCGGCAAGCAGCCCGCGTTCCTGGGCGGCGCCAGCATGCAGGATATTTACGGCGTCACCGGGCTGCCTACGTTCCCGCAACTCACCGGCGGCCTCAACACGCAGAACATCGGCGGGTTCAGCAGCGTGATCGGACGCCAGGCGACCAACCCGCAGTTCCAGAACCCGACCAGCTTCGACCCCAAAGTGAACTACTCACGCATGCAGGGCCGCCACGCGGTCAAGATGGGCTTCGAGATGCAGATGGTGCATACCCAGGTGATGGACATCAACCCGGTGTATGGACTGCTGGGGTATTCGGGCGGCTTCAGCAAGCCGACGTGCGCGCAGCTCGGCCAGCCCACGGGATGCTCGATCGCGAGCGACACCGCCAGCTACAACCTGGCGGACTTCATGTTCGGACTTCCCGGGCAGGTGCAGCTTTCCAACTACCTGGTGGGCAATTACCGCCAGCGGCTGTACTTCCTGTATTTCCAGGACGATTTCCGCGTCAACTCGAAACTCACGCTCAACCTGGGCATGCGGTGGGAGTATGCCTCGCCGCGCTGGGAGCGCGACAACGTGCTCTCCAATTACGACCCGGCCAGCAACAGCATGATCACGGCGAAGAATGGCGGCGTCTACAACCGTACACTGGTCAATCCGGACTATAAGGACTGGGCGCCGCGCGTAGGCCTGGCGTACAGCTTCCTGCCGAAGACGGTTTTCCGCAGCGGCTACGGCATCAGCTACGTGCACCTCAACCGCCTGGGAAGCGCCGACGAGTTGGGCATCAACGGCCCGCAGGTGGTATTCGGCAATATCAGCCAGTCGCCGCTGCTGGCCAACGGGCAGGTCAACCCCGCGTTCATCACCCCGCAGACCGGCTTCCCGCCCAACATCGCCAGCCCGTCCAGTTTCAATCCGCTGACGGCCAATGTGGCCTACATCCCGCGCGATACGAGGTGGCCTTACGTGCAGAACTGGTTCGCCTCGGTGCAGCGGGAGCTTCCCAAGCACTGGGTGGTAGAGCTGGCGTACACCGGCAGCCACAGCGTCCGGCTGCCGATTATCGCCGACTACAACCAGGCGCTGCCCAACGCCGTGACCAACACCTGCAACGCCACCGTGCAGACGGGCTGCCTGGGAATCCAGCCGCGCCGGCCGAACCAGGTTTTCTCGGCCATCACGTGGGTGGATCCGGCGGGCTTCACCTCTTATAACGGTCTGTCGGCGCGCGTGGAGCATCGTCTCTCCAGCGGCCTGTACCTGCTCAACTCGTTCACCTGGGGCAAGGCCCTGGGCAATTCGGAGCAGGCGCTGGAGTATCCGTCCGGCAGCACCGCGGCCAACCCGCAGAACATTTACAACCTCAGTGCCGAACGCGGGCCTTCCAGCTTCGACATCAAGCTGAACAATGTGACCAGCGTGGTGTATCAGCTTCCGTTCGGCAAGGGAAAGAAATTCGGATCCGGCTGGAACGGCGCGGTCGACGCAGTCCTGGGAGGGTGGGTGCTGACTTCGATCAACACGGCGAATACCGGCTTGCCGCTCAACGTGTTTTACACGCCTTCGGCCACCATGGACGGCACCAGCCGCATCGCGGATTACCGCGGCCTGGCGGTGCAGCGGCCGAACCTGGTGGGCGATCCGACCGGTCAGAGCGGGCCGGCGATGCTGGATCACTTCTGGAACTCCGCCGCTTTCGCCATCCCGTCGGTGAACGCGCCGTACGGCAGTCTCAGCCGGAACGCCTTCCGGATGGCGAACCTCTGGCAGTGGGATCTCGGTGTCAACAAGAACTTCAAAATCCCGGTACGCGAAGGCATGGCCGTGCAATTCCGGTCCGAGTTCTTCAATGTCCTGAACCGCTCGAATTTCGGACCGCCGACGTGCGACATTACCAACGCGGCGTTCGGGACGATTCGCTCGACCTATCCGCCCCGGCAGATCCAGTTCGCGCTGAAGCTGCTATTCTGATCCACTGATGCGGGGCAGACGATCGGCCTCGCCCGTCTGCCCCAGTGCTGGAAGCGCGCAACATCTCGAAGTCGTTCGGCGGCATCAGAGTCCTGAAGTCGATTGCGTTCGATCTCCAGCCGGGCGAGGTGCATGCACTGGTGGGAGAGAACGGGGCGGGAAAATCGACGCTGGTCAACATCCTCAGCGGAGCGTTGCGCCCGGACTCCGGAGAGCTGCTCTGGGACGGCCGTCCGATGCAGCTTCGCGATCCGCGCCACGCGCGGGCGCTCGGGATCAGCTCCGTGCACCAGGAGCTGGCCCTGGTGCCGCAATTGAGCGTGGCGGAGAACGTCTTTCTGGGCCGCCATCCGGTGGCGCGCGGGTTGGTGAACTTCGGTGAAATGCACGGCCGGACGCGCCGTGTGCTCGCGGAATTGGGGCGCGAGATCGATCCCCGCCGCCTGGTGGCGGAGCTGAGCCTGGCGGACCGTCAGATCGTGGAGATTGCCCGCGCGGTGGCGTTCGAGAGCCGACTGATCGTGATGGACGAGCCGACCGCGCCTCTGTCCGAGCACGATGCGCAAGCATTGTTCCGGTCCATCCGGCTGTTGCGGGCGCGCGGTGTGGCGCTGATCTACATTTCGCACCGGCTCCGCGAAATCTTCGAGATCTCCGATCGCGTCACCGTATTGCGCGACGGCAGCCACGTGTTCACGCGGCCAACCTCCGAAGTCACGCAGGAGGAGCTGGTCCGCGCCATGATCGGAACGGAGCTGAAGGAGCGCTTGGAATCCAGGGCGGCGAGCCGCGCCCAATCGGAAGAGGCGCTGCGCATCGAGGGTCCCGTCCGCCTCACCGTGCATCGGGGCGAAATCGTGGGCCTGGCCGGGCTCGCCGGCGCGGGATCGACGGAGCTGCTGGAGGGCCTGTTCGGAGCGCATGGCCGCGCCTCCGCCGAGGTGCTGGTGGATGGCCGCCGCGTCCGGCTGCGCCATCCGGCAGACGCCATCCGCAGCGGAATCGCTCTCGTCCCGGACGACCGCAAGGCCAAAGGCCTGGTGCTGGGAGCCTCCGTGCAGCACAACATCGCGCTGGCCGCCGGACGGAAGCGATTCCTCGTCCGCCGCTCCCTGGAAGAGCGCGCCGCCCGGCATTGGATCACCGCGCTGCGCATCCGGGCGGCCGGACCGGGCCAGCCGGTAGTTTATCTGAGCGGCGGCAACCAGCAAAAAGTCGTGCTGGCCAAATGGCTGTTCGCCGGCGCCCGGGTGTTTCTGCTGGACGAGCCCACGCGCGGAATCGACGTAGGGGCCAAGGCCGAAATCTACGACCGCATCCGAATGCTGGCCGGCGAGGGCGCCGCGGTGCTCATGGCATCTTCCGAACTCGAGGAATTGCTGGCGCTCGCGGACCGCATCGTAGTCATGCATCGTGGCTCCATCGCCGGAGAACTGACGCGCGAGGAAGCCACCGAGGAAAAGATCATGCACCTGGCAACCGGAGGCGTGGATTGAGCGGTCTGCTGCGAAGGTTCGGCCCCTTGCTGGGCCTTCTGATTCTCTGCGCGGCGCTGGGCGGCGCCTCCGACCGCTTTCTGACCGCCGACAATCTGCTCAACGTCTTCCGGCAGTCCGCCGTGAACGCGATGATCTCCCTGGGGCAGTTGGCAGTCATCATCACCGGCGGAATCGACCTGTCGGTGGGCTCCATCCTGGGCTTCTGCTGCGTCATGGTGGCGTTATTGATGCACGCCGGAGTGCCGCCGGCGATCGCCGTGGCGGCGGCACTCGCCATCGGCCTGGCGCTGGGCGCGATCAACGGAATTCTGCTGACCAAGCTGCACCTGCCGCACCCGTTCATTCCGACGCTGGGGATGATGAACGTGGCGCGCGGCCTCGCGCTGGTCGTTTCGGGCGGGTTTCCGATCTCCGAGCTGCCCTCGGGATTCCGCTTCTGGGGGGCAGGCTCGATCGGCTGGATTCCGGCGCCGGCGATCCTGGTGGTGCTGTGCTGCGCCGCATTCTCCGTGTTTCTGGGCCGCACGACCATCGGCCGCGACATCTATGCGATCGGCGGAAACCGGCAGGCGGCGCGGCTCTCCGGAGTGCCGGTAGACGGCCGGCTGATCCTGGTGTACGCGCTCAGCGGACTCACCGCCGCGGTGGGCGCCATCGTGCTGGCGGGGCGCATGAACTCCGGTTTTCCGCTGGCCGGAGTCGGCGGCGAACTGGATTCGATTGCCGCCGTGGTGATCGGCGGCGCCAGTTTCCTGGGCGGCGTGGGGACGGTGAGCGGTACCCTGGTGGGCGCGCTCCTCATGGGCGTACTGCGCAACGGTCTCAACCTGCTCAACGTGTCCGCCGCCTGGCAGACCGTGGTGATCGGGGTGGTGATCGTGGCGGCGGTGTGGGTGGATGTGGTGCGGCAGCGTGCCGCGGAGAGAACGGAGCGAATCGGATGACGGAACTGAAAGTAGGTCTGATCGGCGTGGGCAGGCTGGGCCGGATGTACGGCCAATACCTGGCCCGGCGGGTGCCGGGAGTGGCCCTGGCTGCGGTCGCGGACCGGAAGCCCGGCATGGCGGAGTCCTTTGCCGGCGAACTCGGAGTGGGCAGGTGGTACGCGGATCACCGGGATTTACTGGGCGATCGCGAGATCGATGCGGTCGTCATCGTGACTTCCACCAGCACCCACAAGCAAGTCGTGATGGATGCGGCGGCGCACGGAAAAGCGATCTTTTGCGAGAAACCGATTTCGCTGACTCTGGCCGACGCGCGCGAGATGATGGCGGCGGTGGAGGCGAAGGGCGTATTTTTCCAGATGGCGTTTCAACGGCGTTTCGATGCCGGGTACCTGGCGGCGAAGCGGCGGCTCGACGCCGGGGAGATCGGCGATCCGGTGATGTTCACGTCCATCTCGCGCGATCCCTATCCCCCGCCCCTGGAATTCTGCGATCCGCGGGTCAGCGGCGGGCTGATCGCCGACATGGGCGTTCACGATTTCGATGCCGCGCGCATGTACATGGGAGATGTGAAGCGCGTGCATGCAATCGGCGGAACGCTGGCGTACCCTGAAATGAAGTCCGTGGGCGATATCGACA
The DNA here is from genome assembly GCA_035578025.1 of Verrucomicrobiia bacterium. Lineage (GTDB taxonomy): Bacteria > Acidobacteriota > Terriglobia > Bryobacterales > Bryobacteraceae > Solibacter. Next base: position 7,818 of record DATJYJ010000008.1, read on the forward strand.
ATGCCGTGATCGACCTGGTATTCCGCAACGGGACCTTGGGAGTGGTGCAACTGAGCCGCAACGCGATCTACGGATACGACATTCGCGGCGAGCTCTGGGGGACCAAGGGGGGAATTCAAATCGGCTACTACCGCCAGACCCCAATCCTGATGTTCACGCCTGCGGGAGTCACGCACGACGCGGTGCCGTACTTCATGGAGCGCTTCGAGAATGCCTACCTGGCCCAGATTCAGGACTTCGCCGAGCACGTGAGCAAGGGTCTGCCGCCCTCCATCACGGGAGCGGATGCCGTGGCGGCGCTGCGCATCAGCGTGGCTGCAAACCGGTCGATGAGCGAAGGCCGGCCGGTGGAGATCGACGAATTGGAGGCATAACCAGAACCACCATGAGAACCTGCGTGTTTGGACTGGCCGCCGTCGTGATGCTGGGATCCTGCCGGCAGGAGAGTAAGAAGCCGACTATCGAAGTGACCGTGGTAGCCAAGGCGCTCGACAGCGAATGGTGGCAGCGCGTCAAGGCGGGAGCGCATGATGCCGCCAAGGTGAATCCGGGCGTCCGCGTGACGGTGCTGGCGCCGGAGCGCGAGGTGAATATCGACCAGCAGGTGTCGATTCTGGAGGACCAGATCACCAAGAAAGTGTCCGCGCTGGCGGTGGCGCCCGCGGGCACGGCCGAGCTGATTCCCGTTCTGGATCGCGCGCGCGCCGCGGGCATTCCGGTGATCATCTTCGACACCGACATCGACTGGGCATCCAAGCGGGTTTATGTCGGGTCGGACAATCGCAAGGCGGGCCGTATTGCCGGCGATTACATCGCCAAGCTGCTAGGCGGCAAGGGCAAGGTCGCCGTGATCCGCGGAATTCTGGGCGTTCCCACGCATGAGGACCGCGTGGAGGGTTTCCGCGACGCCATCCGCAATACGCCGGGAATCGAATGCGTGGCCGTGCAGCCGGCGAACAGCGAGCGCGCCCTGGGAATGTCGGTGATGGAGAATCTCCTGACCCGGTTTCCCGACCTGCAAGCGGTCTTTGCCGGCAACGACCAGATGGCGCTGGGAGCGGTGGAAGCCATCGCCGCCCGCAATCTGACCGGCAAGGTCGCCGTGGTCGGCATCGATGCCACCCGCGAGGCGGTGCGCGCGGTGGAAGACGGCCGGCTGGCGGGCGATGTCGCCATGTACCCCGAGAGGCTGGGCAGCACCGCGGTTCAGTACGCCTTGCGCGCGTTACGCGGCGAGCCCATCGAAAAGAGAATCGACGTCGGCGAGACGCTGGTGACCAAGGACAACGCGGCGATCTTCTTGAAATGACCTGCCAGTGGGGCGGGCTTTCAGCCCGCGGACCTGCTTCAGCGGGTCCAGCCGGTCGGAAGGCCGGCTGCGGGCAGGATTGCCCGCCCCACAGGAGGTTACCTACCGCAGAGCCAACGCCTTCAACTCGGCAGTTGGAAACGGGAAGCCCAAATAGGCCGCCATCGTCGGAGCGATGCTGCGCAGGTCGATCTCGCCCAGCGCGAGACCTGGCCGCACGTCGGGGCCCGCCATGAAGAATGAAGCGAGCATCTCCGCGTGCGAGGGCGCATAGCCGTGCGTGCCGCCTTTCGCGGCACTCACCAGCGGGCCCATGGTGTTCACTGCTGAGAAATTCGGCCGCATGTCCACCCAGAACGCGGCCTCCGGATTTCCACCCGCGGCGGCGATGGCTTTCCGGTCCAGAATTCCCGCGATGCCATTTGCCGGGTCGGCCGCCAGGTCGCGCAGCACCTTTTCCACCTTGGCGCGCGTCGCCTGGTCCTTCGGATCTTTCAGCATCACCGCAGCCGATCCGCCATCCACTTTCGGAAATGCCTTCCAATCCACCACCAGCGGCGCTCCACGAAATCCGGGCCCGGTCCCCAGGGTGACCAGCCCCTGGTCTGCAAACGCCTTCATCAGGTTGAGGCTGTGGTCGATGCCGGAAAATCCGTGATCGGAGACGATGCACACCGCGTAGTCCGGATGGGCGGCGCGCATCGCTTCCTCCAACTGTCCCAGCATCTCGTCAATCTGCTCGAGCGAGTGGTTGGAATCGGCGCTGAACGGGCCCGTGGCGTGCTGCAGGTGATCGAGCGCCGCCAGGTGAACCGTCATCAAGTCCGGTTTCCCGTGCCGCAGGATCCAGATGGCATAGCGGGTGCGTGCCCAATCGCCGGGGATGGCGTCATCCAGGTCGACATTGTACGGACCGGCCTCTTTGGCGATCTCCGCGACTAATCCCGGCGTGCTCACGGCACGCAGCAGCTTGAGGTCGTCGGGAGACTTCTGCGTGCGCCAGTACTCCGGCACGTTGTAGCGGATTCCTTTCGCGCTCACGGTGGCGGGCCAGGAAACGCTTCCCGAAGTGAGCCCGGCTTTGGCTGCCGCGTCCCACAGGGTGGGCACGGCGACGTCTTCGGCGTACCAATACCAGCCCTCGAAATTCCTGCCCAGCGGATCGAACGTGGTGTTGGTGTAGATGCCGTGCTTCACCGGCCACACGCCGGTCACAATGGTGGTGTGGCTGGGATAGGTGACCGTGGGCAGCACGCCTCGCACGCCGGTAGCGTGAGCGCCCTCCTGAAGGATACGCCGGAGGTGAGGGATCTTGAGGCCGTGTGCGTCGGCCTGGAGAACATAGCCGGGCTTGAGGCCGTCAATTGAAATCAGCAGGAGCGAATGGCTGGCGGCAAAGGTCCACGAGCACGCCGCCAGCAATGCGAGCAAAAGGATTAGATAACGACGCATGGCCGTATCGTAACTCGTGGCATGTCGCCTCTCAGCCGGGGTAGTGCGGCGAATAGAGCTGCCGCGCTTTCCTGATGCCGAGCGCGCCCTTCACCACCCATGGCTCGCCGCGCGGCGCGAGATGCGCGATCAGCCTGCTCCGCCACTGGTTCCGCTCCGCGCTGTACGCGGCGTCGCCCGAAAGGTCCACCAGCTCGTACGGATCTTCAGCCAGGTGGAATAGCTGTTCCGCGCCGGAATCCGCATGAAAGATGTACTTCCATACGCCGTCGGTCAGTGCGTTCCAATGATTCTCCGGGCTGTAGACCACGTCGTGTTCCAGGTCGATCCATTCCCGCCACGCTCGGCCATCGCCGCGAACCAGGCCCAGCAGGCTCCTGCCCTCCACCGCCGGAGGCACCGGCACGCCGGCGCCATCGAGCAGCGTGGGCAGCACATCGCGGATCTCCACCGGCTGTCCGACGACCCGGCCGGCGTGCGCGCGATCGAGCCCGCCCGGCCAATGCAGAAGCATCGGCACCCGTGCCGAGGGCTGATACGCGTAGCCCTTGCGCCACAGGTACTGATCTCCCAGCATGTCGCCGTGATCGGCCAGCAGGAAGATCAAGGTGTCGCGGAGTTGTCCGCGGCCGTCCAGCGTCTCCAGAATCCGCCCGATCTGCTCGTCGATGAAGCTGATCGAACCGTAATAGCCTTGCCGCGCCCGGCGAACGGCCTCCGCTCCGAAATCGCCGTGCCAGGGATCCTGAATGCTCCGGTCGGCGGGCCGGTTTTTCTCCGCCCACCGTCCCGCGCGCGCCGGCGGAAGGGGTGCATCGGCGTAGCGGTCCATCCAGCGCGGCGGCGGATCGTACGGACTGTGCGGGCGCTCGAACGAGACCTTCAAAAACCAGGGCTCCGGCCGGCCGTAGCCGCGCAGAAAGTGGATCGCCGTCTCGGCGACCCACGCCGTGGGATGCAGCCGCTCAGGCAATGGAAATGGCTTGGCGGCATATCCGTTCCAACTGATGCCGGTGGGTTCGGGGTTCGCCTCCGGAGCTTCCGAGAACAGCCAGCTCCGGTAATCGCTGCGGAAACCGGGCGATTCCTCGCGGCCCGATTCGTCCAGAATCGTGCGGTGAAATCCGTGGAGAGCGCGCTGCGGCGTCCAGTGCATCTTGCCGATCCCGAGGGTGTAGTAGCCGGCGTTGCGCAACAACTGCGGCATCTCGACCGGGTAGTGTTCCGCCACCGCGCCATAGCCGAGCATGCCGTGGCTCCAGGGCGACATCCCGGTAAGCAGCGCCGCACGCGCCGGAGTGCAGGTTGGCGTCGACGAGTAGGCGCAGCGAAAGCGGACGCCGCCGCGGGCCAGCCGGTCGAGATTGGGAGTCTGCAGTACGGCGTTCCCGTCCGAGCCCAGGCAATCGCCGCGATGCTGGTCGGTCATCAGAAGCAGGATGTTGGGACGGCCGGAGCCGGCCGCCCGCGACGCGAGCTGAAGAGCCGGCGCGGCGGCCACGACAGCCCCGGCCTTCAAAAGCGCCCGCCGCGTTGTCCCTGTGTTGGGAACCCAAGGCCGCATTTCCAATACCGATGATACACGCCGGGGCGTTTCGGCGAGCGATTCCGGTCGCTACTTGAGAGTCACGATCCAGGTACTGAGCGACGGGTAGGCTTTGTACCCGTATCCCGCCATCAGGCGCCCGTCAGGGCTGATATAGACCGTCTTGGTGAGCTGGGGCCAACTCTGGTGATCCGTCACGCCCTTCATCGTCAGGTAGTCGCTCACGTTCACCATTCCCGTGTCGTGCGTCCAGATCATCGCGGATTTGTTGTTCACGTTCCCGGAGTCGCCGCCCACCACCGACCCGTCGTCGCTCATCGCATACGGCTGCGAAATGTAATCCCTGGGACTGCCGCCGGGCGGGACCGGCACCGCGCCGAGATCCTGGAAATTCCCGTCCCATGCGGTCCACTTGTAAGTGGAGGCGCCTTGCAGCACATTGTTGGTATTCAGGGGAAAGAACTGCCCCACGATGATGGAGCCGACGTCGTTGGTTGCCCAGGCCTCCCCTGCCCAGCCGAGCGCATGCAGCAGGCGCTCCTTGCCGTCCGTCCAGATCGCGCCGCGCCTCCCGTTCATCGCAGGGCTTCCAGGGCCGGGCGGAGAGAATCCCTCCTTGTAATCCCAGCCGATCACCATGTTCCCGTCCGCCGAGACGGCGAGCGGCACGCTGTCGGAATTCTTGCCCTCATCGAACGTTCCCAGGTTCACCATGCCGTTCACCGCATCCCAGCGGAACGCGACCACCTTGGTCCGCGAGACGTATACGCCTCCCACAATGACGGAACCGTCCGCTGAGACTCCGTTCGCATAGCTAATGGTACTAGTCTCGCTGACCACCGCGCCGGCGAACGGCGCCAGGATTCTCCATTTCCGCCCGCCCTGCCAGACCGCGGCATTCAGGTTGCCCGCCGAATCCGGCACCGAGCCTACGATCGTCATTCCATCGCGCGAGATTTCAGGATTCGCGTACCCGTTCACGCCGATGAGTTCCACTCCTCCGGCGGCGGTCCAGCGGAAACTATCGGCGTTGCTGCCGCCTCCATAGTTGCCGACTGCCACGCTGCCGTCCGCGGACATACTGGTGATGAGGCAGCCATCGACGAATGGCTTGAAGCTGACCTGTGCCCGCGCCGGGCCGCACGTGAGACTCAACAGTAGAGCGGCGGCTGCCGCCACCGGTCGATACGAATAGTACATTTCAATCTCCTCGACGGCGGCCTCGAGGCCATGCGATGCCGCGGGCGGGCCGTTCGTCGGTGTCAAGATGCGACACCCCCGCGAGAAAGACTATTTTTTTGCGGCCCTTGACAGTGTACTAGTGTTCTAGTACAGTAATGAGTGTTGGCTGAGCGGAAGCAGGAAATAGGCATCAACGTCGAAAGGAGTAAAGGTATGAAGTCCATAGTTGAGGCGTGTCTGGTCGGATCCATCCTGATCTGTGCGGCGGCTGGCCAGGACCCGCAGAAGCCTGCGCTGAAGCGAGGTGTCTCCGTCGAGATGCCGGTTGCCCCTCATGCAGTCGAGATGCGGGCAGCCGACGAACAGAATGCCACGGTAGTGGCCCTCACGGCGGACGGCCGGGTGTTTGTCGGTGTCGAGCCCACCGAGCCGGCTGCGCTCGCCCAATTGAGCGCAGCGACCGTGTATGTAAAGGCCGACAGCCGGGTGCCATATCAGAAGGTGCTGGCGGTTTTGGACGCCTTGCGCGCCAAATCGGTCGTGCTGCTTACCGCAGCTCCCGAAAACGCCGCGAGGCAGGGAATCGTACCGCCGTACGGGATGAAGCTGACGGTATCCCGGTAAGATGAATCGCCGGGCTGGCAGCGGCTTGATGCCGGCTGCCGGCCCGGCCTGCGACGTGGCACCTCGCCTGGCTCAGCCCCCGTCACCGCAGCACGTTCAGAATCGCCGTGAACGAGTATGTCCTGGCATGCTGTGCCAGAACCGAGCTCAATTCCGGATCGTACTGGGCCACCTTGTCCACGACTTTGGACATGCCTGCCAAATCCAGTGTGACCACCGCGGTGCGCAGTTCCTCGCGCACAGCGTCCGGCAGAGCCGCCAATGCCGCCCGCGACAATGCCGGGCGCGCTGCTCCGACAGGTTCAGACTTCTCCGCGCGGCGATAGCGGACCCCGAGTTGCCGCTCCATCGCCTCGAAAATCTCAGCGGGCCGGTAAGGCTTCGTCAAATAGTCGTCCAATCCCGATGCCAGCACTTCATCCCGCCGCCAGTCGGATCCCGAAGCTGTGAGCGCGGCAATCTTCACGTCCCGGCCGCCCTCCAATCCGCGAATCTGCCGGGTAGTTTCGATGCCGTCCATGACCGGCATCAGCAGGTCCATCCAGATGAATTCAGGCCTCCACTCGCGGAAGCACTCCACGGCCTCCTTGCCATTCTCCGCGACGCGCACCTGGAAACCCGCATCCTGAAGCATGCGCTGGAGCACCATCCAGTTCTCCCGTTGATCCTCCACGATCAGGATCCGGTACTCCGGCTGACCCGGCTCCAACCCGGCCACCTCGCAGGGAGCCGGCGCCGATTCGAACCGCGCGGTTGTCTCGACCGGGATCTCGAAATGAAAGCACGAGCCCTGTTTGACGGTGCTCTCCACCTCGATTCGCCCACCCATCGACTGGACCGCATGCCGCGTGATCGCCAGCCCGAGGCCGGTACCCTTCCGGTTTCGGTCGCGCCCTGCCTGTTCGAATGGCTCGAAGATTCGTTCCAGGTCCTCGGGCGCGATCCCAACGCCCGTGTCTTCCACCTCGAAGCGCAGCAGAGCCTGCCCGCCAGTGTCTCCTTCGCGTGCGGAAACACGCAGTGTGATCGATCCCCTCTCGGTGTATTTGACGGCATTTCCAACCAGATTGATGAGCACGCCACGCAGCTTGAACGCGTCGGCGCGGATATACCTCGGAACGTCGCCGGGCAGTTCCAGTTCCAGAGCGAGCCCCTTCTCGGCGGCCCGAACCCGCATCATATCGGCGACGTCCCGCACGATGCCCCACAGGTCACAGGGAGCCAGATCGAGCACACTCCGCCCGGCTTCAATTTTGGCAACGTCCAGCACGTCGTTGATCAGTGTCAGCAGATGCTCGCCGCTGCGGTTGATGATGTCCAGGTCTCTTCGCTGATCCTCGCTCTCTACACGCTTTCCCAACAGGTTGGAGAACCCGAGAATCGCATTCAACGGCGTACGCAGTTCGTGGCTCATGTTGGCGAGGAACGCACTCTTGGCCGTGCTGGCCTGCTCCGCCTGCATCCTGGCCTGCTCCGCCTGATTTCTGGCCTCGACCAGCTCGGCCGTCTTCTGCGTCACCAACTCCTGCAGGCGCAATCCACGCGCTTGCAGTGCCCGGACCCGCAGTTTGTAAGTACCGAACAGCAGGCTCGCGAACACCAGCACAGCACCTGCCTGGCTCCACCGCGTCATCCACCACGGAAGAGCGATATCGATCGCCAGGGAGGCTTCCTGTCCGCTCCAGTTCCTGCCGTCCGTCGAGGCCTGCACACGAAACCGGTAGTTCCTCGGAGACAGGCCGGTGTACCGGGCCGACCGGCTACGGCTGTCCACTTCCGTCCACTGAGCTTCCAGTCCGTCCAGACGGAACCGGTACCGCGTCTTCGACTGGTCGCGGTAGCTCAATGCAGCGAACTCGAGTGCGAACGAATTGTCCTGATAGGAGAGGTTCAGCCGATCCGTGTCCCAGATCGGCCGGGACAGCACCGATCCGGCGCCCACGGGAACGACCTTTCCGTGGAGGCGGAACTCGGTCAATACCACCTTGGACGATTCGCCGGGCGAAGGCGGAATGCGGCGCGGATCGAAAATGTTAAACCCCTGGACGCCGCCGAAATACATCGTTCCCGCGGCATCCACGAAACAGGACTTCCGGTTAAACTGCTCCCCCTGCAAGCCGTCGCTCTGGTGGTAATTCGAAAAGCGGTTTGTGCGCGGGTCAAACCGGGAGAGGCCGTTGTTCGTGCTCAGCCACAGGTTGCCCTCCCGGTCCGGAGCGATGCACTGCACCGTGTTGTCCGGCAAACCTTGGCTGGTGGCGTACCTGGTGTAGTTTTCGGTTTTGGGATCGAACCGGATCAAGCCTGTTTCTGTGGCCAGCCACATGATTCCGTGTGAATCCCGGTGCATGAAATTGATTTGCACCACGTCCGGTTTGTCCGTACCCGGCGTGAGTGAGAATCGAATTTTCCGGATCTTTCCTGAGAGATCCATCTTCGTCAGACCGGTGATCGCGCCGAACCATAGATTTCCATCGCGGTCCTCGTAGCTCGAGAGTCCGCCATTCTCTTGCATGGGACCCACAGCTCCGGTCTGCCGGTCCAGCGTATCGTTGAAGTTGCCGGCTCCGAACCAGAAGCGGCCGGTGCGATCCTCGAGCAGGGAATAGGTGGGGATGGCGGATCCCGAAATACCGATGGTTCCCCGTGTGAAGCGCGTGAAGGCGCCGGTCCGGCGGTCCAGCCGATTGATCCCGGCAGCGGTGCCGATCCATAGTTCCCCCGACCGGTCCTCGTAAATCGAGTACACGCGATCATCGTCCAGGCTTCGCGAGTTGCGGGGATCGTGCCGGAAGTGCGTCCACTTGCCCGAGGTCCGGTCGAGCCGGTTCAGCCCGCCGCCGTAGGTGCCGATCCAGACAATGTCGAGACGATCACAATAAATCGCCCGAACATTGTCCTCGCCCAAACTGTGCGGATTGTCCGGATCGCGCCGAATCGCCCCGAAGCGCATGCTCGCCGGCGAAAAACGATTGACCCCGCCGCCTTTCGTGCCTACCCAAAGGTCGCCATTGCGATCCGTGGTGGTGGCCCAGATCTCGTCGGCGCTGAGACTGTAGCGGTCGGCGGGATGGTGACGCAGTACCGCCATCCTGCCGCTTGCCGGATCGAATACTTGCAGTCCGTGTGTCGTACCCTGCCAGATCACTCCGCCGGGTCCTGCACTAATCGAGTTATTCACATCCTGGCCGAGGTCCCCGGTTTTTGCCGCTGCCCAGCGCCGGCGAAAAGCTTCAGAGGCCGGGTCGAAGAAGTTCCGCGCTCCTTCATTGGTAGCAAGCCAGAAATCTCCGGAAGCGTCTTCGGCGATGCCTCGAATTCTTGTAGTGAGGATCTTGGGATTCGGATAGGCAGGGGGATAGGCCTTGGTTACCTGAGTGGCCGGATCAAGGCGAATCAACCCCAGGGAAGAACCGATCCACAGGATCCCTTTGGAATCCAAGAACAGGGATTCGATACTCGGATACGGTTGCGGAGGCAAACCCGTGCCGATATCCACCGCGGTGAACGCACCGTTCGCCGGGTCGATGCGGTAGATTCTCGGCACCCCACTGGCTGCGAGCCAAATGCGCCCGGCGCGGTCCTCGCACATCGCCCAGACCACTGCACGACCACTAACTTCCGGCGGCAGATCGTAGCGTTTGAAAGTCTCGGTCGCGGGATCGAACCGGCTGAGAGTGCTCCGGCCCGACCAGATGCCTCCCCGGCTGTCTTCGAACAGGAACTGGATGAAGTCGCCCCCGATGGATGTCGAGTTCGCCGGATCGTGTTTGTATTGGGTGATGCGATAGCCGTCGTAGCGATCGAGGCCATTTTGCGTCCCGAACCAGAGAAACCCGTGGCGGTCCTGCAGGACGGAGAAAACAGAGTCGCTGGAAAGCCCATCTGCCGAAGTCAGGTGATCGAAGCGCACGCGGGCTTGCAGCGCGCCGGGAATGCGAATCGCGGCGGTCAATTCGCTAGTCGGGCTCGCGCCGGTTCCAGATGGCAGGTCTCCGGGCTGCCCGGCCGCACCACGAGCCACTGCAAGGAAGGCCAGCAGGAGCGATGCCAGCCGGTGCCAAGTGATCAACTGATGGGCTCCAAAGCAATGTTAGCAGAGTGATTCCAGTGGTCTGGTGCACGACGAAGGGGGACGATTCCGTTCCGAAACACGGTTCGCTGGGTGACCTGCAGCGAGTCCGGCGCCTTACCTGGCGACCGGTACCGGCTCTACCTGCAAGCCTTCGCGCACGACATCGCCGGGGTTGGCGATGATCGTCTGGCCCTCGTTCAGGCCGCTGATCACTTCCATGCGGTCGCCATAATCCCGGCCGACTTCGATCTTCTGAATGTGCACCGTGTGATCGTCTCTGACCACCGCCACTTCGGTGCCTTCGCCGCGCACGATCAACGCATCGCTCGGAATCCGCAGCGGAGCGTTAGGT
>DATJYJ010000009.1:0-41026 GCA_035578025.1 Verrucomicrobiia bacterium
GAAACGCCGAACACGCTGATCGCGGGTTTCAATTACGGCGACCGGGAACTCGTTTTCGAAGTGCGCGGCATGACGACCAACGGAGAGGGTGTCAGGCAGGGACGCGTGGTCACCGCCGGTCCGGCCGGCCGTGGCGGACGCGGTCCCGGCGCTCCTCCGGCTCAAGGCGCGGCTCCGCCGGCAGCGCCTCCGGCAGCCCCTGCGCCCACGCAGGTAGGGCCGGCGAGCAACCCGATCAATGTCGGGGTCGGCAACCTCTTCTACGGCAGCGAAGGTTGGGCCGCCATGAGCGACCAGGGCTTCCAGGCCTACAAGGGCGAATCGAGCGAGCTGATCATGGAAGAGCGGCCCCAGCGCGGCGCCGACAACACCACCATGCTGCACATGCAGAATTTCCTGGCCTGCGTCCGTTCGCGGAACGAGAAGGAACTGCACGATCCGCTTTCGAACGCGATCCTCAGCGCGGACCTCTGCCATTTGGCCAACATCAGCTACCGGGTGGGCCGCAAGCTGACGATCGAAGACGGACCGAAGTTTACCGGGGACGCGGAAGCCACGAAGATGATCACGCGCGCGGTCTATCGGAAGCCGTACGTGGTGTAGGACAGGCTTCAGCCTGTCCAGGACCGGCTCAAGCCGGTCCCACGCTGGTCAGTTCGAAGGAGTTGCGTACTACGGCGCGGGCTTCCGCGAGGCTTTTCAATTCGCCCGCGCCCATGGCCTGAACCAGGATGTTGCCGATCGCGGTGGCCTCACTGGGACCGGCGATCACGCGGCGGCCCGTGCATTCAGCGACGAACTGATTCAGCAGCGTATTGCGCGATCCGCCGCCGACGATGTGGATGACCTCGATTTTGCGGCCGCTGAGAGCCTCGAGGTTCTCCAGCACCTCGCGGTAGCGCCGGGCCAGGCTTTCCAGGATGGCGCGCGCGAACTCGCCGTGCGTGCGCGGAGGCTCGCACCCGTTATCGCGGCAGTGGGCCGCGATCTTGGCCAGCATGTTGCCGGGCTCGAGAAACGCGTCGGGGTCGATCCTGCCCGGGAACGGCCGAGCCTCCGTCGCCATCTGAGTCAGTTGCTCGTACGAGTATTCGGCGCCTTCCTGCGCCCAGGCGCGCCGGCACTCCTGCAAGAGCCACAGCCCGGCGATGTTTTTCAGGAACCGGATGGTCCCCGCGACGCCGACCTCGTTGGTGTAATTCGCCGCCAGCGACTGCGCGTTGATAATGGGTTGGTCCAGCTCGAGCCCCATCAGCGACCATGTCCCGGAGCTGATATAGCACCAGTTCTCACCGCCTTCCGCCGGAACGGCAGCGACCGCCGCGGCCGTATCGTGCCCGGCGGTCGCATACACGGGGGTGTGCGGCGCATCGAGCATGTTGCCCAGGAGCGTTCCCGGTTGAATCAGCGGCGGAAGAATGCCGGTTGGAATTCCGAGACGTTCCAGCAGCCCGGTAGCCCAGGACATCGTCACCGGATTGAAATATTGCGTGGTGCTGGCGATGGTCACCTCGCTCTTGGCCACGCCGGTCAGCCAATAGTTGAACAGGTCGGGCATGTTCAGCAGCGTCTGGGCTACGCCCAGGGCGGGCGCGCCGCCAATCCTGGCGGCATACAGTTGGTAGAGCGTGTTGAGCTGCATGAACTGGATGCCGGTGTAGCCGAACACCTGGTCGCGCGGCACCACGGCGAACAACTTGTCCATGATGCCGTTGGTGCGTGCGTCGCGATAATGCCGCGGGTTTTCGAGGAGTTGGCCGTCGGCGCCGAGCAGCCCGTAGTCCACGCCCCAGGTATCGATGCCGATGCCGTCGAGATTGAGCTTGCGATCGCGAACCGCGATCGAGATGCCGTGCTGGATCTCGTGCCAGAGGCGCAGGGTATCCCAGTAGAGCGCGCCCATTACGCGCACCGGCGTATTGGGGAAGCGGTGAATCTCTTCGACTGTGAGTTTGCCGCCGGCCAGCGTGCCGAGCAGCGCGCGCCCGCTCTCGGCGCCGAAATCGAATGCCAGGTAGTGGCTCATAGAAGAAGCAGCTTTCCGCAGCGCGTCAGGCGGCCGGCGTCAAACCCAGTCCCGGCTTGCCCGGCAGCACGAGTTTGCCTTTTTCCACGCGCACGCCATGAAACGGGTCGTTCGAGATCAGCAGGTTGCCGTCGAGATCGGCGTAGTCCACCAAGGGCGACAGGTGCGCCGCCGCAGTCACGCTGACCGAGCTGGACACCATGCAGCCGAGCATGGTTTTCATGCCGAGCGCTTTGGCGATCTGGATCATGCGGTAGGCCTCCAGGATGCCGCCGCTCTTATCCAGCTTCACGTTGACGCCGTCGAAGGCTTCCTTCAGCCTGGGGATGTCGCTGGCGCGCTGGCAGGCTTCGTCCGCGATCACCGGGATGTGGACGCGGCTGCGCACCCAGCGCGTCTCCTCGATCATTTCGGCGGGCATCGGCTGCTCGATGAACTCGACGCCCATCTTTTCGAGCCAGTTGATTTTGCGGACGGCTTCTTCCTTGTCCTTCCAGCCTTCGTTGGCGTCCACACGCAGCGGCTTCTTCGTGACGCTGCGCACGGCCTCGATGGTGGGCTCGTCGGTGGCGAGGCCGACCTTCACCTTGAGTACCGGATAGTCCGCGGCCTCGAGAGTCTTCTGCTTCGTGATCTCGGGGGTGTCGATGCCGATGGAAAAGGTGGTGACCGGTGCGTCTTTGGGGTCGAGTCCGAAGTATGTGTACAGCGGGATTCCGAGCTTCTGGCCCACCCAATCCATGAGCGCTATATCCACTGCCGCCTTGCCCGCCCATTCGCCCTTCACGCGCTCGAATACCTGGGCCATGATCTTGCCGAACTGCATCGGGTCGCTCTGGAGCAGGAGATCGCGGACGCTCTCGGCGGCCTTCTGCGCGCCCACGGCGTCTTCGTGGTAGCGGACGATGGGAGCGCCCTCGCCATGTCCGGTGATTCCATCGCGGCTGTAGGCGGCGTGCAGGGTATCGCGGTACTGGCTCGACGACATGGTGGTCGTCCAGGTGTGCTGCAGATTGAGGCGTACGATTTTCGTCGTGAAGGTCGGGGGCGCTGCGGCGGCGCCTGTCAGTCCAGCGGTGGTTGCCATGGCGCCGGTCCTCATGAAATCGCGCCGGTTCATTTTATTCTCCTCGCCGCCACCAGCAGTTTGGTCCAGTGCGGCTCGTTCAGATCGTCGATGCGGACCATCGGCGTCTGGTATGTCGTGGCGTTGATAAACTTGCCGCCGCCCAGATAGATGCCGGTGTGAGTGATCTTCTTGTCCGAGCTGCCGAAGTAGAGAAGGTCGCCGGGCTGGAGGTCCTTGGGGTCCACCGGGACCACGCCGCTCCAATCGGCTTGCGGCTGCGCGTCGCGCGGCATGTTGAGCCCGCGGCGGCGTCCCAGCATCTGGGAAAAGCCGGAGCAATCGTAGCCGTAGCTCGACGTTCCTCCCCAGGTGTAAGGCAGGCCCATGAAGCGCTTCGAGAACTCCAGCGTCTCGGGGATGCTCATCTTCCTGGGTGCGAGGCTGACATCGCCGGCCTGGATCCAGCCGGCGCGGTCGTCGACCAGCCGTACCTGGAGCCAGCGCCCGTCTTCTTGAGTGTCACCGACGACTTCGAGGCGCGCTTCGAACGGCACCGTGATCAGCGGGGCGTGACGCGTGACATTAGGTTCACGGTAGATGTGGGCGAACAGGCTCTGCACTTCGGCGACCTTCACGGTCGATCCGTAGGCCGGACCGAGTACTATGTCCTTGAGCGGCGTCCAGCCCAGGTACTCATCGGCGGTGCGGATATGGGCCCAGCCGTCCTTCTGCTCCAAGACGGCAACGTTGGCGCCGTAGATGGCCTGCGATACGACGTCGGCATCTTCGCTGGGGCGCGAATACATGTTGGCAACCGGCTGTTGCACGACGGCGTTCGGCACGGCGGCGGCGAACAAAGCGAGCACGGCAAGTCCTGGCATTAGGGCGGCTCCACCACCACTCTAACCTGATTGCGTGGGCAATTCCCTGACGTAGAATCGCTTCTCACAGAACCGGCAGTGGCGCGGGATTCTGCCAAGCCAGCGCATGAATGCGTCGCGCCACCCCCTGGGCAGCGAGGGAACGATGTCCTTGTGAAAGCAGCGCGGGCAACGCAGTTCACCCGGCCGGATTTGCATCGGCTTGTCAGTGACCACGCTAATGTGAAGTTTAGCACGCACGATGTTAACCTACACGTGGTGCGCAGTCTCTTCCTTTTCCTTTCGCGCCGGAAGCTCCTTCGCAGGTGGATGGAAACATCTCTTTTGGCGCGGCGTCTCGCTACCAGGTTCGTGGCTGGCGAAACTCTCGACCAGGCCATCACGGTCGCCCGCAAACTCAAATCCGAAGGCATCACGGTCACGCTGGACCACCTGGGCGAGAGCGTGACTAATCTAGAGGAGGCGGCCGCGGCCCGCGATGTGTATCTTGCGGTCCTCGACGCGCTGCATGGTGAGGGCCTCGAGGCCAACGTCTCGCTCAAGCTCACGCAGTTCGGGCTCGATCTCTCGGCGGCGCAGTGTCTGGCGAACGTCGAGCAGCTTGTGCGGCGGGCGGCCGAGCTCGGCGGGTTCGTGCGGGTGGACATGGAGTCGAGCGAGTACACGCAGCGGACGCTCGACCTGGTGGCCGAGCTGTACGCGCGGTACGGCGCCGTGGGAACCGTGATTCAGTCGTACCTGTTCCGGAGTCAGGCCGATATCGAGTTTCTGAACGCCGCCCGCATCCGCGTGCGGCTGTGCAAGGGCGCCTACCTTGAGCCGGCCAGCGTGGCTTTCCCGGAGAAGACCGACGTTGACCGCAACTACCTCGATCTCGCCAAGCTCCTGTTGGACGGCGGCGCCTACCCGGCGATGGCGACGCACGACGAGAAGCTGATCGCGCAGATCGAACGGTATGTGGCCGAGCGGAACATCGCGCGCGACGCCTTCGAATTCCAGATGCTGTACGGTATCCGGCGCGACTTGCAGCGGAGGCTGGTGGCCCAGGGATATCGCCTGCGGCTGTACGTTCCGTTCGGCGGCGCCTGGTATCCCTACTACATGCGGCGGCTGGCGGAGCGGCCGGCGAACGTGTTCTTTATATTGCGCAATCTATTCCGGCATTAGGGTGGCGCGGCACCGGGTACCATAGATCCATGGACCTCACTGGGAAAAAGATCGCGATCCTGGTGGACAACATCTACCAGGAAATGGAAGTCTGGTACCCGCTGTTCCGCTTCCAGGAAGCCGGTGCGACCGTCATCACCGTTGGCGTGAAAGCCGGCGAGACCTATACCAGCAAGCTTGGCTATCCGGTCAAGTGCCAGCTATCTTACGACGACGCCAATCCCGCCGATTTCGACGGCGTGGTGATCCCCGGCGGCTATGCGCCCGACCACATCCGCCGGCATCCGAAGGCCAACCAGTTCGTGCACGACATGGACCGCCACGGCAAGCTCGTGGCCTCCATCTGCCACGGCCCGTGGGTGCTCTGTTCGGCGGGCGGCATGCTGAAGGGCCGCAAGGCGACCAGTTTTTTCGCCATCAAGGACGACGTGGTCAACGCCGGGGCGCATTGGGTCGACGCCGAGGTGGTGGTGGACAACAACCTGGTCACCAGCCGGAAGCCCGAAGATCTGCCTGCCTTCTGTAAAGCAGCGATCGAGGTGGTCGCCGGAGCGCTGGTGTAACGCTACATGGCAAGCACCGACTGAAACGCGCGAAACGCGCGCCACCCCTTGCTTCCCCGGCCCGTTGGGTCGAAACTAAAGGTGTAGGGAGCCGTCAAAAGTGTATGCGCTACTGGGCGTGGTTCACCGGCAAACTGACCGCGACGGCAGTGGTTTTCCGGTTGCTCCTGGCTGTCATTTCGAAGTTTTTTCCTCCCGAGAAGGATGTCCTGGCGCCGCTCGATAAGGGCATCAACTTCCTTTTGTGCGACCTGGCTCTGATGGTCTGGTTCCTGCTTCTGGCGGGCGCGCTCTACCTGGTTGTATGGGACCAGCGTTACCGCTGCCGGGTGTGCCTGCGACGCCTGCGAATGCCGATCGAGACCGGCTCGTGGAGCAGCATTCTGCAATTCGGGCGGCCGCAGATCGAGTACATCTGCCCGTACGGACACGGGACTTTGAAAGAGGACGAACTGCAGATTTCCGGCCTGGCCAACGCGGAATGGACACCGCACTCCGACGATATCTGGGCCGAGCTGTGCGAGACGGGGAAGGGTTCCGGCGATCGAAAGTGAACCGCGTCCCCCGATGGCGCATCGCGGCCGCTGTCGCCGTCTTAGCAGCCCTGTTGGCGTTTGGCGGGCTGTTCAGTCCAATCTACATCCATAACCTGGAACTGCAGAATTTTGTGGCAAATCTTACCCGTGACGCCGCCGCGCACGCCCAGCCCGACGAGGCGTTGCGCGCGAACGTATTGAAAAAAGCGGCCGAACTGGATTTGCCCATCACGGCAGACAACGTGCACATCGATCGTTCAGATGGACTCCGAATCGACGTGCGCTACTTCGTTCGCGTCACTCTTCCGTTCTACACGGTGGACCTGCACTTCTATCCCGGCGCCGGCAGCCGCTGATTCAGAGCTGACAGGAAATCTGCCCCACGGACATCTGCCATGAGAGAATTAGAGGTAGTGCCCAAGACCGCCGATCAACCAGCGAAGAAGCAGAAGAAGCAGCGCATGAAACTGCGAACCAGCGGCCTGGCGCGCTTTGTGCTCGGCCCGGTGGGACGCTGGCTCATCATTGTTTTTGGGCTTTTCGTGATTGCCGGGCTGGCGGCGTTTACCTACTTTTACGCGAAGTTCGCCACCATCATCGACGACAAGCTGCGGGCGGGCGTTTTCGCAAACTCGGCCAAGATTTTCGCCGCGCCGCAATCGGTGGCCGTGGGCGACGCGATCAACCCGAACGACATCGTGGTGGAACTGCGCCGCTCCGGCTACAGCGAATCTCGCGACAACCCGATCGGCTATTACCAGGTCAGGCCGAATGCGATTGAAGTCTTCCCCCATGCCGATTCCTACTTTGATCAGGAACCGGGTGTCATCCGCTTCAATAACGGTAAGATCGTACAGATCGTCTCGCTTCAGGACAACACGCAGCGCACGCAGTACCAGCTCGAACCCCAGTTGATCCAGGCGGTGAGCGGACCCAGCCGCGAAAAGCGCCGCATGGTGAAGTTCCGCGACATTCCGCGGGTGCTGGTGGACGCCGTGACGTCTGCGGAGGACAAGCGGTTTTTCCAGCACTCCGGGTTCGACCCGGGCCGGATCCTCAAGGCTGCTTACATCGATATTCGCGAGGGCCGCAAAGACCAGGGCGCTTCGACGCTCAGCATGCAGACGGCGCGCATGTTCTGGCTGGACCAGGACAAGCGATGGAGCCGCAAGCTCGCCGAAACAATCATCACTCTGCAACTCGAGCAGAAGCTGTCCAAGGAAGAAATCTTCGAATTCTATGCCAACCAGGTGCCGCTGGGCTGGCGCGGCAGCTTCGCGATCCACGGTTTCGGCGAGGCGGCGGAGGTCTATCTCGGCAAGGACCTCAGCCAGATTACGCTGCCGGAAGCCGCCGAGCTGGCGGGCATGATCCAGCGTCCGGGGATCTACGATCCCTACCGGCACCCCGACCGTTTGAAGGAGCGCCGCAACGTGGTGCTCAGCCTGATGCGGCAGAACGACCAGATCAGCGATCGCGATTATGCCCTGGCCGTGGACACGCCCCTGACCGTGGCGAAGACGGGCAGTTCCAGCGTGGACGCTCCGTACTTCGTCGACCTGGTGAACGACACGCTGCAGCAGAAGTTTCAGGACACGGACTTCACCTCAACGGGGTTCCGGGTGTACACCACGCTGGACATGCGCCTGCAGCGCGCCGCCGGCGAAGCCATCCGGGCGGGCATGGCGCAGGTGGACGAGCTCATCAAGAAGCAGCGGCGCTGGAAGGGCAAAACTCCGCCCCAGGCGCAAGTGGCGCTGATCGCGATGGATCCGCATACCGGTGAAATCAAGGCCCTGGCGGGCGGGCGCAACTATGGGATGAGCCAGCTCAACCATGTTTTGGCGAAACGGCAGCCAGGCTCGATTTTCAAGCCGTTCGTGTACGCGTCCGCGCTGAACACCGGGCTCACGGGGCAGGCCAATCCCATCACGATCTCCACCACGGTGGTGGACGAGCCGACCACTTTCACCTTCGACAATCAACCGCCCTACAGCCCGAAGAATTTCGACGGCAAGTTCAAAGGCACGATCACTCTGCGCACCGCCCTGGCCGAATCGCGCAACGTGCCCACGGTGAAGGTGGCGCTGATGGCCGGGCTGGATTCGGTGGTCGAGCTGTCCAATAAAGCCGGCATGAATTACAAAATCCAGCCCACGCCGGCGGTGGCGCTGGGCGCATACGAAATCACGCCGCTGGAGGCGATCGGGGCGTACACCATTTTTGCCAATGGCGGCAATTACGTGAAACCGAGCATGATTGCTCTGGTGCGCGACAATCACAGCAATACGGTCTTCAAGAACAAGATCGAGGAGAAACCGGTACTCGATCCGCGGGTGGCTTACCTCACCACCAACCTGATGGAAGAGGTGATGCGCACCGGCACCGCGGCCGGCGTACGGGCCCGCTACAAGTTCAATGTTCCGGCAGCGGGAAAGACCGGCACCAGCCACGACGGCTGGTTCGCGGGATATACCAGTGAACTGCTGTGCGTGGTGTGGGTAGGAATCGACGACAATAGCGAACTCGACCTGGAAGGGGCACACTCCGCGGCGCCCATCTGGGCGGAGTTCATGACGCGGGCGCTCAATTACCGTGAGTACCGCGATACCAAGCCGTTCCGCGCGCCACCCGGGATCGTATCGATCGATGTGGATTCAATTACGGGGATGCCGGCGACGGCGTCCTGTCCGCAAACGCATCCCGAGGTCTACATCGCGGGCACCGAGCCGGTGCAGGTCTGCACGCTGCACGGCGGGCGCGGCGGACCGGCGACGGTATCCGGCTGGGAGACACCGGCACCCGCGGCGCCACTGGTTTCGCCTGGAGTGGCCACGCCGAGTTTCACGGGGTCGACCGGCGATGGACGGATCACGGAATCGCCGGCCAGCCGGGCCGCCCGGCAGGCAGCGGGTGCACCCCCGCCGACTGCGGCTGCTGCGCCTCCTGCGCCGAAGCAGGAAGAGAAAAAAGAAGAGAAGAAAAAGGGTCTCTTCCAGCGAATATTCGGGCGGTTCAAGTAGTGGTAGGGCCGATTCGCCTGCGAGCTCGATCGGTTTGTGCGGTTCGCCTCACGTTCACACGTTAACTGTCGGCAGGGAGTGCTCCCTGATTCCGGTTGTGCTTAAATATCAACCAGGGGGCACGTATGGTTTACCAACCACGCTCCATTTTCCTCGCGGCTGTGATGTGTGTGGCGACGGGGTATTCGCAGCCCATCCTCGACAAAAGCTCGGTCCCGCAGACTACCTCCGTGGAACGGCCGGCGCCGCTTTCGGCCGAAACCCGCGGCGATATTTTCATGGCTCGCAAAATGTACCGGGAGGCCATCGAGGCTTTCGGTGAAGGTTCCCCAAAAGACGCGATACTCCGGAACAAAACCGGCATCGCGTATCATCAGCTGCAGGAGCTCGACAAAGCGCTGAAGTGCTACCAGCAGGCGGTGAAGCTGAACCCTCAATATCACGAGGCCGTCAATAACATCGGCACCATTTACTACACCAAGAAAAACTATCGCCGCGCCATCAGCCAATACCGCCGGGCACTGAAGATCGCGCCGGAACAGGCGTCGATCCACAGCAATCTCGGCATGGCCTACTTTGCGCGCAACCAGATGGAACCTGCTGTCGAAGAGTTCCGGACCGCTTTGAAGCTGGACCCGGAGGTCTTCGAACATCACAGCAGCTACGGCGTCCTGTTGCAGGAGCGCAGCGTGGCGGACCGCGCGAAGTATCATTACTGGATGGCAACTCTGTACGCGCAGGGCGGGCGCACCGATCTCGCGCTGCAATATCTGCGCAAGGCCATCGAAGAGGGCTACAAGGAACGGAAGAAACTGGCCGAAGACCCCGCATTCGCGAGCATGCGCGAGATGCCGGAATTCAAGCAACTGCTGACCCTGGAGCCGCGTGTATTGTAGAGCCGCGCGGGGCGGACTACTGGCGGCCATCCTGATGGCGGGTTGTGCCCGCCAGTCGGGGCAGGCAGTCCCACAGCGTATCGCCATCCTGCGATTCGAAAACTTCAGCGGCGATTCGTCGGTGGACTGGCAGGGACGGGCGATCTCCGAAGTGCTCATCACCGAATTGAGCGGAATCCGGCTAGCCCGCCTCTATGCCTTTTACAGGGCACAGGGACCTCGTCCCGTATCGGCGCCTGGCATCTCCACCGAAACTCCGCTGGCTCTTGCGGCCGGCGCGACCCAAATCGGCTACGGCGAGTACACGGTGCGCAATCACAGGCTGGAAGCGCGGTTCACCATCGAGGATGAGCGAACCCTGAAGACGGTGAAGGTGGTGGAAGCATCCGCGCCGGCCGGCGATGTGATTGGAGCGGCCACCGCGCTCGCGCGCCAGATCACGCCGAATCCGGCTGCCCCCGGGGTGCGCAATTCCGAGGCGCTGATGCTGTTCATCAAGGCCAACGAAGCCTCCGACGCCACGGCCATGCAACAGGGGATGGCGCAGGCTATCGCCGCCGACCCGGAGTATCTGCAGTCCTATCACAACCTGGCGCAGATCAAGGCTCAGAGCGGGGACCGGGCGGGGGCGCAGGCGGTGATCCTGCAGGCGCTGGCGCTCAAGAACCTTCCGGAGATCGAGCGGGTGCGCTTCGAGCTCGAGTCCGCGGAGTATGAAGGCGATGCGGGAGCTCGCCAGGCGGCACTGCTGAAGCTGGCCCGGCTGGATCCGTCGGACGGCGGCATCTGGCGCGCGCTCGCGGATCTTGCCATGAGCCGGCACGATTACGCTCAGGCCATGCAGGCCTGTCAAAAGGCGGTTGCGCTGGCGCCGGACGATATCGAGATGCTGAACCTGCTCGGCTACGCCGCGGCGCAGGCAGGGGAGTTGGAGACAGGGATGGCTGCCTTGCGCCGCTACCAGGCGCTACGTTCCAACGATGCCAACCCGCTGGACTCGATGGGCGACCTCAACCTGTTGAACGGAAAACTGGCCGAAGCCGAGAGCTTCTATTTGCAGGCCAACCAGAAGGATCACACGTTCCTCAGCGATGGCGACCTGTTGAAGGCCGCGATGGCACGGCTTTTGGCCGGAGAACCGACGGCGGCGAGCAAACTGGCGGAACAGTACTTCGAAGCTCGTACAGCCTCCAAAGACCCGGGAGTGGAGCTCAAGCGCGCAGAGTGGATGTGGCTGACCGGGCAGCGCAGCCAGGCGGCGAGCCGGATGGAGGCCGGCGCAGCCTCGGCCGAAAAGGCCGGCTGGCGCGACGGCGCATCGCAGGCATGGGCGGAAGCTTCGGTTTTGCGCCTGATGCTCGGCGACCAGAAGGCCGCAGCGGAAAACGTGCAGAGAGCCATGAGCCCGGTTACGCCGGCCAGCCTGGGCACGGCGCTGGTGGCGCGGTTCCTGGCAATGCCGGCGGCTTCTCCGGCGGAGTGGAGCGCGCGCGCCGCGCAGCAGTTTCCCCAGCCCGGTCTCGCGGCCGTGAAGAATCTCGCGTTGGTGTATGCGCTGCTGGTGAGCCGCGATTTTGCGGCGGCGGAAACGGCTCTGAGGCAGATGCGGGAGAGCGGCACACCCGCGCCCGATGGACTCGAGGTACTGCTGGCGTGGGCCTGCCTGGAAACCGGAAAGGCCAACGATGCCGCCGCGCTGCTCAAGGCGAATCCGATCCCACCCCGCACGGGCTTCACGATCTACACGGCGTTCTACATGCCGCGCCTGTTCTACCTGCGCGGGCGGCTCTCCGAGAAAGAAGGCAGGCGAGACGACGCGCGCGCGCAATATCAGAAGTTCATCGATCTTTCCGGGCCCGGTGCGCTGGTGTGGGGTGAGGAAGCCAAGGCCCGCGCGGCGCTATGAAGGTTCACGCGCGCCGGGTGCTGGCACTGTGGGGGCTGGCGTTTCTTGCCTACTCCAATTCATTCGGCACGGGATTTCCCGGCGATAACGCGCAACTGATTCTCGGCGACCCGCGCATTCAGGCGGCTACGCCCGAAAACCTCGCGCTGATCTGGACCAAGGACTACTGGTTCGGGCACGTCGCGGGCGGAGTCTACCGGCCTCTGGCCACGCTCTCGCACCTGTTCAACTACACCATCCTGGGGAACGGGACGCAGCCGGCCGGATATCACTGGTTCAACTTTGCGGTACATGCGGCGAACGTCGCGCTGGCCTACGTTCTCAGCCTGCTGGTGATCGAGCAGGCCGAGGTGGCGGTGGCGGTAGCGGCGCTGTGGTCGGTGCATCCGGTGCTGACGGAGTCGGTGACCAACATCATTGGACGCAGCGACGCGATGGCGGGTTTGGGCGTTCTCGCGGGGCTGGTGTGTTACATCCTCAGCACGCGGAGTGCGGGCGCCGCGCGGCGGAGATGGCTGGCGGGCGCGATGGCTGCCGCGGCGATCGGAATCTTCTCGAAAGAGAATGCGGTGGTGGTGGTCGCGGGCATGCTGCTCTACGATTTCACGTTCGGCAAGAGCGGCTCGTGGCGCAACCGCGCGCCGGGCTACCTGATGCTGGTTCCGCCCTACGCGTTGTTCTTCCTGCTGCGGCACAACGTTCTGGCTTCGCTCCCCAATACCCACCTTCCGCCCACCGACAACCCTCTTTTCACCACGGACTTCGTCACCGGCCGCCTGACGGCGCTCAAGGTTCTGGGCAAGTACCTGGCGCTGCTTGCGTGGCCGCAGGCTCTCTCGGCGGACTATTCTTACAACCAGATCCCGCTGTTTTCCGCCCGCGATTGGCCCTGGATCGCGGTGCCGGCGGCAGCGCTTGCCGCGGCCCTGTGCGCCTGGCGCTGGAGCCGGCCGGCGTTCTTCTTCGCGATGTTCGCCTTCGCGGCACTGGCGCCGACTTCGAACGTGGTGCTCCTGATCGGCACGATTCTCGGCGAGCGCTTCCTGTATCTGCCCGCGGTGGGTGTCGCCGGATGCCTCGCCATCGCGATCTATCATTTCGCGGGCCGGCACGCCAGGGTGGCTGCCGGCGTAATCTGCCTGGTATTGCTGGCACGCACCTGGATGCGCAACCCCGACTGGCAGGATCAGTACACGCTGTGGAACAGCGCGGCGCAGGCCAGCCCGAACAGCTTCAAGACGCATCTCAGCCTGGCGTTCGCGATGGGAAATCCGGACGCATCGAACATAGACCGCATCGTGGCCGAAGCCGGCCGGGCGCTGGACATTCTCGCACCGCTGGACGACAAGTGGAACAGCACGCGAGCCTGGGAAGCGGCGGGCATCTGGTATCGCACCAAGGGAGATCTCTCGCCCGAGCCGGGACGGCGCGCATGGTACGAGAAATCGCTTGCCATATTGCGGCGCGGGGCGGCGGTGGACCGCGCCTACACCGCCGAAACGCATCGGCAGGACCTGGCGCGAGGCAGGACGCCTACGGGCGTCGGCTGGTTCCCCATCTACGCCGAGCTTGCCCGCACGCACCTGCGCCTGGGGGATGTCGGCAGTGCGATGGCCGATGTGCGCGAAGGCGAATCTGTGGCAATCGCGCCGGCGCTGTTCGAAGCCCTTTCGGATGCGCACCTCCAGGCCGGCGACGCGCGCCAGGCCGAGGTTGCCCTGATGCAGGCGTTGATCCTCAGTCCCGGCTATTTCGCGGCGCGTGACAGCCTGGTACGCCTGTATCAACGGGCGGACCCGGGAAGCTGCGCCGTGGTCAACGGTAATCTGAATCTGCAGTGCGAACTCGTCCACAACCACGTCTGCCAGGCAACTCAGAATCTGGCACGCCTCTACCGCGACCACGAGCGAGCGGCCGATGCCGAGGCCCTGGAGAAGAGCGCCGAACGGGACTTGGGATGTAAGTAGATCTACGAGTGCCCCAGCACCGGGTGCGGCTGGTAGGGCTCGGCGAGAGCCTTCAATTCCTCATCATCTAGCCTCACGCTCAACGCGCTAATGGCATCGTCAAAGTGCGCCATCCGGCTGGCTCCGATGATCGGGGCCGTAATCCCGGGCTGCTGCAATACCCACGCGAGGGCGACTTGTGCGTTTGAGGCGCCGCGCCGGCGCGCCACTTCCGTGATGCGGTCCACCACTGCGAAATCGGAGGGCCGGTAGTAGAGCTGCTTCGCGTAGTCGTCGGTCTTGGCGCGCGTGGTGTCGCCGAAATCCTGCGGGCGCCGGTTGCCCATGACGAAGCCGCGCGCCAGGGGACTCCACGGGATGACGCCGATGCCTTCCTCGCGGCACAGGGGCAGCATCTCCCGCTCCTCCTCGCGATACACCAGGTTGTAATGGTTCTGCATCGCGACGAAGCGCGCTACTCCCAGGCGGCTGCTGGTGTACAGCATCTTAGCGAACTGCCAGGCGTGCATGCTGGACGCGCCGATGTACAGCGCCTTGCCCGCGCGCACCACGTCATCCAGGGCGCACAGGGTCTCTTCGACCGGTGTCTCGTAATCGAACCGGTGGATCTGGTAGAGGTCAACGTAATCGGTGCGCAGGCGCCGCAGGCTGGCGTCGATGGCTTCGTGAATATGCTTGCGCGAGAGTCCCCGTTGGTTAGGACTGTCGCCCATGGGGTTGAACACTTTGGTGGCGATGACGACCTGTTCGCGAGGGGCGAAATCCCGCAGCGCGCGGCCAAGGATTTCCTCGCTGGCGCCGACCGAATAGATATCCGCGGTATCGAAGAAGTTGATGCCGGCCTCGAGGGCGCGCCGGATGAACGGACGGCTCTCGTCCTCCTCCAGGACCCACTCGCGCCACTTTTTCGAGCCGTAGGTCATACAGCCCAGACAGAGGCGAGACACTTTCAAACCGGTGGAGCCGAGACGGATGTAATCCATCCCTAATGGATAGCACGGGCGTCACGCGGCGCGGTGGAACCGGGAGAGGCGCAGCGACTCGAGCAGGCCGGTGTTGAATGCGAGCCTGATAGGTACCTCGCAAAGGCCGTGACGGGGAACCGAGAGCATCGGGCAGCGGTCCGACCAACCGTCAAGCCTCGCCGGAAATCGCATCCAACCCAGGCGTTCCATCCAGACCAGCCAATGCTGCGGCTCTTGTGGACTTCGGTACAGTTTCGCCATCGGACGACCTTTTTATGCAGCGCGCTTGTCGACCGTGACGGGCCGTTCGGTTGCCGGTTTGGTGAAGCGGCACTGAGCCACGCACCCTTTATTCTTGCAGGTCAGACATACACGCTTCTGAGTCATTGGTGACAGTTTGCGCGTGTTTCCGCGTTGAATCAAATGGTCTTATGCAGGTGGGTGGGAACCACCCATGGATGGGGGTAGTATCCCCCCTCAAGGAGGATTGCGACGCGCCGAGTGCGGGACTCAGGCGGCGCGCCCGAGCTTCCGTTTCTGAAGGTATTCCAACAGGCCCGTGTTGAAGGCAAGCCAGAGGGGCACCTTTTGCAGGCGCTGCCCCCGTAAGTTGATGAGGCCGCGGCGTTCGCCCCAGCCGCCGATTTTCGCGGGAAAGCGCATCCAGCAGCCATTCAACGACACCACCCAGTGCTGCGATTCCCGGGGATTTCGGTAGAGCTTCGCCGCCTTCAGGCCATCAGCACAGCATTCACGAGGCATATTGGGGCCAGATGCAGGCGCCAGTTCGGTCGGTTCGTCTTTTTCGAGCGACCCGCTACCAGCAACTAGCGGCCTGCCGGCGCGGATTCGCTGAGCGTATAGACCGCGCGGGTTGTGGAGGGGTGGTCCACGGAGAGGGCGGTGCCGGCGCGCTTCGTCGTTTCCAGCCTTTCGGCAGGGAGCGGCTCCGACTGGTCGATGGAAAGCCCGGAGCCATTGAGGCTTACCGTGCGCTTCCAGTCCCGGCCGGCGAGTTCCAGGCCGCCGGTGATCGGGCGCACCTCTGCCGGGCCGCGGCGAGCCAGGAGTCCGGCCTCGGGCAGGAAATTGGTGTTGGTGTCCTTCCAGGTGAGCTCCATCCAACGGCCGCCATCCTGTGCGGAGAAGATGGCGCGCACCTTGGAGGACTCGACGATCCATTCGGGTTCGCCATCGCCGTCGAGGTCGGCGCTCCAGACGACGGTTGCGTTGCGCGGGACGAGAATCAACCGCATCGGGATGGAGACGTCGGCGCCGCCGGTCACCTTGAGGTTGAAATCGCGCAGCCCGGTGATGCCATCGTGCGCGAAGACGCGGAACTCGATGCGCCGCTCATCGGTGCCCGCCATGGCAATGTCGGTCCTGGCCGGGAAGAAGTCGAGGCCCTCGCCCGCGATTTCGAGGTGGTAGTTCTGGATCTGCGCGGAATTGTTGCGAATCGAGATTTCGATGTTGGAGCCGCCTTTGGGCTCGATTGCCGCCACGGGTGGATCGGGCGTGATCTCCGTCTCGCCGCCGATGTGGAATTGCATGCCGCTGAGCAGACGGATAGAAGCCGGGCGAAATAGCTGCACGCGAGCGCGGCCGAGAGCCACTCCGTCGGCTTCGAGAGCGAGGGAGACAAAGCTGCCGTGAATCGCCTCGGCGGGCACGGCGACTTCGTAGTCGATCTCGTTGGGCGATTTGTTGACGGACGTGGCGGTGTAGCCGTCGGGCAGACGCAGCCGCGAGCGTGCGGCGACTTCGGGGGACGAATAAATGGTCGAGACGGTGTTCTTGCGGCCGATGACCAGGCGGTGCAGCTCGTTGAAGAAGGCCGAGGTCTCCGGTGCCTCCATGGCGATGCCGATGCGCACCCGGTTGCCCTGCTGCCGGCTGGCCGGGATGGTGAGCCGGGCGCGCATGTGCGCTTCGTCCCATTCGAAATCGGTGGGTTTGCCCGCGGCCAGGAACGGCCCCACCGGCTGGCGGGCAAGCTGCAGGATCACCTCGCCGGCCTGGGGCGCGGCGAATTCCATGGCCAGGATGCCGTTCTCGTACTCGATGGAGAGCAGCTCGTTGGTGGCGTAGACGATGTTCTCGGCAGACGCGAAGTTGGTGCAGTCGGTGCAAAGCCCGGCGGGCCCCAGCGATACACTGATGGGGAGCCAAAGCGATTCTCCGGGTGCGATGGCCACGCTCGGGATGACCAGTGTGCGCCGCGAGAGCGGCTCATAGACGCGCAGCTCGTCGTGGAACAGCGAAGGCCCGCTGTTGGTGATGCTGACGGCGCTTGCCGAGGCGCTGACCAGCTCCAGGGCAGTGATGCCGGCGGGGAACTTCCCCGCCAGCGGCTTGGGCAGGATTGCGGAGTGCATCTCCGGCAGCAACCTTGCCCACGAACGGAGCAGTGCGGTGGTGCGCCGGAGCGCGGCCGTGGTTTCGTGCTCATCCCCGGAGAGTCCGACGGCGCCTTTGCGCAATACCTCACCGGGAGCGGGCGCCCAGCCCGCCGGATACAGCGAGTCCTCGACCGCGGTCCACAAGAGCGCGCCGCCGTGGATCATAGCCTCGCGGCTGCGCGCAAGGGCGCCTGGATCGACGGCGGAAATCACGGCAACCGGAACGGGCGCGGCAGCGGCGTCGATCGCCAGCGCGCGGTCGTCCACGAAAGCAATCGGTCCGCCGTGGCTGACGGTCTGGGTGGCGAGGGTCTGATCGAGCAGTTTGATCCATGCCGCGTCACCCTTCCAGGTGTTGTCGCTGCGAATCCAGCCGTGCAAGCCGAGTTTGCGCAGCGCTCGAACGAAACCGGTCAGGTCCCGGCGCGGGCTGGAACGGCCGGAGAGATCGAATTCGCCGGAAGCCAACTGGTGAAAATCGCGGGGAATCGCGAAGGCCACGGTCTGCACGCCGATGTTTTTCAGCCATACCAGCTCCCGTTCCCACAGTGCGTGCGGATAGAGGTGATACGGGAATTCCACGGCCTGGAGGTAGGGCTCGCGGTTCTCCGCACCCGCCGCCGTGGCAGCCGTCAGCACGAGCAGGGCGGCGAGTCGTTTCAAAATCCGAGGTCCTTCCGCTTGCGGAAGTCGCCGGCGGTTATCCGGACCACACGGCACATCTCGAACAAGCGCGAGTGTGCGCGCGCGCCGATGTAGTCCGCGAGTGTCCGGCGGTAATCCGTGATGCCTCCCGAGGACTGCATGGCCGTCTCCGGGAGATTGGTGGTGGCGATCAGCGGCTTCTTGTTGTTGCAGCGGTGGGTGATGATGCTGGTTACGGTGTCCTGCACCCAATCGGTAACGCGGTGCGCTCCCAGGTCGTCGAGGAGGAGGACCTCCGCGTCGAGCGCCCCGTGGTACGCCTCCTTGTCCGACGAGTTGGACGCCGAATCGTATCCGGAGCGTATGCGATCCAGCAGCGTCTGATAGTCGTTGAAGAGACCTTCGAAGCCTTTCTGCATGATGCGGCGCAGCGCGGCGACGGCGAGGTGGGTCTTGCCGCAGCCGGTATCGCCGATGAGCAGCAGCCCCGGAAACGGTCCGCCGGGGAACTCGTCCACGTAGGCGCGCACGGCGGTCATCACGCGCTTGAGTTCCTGCCCGTACGGGCCGTCGGCCTTGAAGTTCTCGAAAGAGGCGTTGCGGTAGAGAACCGGAATCTGGGCGCGCTCTTCGAGGCGTTCGGCGCGACCTTGCGAGCGGCAATCACAAGGCTCCGCGCCGCTTACGTTGGCTCGCTCGACGATGATCCAGCCGGTACCGCCGCACTTTCCGCAAACCGATTGCGTGGACATCCACATCTATTATCCAGCAGGATTGGCAAGGGAGAGCGTGTAGGCACCGTGTTGGGTATAGTCGCCGAGAGGTTTGGCCACGATGTAGTAGGTGCCGGCGGGTAAGGTGTCGACGATGCGGGCATTGGTGCCGCCGCCCGAGTCGTCGTCGACATCGACAACGTTGCCCTTGGCGTCCAGCACGATGAGGTAGGCGTCGAAGTCGGCGGAGTTGAGGCGAAGGTCGATGGCGGCACCGGCGGCGAGGCTCAGGGTGTACATATCCGCGAACGTGCCATCGATGTACTGGCAGGCGGTGTATGTAATGTTGCCGGTCAGGCTGCCTCCCGGAGCAATGCTTCCCGCGACGGTGCAGAATGGGGGCCGAGGGCCCGGAACGGTGCGGAGGTCCACCTCATAAAGACCGCCGGGACCGCCGGCGGCGTCGCGCGCGCCCAGCTTGTAGGCGCCGGCGGACAGGTACTGCACGATCAGGGGATCGCCGGGGCCGTAGCTGTTCTCGTCCCAACGGACTGGGTTCCCGCCCGAGTCGTACAGCGTGAGATGGCCGTCGACTTGGCTCGAAGTCATCACGGCGAGCACCAGCGAATCGGCGGAAAGAGTGAAGGTATAGTAGTCCACCGGCTGACCGCCGGCGCCGCGGCAACTGTTGGAGCCGAGGTACTGGACATAGCCTCCATTGAGATCGAGTGCCTGAGCGAACGTACACGCGGGAATGTCATGGCCGGTGAACTTCGTAGTGGCCTGATACCGGCCGGCGCCGGAGATGGCGGCAGCCACGATCGTGTACACGCCCGCCGGAAGATCGGCGGTGATTTGCGACGCCGTGAGGCCGCTGGAATCGTCGTTGAGGACGATCAGGTTGTCTTTGGAATCGCGCACGGCCAGGCGGGTATTGAAGTCCAGCGAACTCAGGCCGAGCTCGAGCGTGCCGGCCGCAGGCAGCGTCATCGTGTACAGGTCTGCGAGTCCGAGCGCGGTGGGGCAACTGTTCGCGTTAAGCGCGCCGGTGAGCAGGTCGCCCGGCGAGGCCTGGGCCGGCGCACAGGGCTGAGGATTCCCCGCGGTGAAAGCGTACTGCAACGAGTATTTGCCGCCGGCGGGCACATCGCTGACGACCTGGAGCGTGTAGTCGCCGGCCGGCATTTGCAGGCGCAGGTTGGATTGCGCGTTGCCACTGGGGTCGAATCCGCCGCCCCCGGAATCGGACGCCAGGATGTTGCCGGCGGCGTCCAGCAGGTTGAGCGTGGCCGTGAAGTCCGGACTCACTGCCGTGACATTGACGACCCCGGCCGATGCCGGCGACACCCGATAGTAGTCGTAATAGAGCTGATCTCCGCTACCGGGCTCGGTCATATAACAACTGCCGGAGGAGATGGCGCCGCTGGCCGAGGCCTGGTCGGCCATGGTTCCCTGCGACTTGCACGTCTCGTCCGCGGCGGATTGGAATGCGGTCACGATCTGGTAGGCGCCAGTGTTGTCCGCGGAGCCGACCACCACGATGTACTGGCTTTCTCCGCTCACTGGAGCGCTCAGGGAGCCGGTTGCCGAGGAGTTGAGCAAGCGGCCGTCGCCGGAACGGAGCGTCACGATCGGAGTGAAATCCTGACTGGCCAGCGTGATGGTGAGTGTACCCGCGCCGTCCGTGGTCAGGGTATATGCTTCGTATTGCGAACCATCCGGGGCGAGGCATCCGGAGCCAGGAAGGACGCCAGTGACAGTCTGAGTGCTGCCGATGTTCGGGAAGTCCGAGCACATCATTCCAGCTTCTGGCGAGAAGGATGTGGCGACGGTGTACGGGCCGAGGTCGGTGGCAGTCCGGCCGTTGACCAGGAGCACGTAACTGCCCGCTTCAATGGAATGACGGATGGAGGTGCCGGAATCGACCTGGGCTCCGGAGCGGTCGCGCAGGATCAGCCCGAGGTTGGATTTGGCGCCGCTGAGATCGATGCGGATCTGCCCGCGTACGGGGAGATCGAGGCGGTAAGGCATGTACGGCGAGCCGTCGCTGAGCTGGCAATTGGTGCTGTCCAAAGAAGCGGACACCGTGCCGTTGGGTAGGACGGCGGCGATCGCCGGACAGTCCTGCGCACGGGAGGACGCGGAGACCCACACCGATAACGCTGCGATCACGGCTCCGAGGCGCATTCGTTTCATTAACCCACAAGATGGGCAGAGAGTTGCAGACGCGGTTCGGGCGGCGGGGGTTTCCACCTGGTTTTTGGGAACCTGGTCCGGTGTCCACGTGGTACTCTGTGTTTCGGAACTTTATGCCTGTGACCCGCGAAAAAGCCCAGCTCATGAGCGCTTCCGAAATTGACCGGACATTGGTGCGGCTGGCGCACGAGATTCTGGAAAAAACCAAGGACCTGGATCAGCTCGCGTTCATTGGAATCCGGCGGCGGGGGGTTCCGCTGGCGCAGAGGTTGGCGGCAAAGATCGCCGCCCTGGAGAACCGAACGGTCCCGGTGGGCATTCTGGATATCAATCTCTACCGCGACGATCTGAGCACCGTGGACATCAAGCCGGTGGTCAGCTCCACGGAGATCGCCTTCAACGTCGCCGGCAAAGACATCATTCTGATGGATGACGTGCTCTACACGGGCCGTACCATCCGCGCCGCTCTCGATGCCCTGTTCGATCACGGGCGCCCGGCGCGCGTGCAGCTACTGGTGCTCATCGACCGCGGCCACCGCGAGCTGCCCATCGAAGCACGGTTCATCGGGCGCACGGTGCAAACCACGGACCACGAGATCATCGAAGTTAAATTTCAGGAGATCGACGGAATGGAAAAGGTTCTCCTGTGTGAGAAAGCCGAAGCTGGAGCCGCCTGAAACAGTCATGCCCGCCGACCATGACCCTCACCGGGGACTGCTCGGGATTGAGGAGCTGAACCGCGCCGAGATCGACGCCATCCTGGCGCGGGCCAAGGATTTTCAGCCGCTGCAGAGCCAGAGCTTGAAAAAACTGGATACCCTGCGCGGCAAAATGATTGTCAACCTTTTCTTCGAGGCCTCTACCCGGACCCGGACGAGCTTCGAAATCGCCGCCAAGCGCCTGGGCGCGGACGCGGTCTCGATTACCGCGTCGGGCTCGAGCGTGAGCAAGGGCGAGAGCCTGGTGGACACGCTCAACACGCTGGCAGCCATGCGGCCCGACGCCATCGTCATGCGCCATTCGGCCAGCGGCGCGCCGCACTTCCTCGCGCGGCATTTGCCCACGCCGATCATCAATGCCGGAGACGGTACGCACGAGCACCCCACGCAGGCGTTGCTCGACGCGCGCACCATTCTGGACCGAACGGGCCGGCTCGAAGGTCTGCGGATCGCCATCATCGGCGACATCGCCCACAGCCGGGTGGCGCGCAGCAACGTCCACCTGCTGAGCAAGTTTGGCGCGGAGATCGTGCTCTGCGGCCCGGCATCGCTGCTGCCGGTGGAACTGGCGCAACTCGCTCCCGGGGTATGGCTCACCAACGACATCCGCGAAGCTATCAAGGACTGCGACGTCATCATGATGCTGCGTGTGCAACTCGAGCGGCAGCACGAGGCGTCGTTTCCGGCCAGCGAATACTTCCGCTTCTACGGACTGCAGCTCGAACATCTCGACCTGGCAAAGCCGGATGCCATCGTAATGCATCCCGGGCCGATCAACCGGGGCCGCGAGCTGTCGAGCGAGGTGGCCGACTTCCAGCGCAGCGTGATCCTCAACCAGGTGGAAAACGGGGTGGCGGTGCGCATGGCGGTCCTGGAAAAAGTCATTGGATAGAACCATGCCGATCGTCATCAAGAACGGACGTGTGATCGACCCGGCAAGCAACACGGACCGCGTTGCCGACGTGCTGATCGTCGACGGCCGCATTGCCGGTGTGGCGCCGAACTTGTCTTCACCGAAAGCCGAAGTCTACGATGCGGCCGGCATGATCGTGGCGCCCGGCTTCATCGATATGCACGTGCACCTGCGCGAGCCGGGCTTCGAGCATGCCGAAAATATCGAGAGCGGCAGCCGCGCCGCCGCGGCGGGCGGTTTTACCTCCGTCTGCTGCATGCCCAATACCAAGCCGGTGAACGACAGCGCCACGGTGACCAGCTATATCGTGCAGCAGGCGCGCGCTAAGGCAGCCGTCAACGTCTTTCCCATCGGCGCCATCACCAAGGGCAGCGCGGGCGAGGAACTGGCCGCTATCGGCGCCATGAAATCGGCGGGAGCGGTGGCCATCAGCGACGACGGCCTGCCGGTGATGAACGCCCGGGTCATGCGCCGTGCCATGGAGTTCGCGCGCAGCTACGACCTGCCGATCATCCAGCACTGCGAAGATCTCAGCCTCAGCGCGGGCGGAGACATGCACGAGGGGGCGCAGAGCGTGCGCTGGGGCCTTCGCGGCATTCCGGCGGCGAGCGAAGATGTGATGGTGGCGCGCGACCTGGTGCTCGCGCAGTTGACCGGAGCGCGTTATCACGTGGCGCACATCTCCACACGTAATGCGGTGGCCATGGTCGAGTACGCGCGCCGGCAGGGCCTGGCGGTGACGTGCGAGGCTACTCCGCATCACTTCACTCTGGCGGACGAGCAGATGGCGCCGTATGACAGCAATTACAAGATGAAACCGCCGCTGCGTGCCTCCTGCCACCGCGACGCCGTCATCTCGGGACTTGCCTCCGGAACTATCGCGGCCATCGCCAGCGATCACGCTCCGCACCCGGGGTCGGAGAAGATGCAGGAGTTCGAGCGCTGCCCCTTCGGCATCATCGGTCTCGAGACATCCATCGCGTTGGCGCTCGAGGAACTGGTGGCGACCGGCAGAACCACGCTCACGCGCATGGTAGAGCTGTTCACCACGGGACCGGAATCGGTGATGCGCCTGGGCAGGGGCACGCTCGCGCCAGGCGCCCCCGGCGACGTGACGGTATTCAGCACCGATCTCGAGTGGACCTACGACGTGAACCAATCCTGTTCGCGCAGCCGCAACTCGCCCTTTCACGGACGCCGGTTCAAAGGCGGCCCGATGGCCACGGTGGTCGACGGCGAATTCCGCTGGAAGCGGTGAGCGCTACCGCCCCGCCGGCGGAGCCGGCAGCATATTCCGGATCGCCGCGATCCGCCATCCATCCACCCCGCGCGTGATGACGAAGGTGGACCACATGTGCCGGGACTGTCCGCCCGCCATGCCGCTGATTTCGTAGCGACCGTCGGCCACAGCGACATCGGCGCCCACGAAGCGCACCGTTTCCACGGTGATGGTTCGCCGGCCGCCGGTGCTCTCCGAGCTCGCCAGAGTGCCGCGGACCACGGCGTCGCGCCCCTTCCGCCATTCGCCCGAGGAGACAAGCTGGTCCGCGTCCTTGGTAAACACGGCCTCGATGGCGGAGGCGTCGCGCTTCTCGCGGGCGTCCACGTAGCGTGCGACCACAGCTTTCACCGCGGCTTCGTCGGGGGCGGATTGCGCGGGCAGCGCGGCCGCCAGCATGGTCAGGAGAAGTAGGAAACGGATCATTCCCGCTATTCTATCCCTGACCGGCGGCACGGCCGCTACATGACCGGACCGATCCGCCAGGGCACAAACTCCTTGTGACCGAGCCGCTCCGCGCACGTCCGGCTCCCGGTCGCGATCTCCATCATCAGGTCGAAAATCCGCTGCCCCACCTGCTGCACCGTCGATTCGCCATCCGCGATTGCGCCGGCATTCACATCCATGTTCGACGTCATGCGCGCGTAGGTGTTGCTGTTGGTCGCGATCTTGATCACCGGAATCGTCGGGAATCCGATAGCGCTGCCCCGTCCCGTGGTGAACGCGATCAGGTTGCACCCGCCTGCCGCCAAGCCCGTGAGGCTGACCGGATCGTAGCCCGGCGTGTTCATGAAGCAAAAGCCCGGCGACTTGATCCGCTCGGCATAATCGTACACGTCGATCAGCGGGCTGGTGCCACCTTTGGCGACCGCACCCAGGCTCTTCTCCAGAATGTTGGTCAGCCCGCCCTCTTTATTCCCCGGAGAGGGATTGTCGTCGAAGCTGCCGTGGAAGCGCGCCAGGTAGTCCTTGTAGTTCGCGATGCAGCCGAGCAGTTTGCCGGCGATCTCGCGATTGCGGGCGCGCTTCACCAGCAGGTGCTCCGCGCCGACAATCTCGGGGGTCTCGGCGAGCACAGGCGTGCCGCCAATGGCCGCCAGCAGGTCGGAGCAGTACCCCAACGCGGGGTTGGCCGTGATGCCGCTGAACGAATCCGAGCCGCCGCAGTTGAGCCCGAGCACGATCTTCGACGCCGGCTGCGGTGTGCGGCGCTCCGCCGAAGCCTGCTCGATGAAACGCGCGATTTCCCGCCGGGCGGCTTCAAAGGCGCCGGAAGTGCCGCCGCTCGATTGCAGCGTCAGGCCTGCCAGCCGCGCGCTCCGCGGGCCTCCGGGGCCCAGGTAGTGATCGATCTGGTTGACCTCGCAGCCCAGTCCCAGGATGACTGCCGCCGAGACATTGGGATGCACCAGCACGCCGCCGAGTGTGCGGCGGAGCTGATCCATATCGGGTCCGAACGCATGCCCGCAGCCATCGCCATGCGGGAAGGCCACCACGCCGTCCACGCCGGGCGGCAGCCGCTCGCCTTCGTAGCTGCGCGCGATCAGCTCGGCGGTGTGGGCCGCGCAGTTACTTGCGGCCACTACGGCGATGTAGTTGCGGGTGCCCACGCGCCCGTCCTCGCGCAGGTAGCCCATGAACTCAGGTGCGTCCTTTCGCGCCTCGGGCACGGGCGTCTCCACCGCGGGAAATTCATAGTTGAAGTCGAGCTCTTCGAATGCCAGGTTGTGGGTATGGACGTGCCGTCCCGCGCCGATGGGCACCTTGGCGCGGCCGATTACCTGGCCGTAGCGCTCCACTACTTCGCCTTCCGCGACGTCCCGTAGGGCGATCTTGTGGCCGGCCGGAATCGGTTCGCGTGCGACCACCGGCTTACCGTCCACACGCAGCTCCGTGCCGGCCGCGACCGGCACGCGCGCCACTGCCACGTTGTCGGCCGGGTGGAGATGGATGGCCGAGTTCTCGGCGGTGGGTAGTTTGGCGATGTCGACCAGCATGCTTCTTCTCAGCGTTGCAGTTTCAGCTCTCCTGCGGGCTCTCCCGCGTGCGCGTGGATTCGGTTGCCAACGGGGTGAATCCAGATGCCGTCGCCGTCGCGCGGCACCGGGATATCGGCGGGTCCATCGGCCCACACGAAATGATCGTCTTCGACATCCGGCAGCAGCTTCCCGATGTGAAGGTGCATGTGACACTGGGTTCGCCGCTCCGTCGAATTCAGGGCGATGCCCCATTGGTCGCCCCAGACCTCGCGGGCCTTGGCGATCGCGGCGGTCCAGTATCCCGTGCGCTGTTCGGCCGTCATCTCCAGAAGCTGCTGCGGCCGGTTCCCGTGAAAGCGGGGGAGCATGATCCACCGGTTCGGTTTGTTGGGGTTGCTGTCACGGATCGCGAAAAACTGGACGTCGGCCGGCTGCTTTTCCACCTCCCGGCAGAGGCTGCACTCGCGCGCTTCCATGGTCTCCGGGCGGGCGGGGTCGCACTGGCAGTTGCGCACGTCGGCGCGTGTGAGCGGCAGCAGAAACAGTACCAGCGCGGGGAACATTCGGCGGCAGTGCATTTTTATTTTGATTGTACTTCCACTGGACTTGAGCGGGCCAGCAGGCCTGCTCTACAGGGCCTTCGGCCAGTGGGAGGATTTTCAGGCGGGCAAGCGCGGGCTAGGGAAGTAAACTGGAAGTTGAATCTCCGAAAAATCCCGATCGCGCTCGTGGTCGCCCTGCCCCTGGTCTATCTCATCTACTTTTTCAACCTGACCGCGGTCGGCATGCTTGGTCCCGATGAACCGCGCTACGCCGCCATCGGCCGCGAGATGGCGCGCAGCGGCGATTGGGTCACGCCCCGGCTGTGGGGAACGGGCTGGTTCGAGAAACCGGCACTGCTGTATTGGATGACCGCATCGGCGTCCCGCCTTGGTCTTGGCACCGAACTGGCGCCGCGCCTGCCGGTCGCGATCACTGCGGTCGGCTTTCTATTCTTCTACTGGTGGATTGTGAGGCGTGAGTTCGGCTGCCGCGCAGCCTGGTTCGCCTCCATTATTCTGGGAACCTCCGGCATGTGGATCGGTTTCAGCCAGGTTGGCGTGACCGACATCCCCATGACCGCGTACTTCAGCGCGGCCATGTTGCTCGCCCTGCCGTGGATTGCCAAGCGCGATCAGCGCGCTCTGCCGGCGTCAGCGGCACTTTTCGGACTGGCGGTGCTGGCCAAGGGACTGGGGCCGGTGGCGCTTGCGGCACCGCTGGTCCGGGGCCGGCACATACCGGACTGGCTGAAGCCTCGCGTGCTTCTGCCACTTTTCGTCGCGGCTCTGCCGTGGTACGTGCTCTGCTATTCGCGAAACGGCTGGGCCTTTATCCACGATTTTTTCGTGCTGCACACCTTCGGCCGGCTCGCCTCAACCGCTTTGGCGCACGGCCAGCCGTGGTGGTATTACCTGCCGATCACGGCAGCGGCGTTCCTGCCGTGGACGCCGCTGCTCGTCCTGCTGGCACGCCGCAGCCTGTACTCCGATCCGCGGCGGCAATTCCTGGCGGCGTGGCTGTTATTCACGCTGGTCTTCTTCTCCGTAATGCGGAACAAACTGCCGGGGTACATCCTTCCGGCTCTTCCCGCCGCCGCGGCGCTGGCAGGCATCGCGCTCGATGAATTGCGTGCCGCGCGCGGATGGCTCGCTGCATGTGCGATTCTGCTGGTCGCGTTTCCAATCGCGGCGCAGGTTCTGCCCTCCGCCTTCTTGAACGGGCTATCGCACGCGCCCAGACCTGCGTTCCAGACGCTGTGGCTTGCCGCACCTGCCGTCGCGCTACTCGCATGGTTTCTGGATAGCCGCGGCCTCAGGCTGGCCGCGATGCTGACGATCGCCGCCGGCGTGTCCACCGGTATCGCGGGAGTGAAAATTCTGGCGGCGCCGGAACTCGACCGTTCGGTTTCGGCGCGGGGCCTTTGGAGGCAGATCGAAGGCCGCCCCGCCGAAGTTTGCCTGGGCAATCTCAAGCGCGACTGGATTTACGGATTGGACTATTATGCCGGCCGGGCTTTGCCGTCCTGCGATGAGACGCCCGCGCCCGTTCAGGTCCTGCCCGCCCCTGGAGACGGTGCTGTCGTGATCCGCTAGCGGGCATTCCCGTGCCGGTTGACCCGTAGTTGTGCAACGTTGTACTCTCACACTTGCTGAGCGCTGTCCGGAACTGATTCGATGATTCTGCCTCAAACCTATCCCGTGGTTCTGGCGCTGATGATCCTGAGCCTCGTCTGCCTCGGATCGTGGGCCGCTATGTTCAAGCTGGCCGGGAGGTGGCGCTTCGAACTGTTCTATCTCGATTTCGCGGTTGGGCTGATTGCGGCCGCCGCGATTTACGGCTTTACCGTCGGAAATCTCGGATTCGACGGATTCAATTTTCTGGACGATCTTCAGCACGCCGGCAAGCGGCAATGGCTGTTCGCTTTCCTCGCCGGTGTGATCTTCAACCTTGCGAACATGCTCTTGATCGCGGCGGTATCCGTGGCGGGCATGGCGGTATCGTTCGCGCTCGGCATTGGGATCGCTGTGCTGGTGGGCACGGGTCTGGCCGCGGCATCACGGCCGCCCTCCAACACGCTGATGCTGACGCTGGGATGTATCCTGATGCTGACCTGCGTGGTGGTCGCGGCCGCCTCCGATCGCATGCTCGAAATTGCGCGCCATGAGGTGTTGGCGCGCGCCGGGCGCGCCACGAGCACGCGCCGCCCCAGTTCCATCAAGGGAATTCTGCTGGCGGCTGTCGCGGGCGTTCTCATGGGCGTTTATTCGCCGCTGCTCGAAAAGGCGCGCGGCGGCGAAGTCGGCATGGGCCCCTACGCGCTCACGGCCATGTTTGCGCTGGGCGCCTTCTTCACCAGCCCGATCTTCGACATCTTCTTCATGAATCTTCCTGTCCAGGGCGAGCCGCTGGACTTCGGCATGATCGTAAACACGAGCGCGAAGCAGCATCTCCTGGGCCTGCTCAGCGGCGTGATTTGGTGCACGGGAGCGCTCGCCGCAATGGTTGCGGCCAGCGTTCCGGACGAGATACGAGCCGGCCCAGTGCTTTCCTACATTCTCGAGCACAGTTGGCCGGTACTTGCCGCACTGTGGGGCATTCTGGCCTTTCGCGAATTCAAGGAAGGCGATGCCCGCGTGAGCATTCTGGGCGTACTGATGCTGGTCCTGTTTCTTTGTGCCCTCGGGATGATCGCGCTCGGCCCGCTCAACATAGCCGGCAAAGCCGCCTGATCATGCCGGACGCGCCGCACCCAGCTTTTCGTGCCATGGCCTGGCCGCGCGCAGTGCATCGTTCACAGCACTGATGTTGCGTACACCATCTTTCTGGAGCCATTCCTCCAGCGCCTTCAGCCCTTGCTTCGCGTAGACCGGGACGCCATCCTTCCAAGTCGCGCGGCCGCAGAGCACACCCGAGAAATCGGTGGGGGCCTCGGCAGCCATCTCCAGCGATTCGGTGAACTGCTGGTTGCTGACTCCGGCGCTCAGATAGATGAAAGGCTTTGTGGCCACCGATGCGGCGTCGCGGAAGTACTTGAGCGCATCCTCGCGGGAGTAGGCCTTCTGCCCTTTGTACACGCCGGATCCTTCCACGTACTCCGCGTTGATGGGCACCTCGACCTTGAGCACGTCCACGTGATACTGCGGCTTGGTGAACTCCTCCATGCTCTTTCGTACGATCTCCGGCTTGTGCTTGGCGTACTCGAAGCCGCGCTCATCGCCGCCTTTGGGGTCGTAGCCTACGAACTCGAGGAAGAACGGGATTTCGTACGTTTCGCACTCCGCTCCCACGCGCTCGATAAATGCGTGTTTGATATCATTGACGGCCGCGTCTTCAAACGGAGTATAGTAAATGAGAATCTTGACCGCGTCGGCGCCCCAATCCAGGATGCGTTTCACGGAAACGTGGGGTAGAAGATCGGGTAATCGGCCCGGCCGTGTATTGTCGTACCCGGAGAGTTCGTAGGCCAGGATCAGTCCGGCGCGCGGGGCGCGAGCGCGGGCCGCTTCGAGACCAAACTCCGGGTCGAGCAGAATCGCGCTGGCATGCGGTGTCAGGGCGCGGGCCACGGCGACCTTGAATTCGCTCATGATCGCGGGCGTGATCTCCTTGACATCGACGCCGCGTGAGGTAGCGAGCGCCTTCTGCAAACTGCCGCGTTGGTCCATGGCTGCCGCGGCGATGATGCCGCGGTCGTTGGACAGCTTTTCGAGTCGTTTCAGTTTACCTGCGGTTGCCATAGGGACTATTCTATCCCCGGCGGCCCTCAACCGACGCTTTGTTATCATGAAAGCTCACCCCCCGACATGGTTGTCGAAGCGAACACCGTAAGGTTCGATTCCCTTTCTCTCGACGGCGGCGCAACGCTCGCTCCGGTTGAAGTCGCTTATGAAACCTACGGCCGGTTGAACGCGCACAAGACCAACGCCATTCTCGTGCTGCACGCGTTCTCAGGCGACGCCCACGCGGCCGGAATCAGCCACGAGACCGGCAAGCCCGGCTGGTGGGACAACATGATCGGCCCCGGCAAGGCTTTCGACACCGATCGCTACTTCGTGATTTGCACGAACGTTCTTGGCGGGTGCCGCGGCACTACCGGCCCGTCCTCGGTCAACCCGGAGACCGGCTGCCCGTATGCCATGACGTTCCCCGTCATCACGATCGGCGATATGGTCCGGCTGCAAAAGATGCTCATCGACTGGTTCGGCATCGAGCGTCTGCTCACGGTCACCGGCGGTTCGATGGGCGGCATGCAGGCGCTCAAGTGGGCTGTCGATTACCCCGAGCAGGTGGTCAGCGCCATCCCCATCGCCA
The DNA here is from genome assembly GCA_035578025.1 of Verrucomicrobiia bacterium. Lineage (GTDB taxonomy): Bacteria > Acidobacteriota > Terriglobia > Bryobacterales > Bryobacteraceae > Solibacter. Next base: position 30,700 of record DATJYJ010000009.1, read on the forward strand.
GCACGACGCGCCACAGCGCGCAACAGATTGCGTTCAATGAAGTCGGACGCCAGGCCATCATGGCCGACCCCGATTGGAACGGCGGCGACTACTATGGCAAGCAGCCTCCCGCGCGCGGCCTGGCCGTGGCACGTATGGTCGGCCACATCACGTACATGAGCGACGAATCGATGCGCGAAAAATTCGGCCGGCGCCTCCGCGACAAAGAGACGTTCGGCTTCGGCTTCGACGTGGATTTCGAAGTCGAGAGTTACCTGCGTTATCGCGGCAGCCAGTTCGTCAACCGCTTCGACGCGAATTCCTATCTCTACATCACCAAAGCGATGGATTATTTTGACCTCACCGAGGGGCAGGGCACGCTCAGCTCCGTGCTGGAGCGCGCACAGGCCCGCTTCCTGGTGATCAGCTTTTCCAGCGACTGGCTCTACCCGAGTTACCAGTCGCAGGAGATGGTGCGCGCGCTCCGCTCGCGAAACCAGGACGTGGCCTACGTCGAGCTGCAATCGAACTACGGGCACGATTCGTTCCTGGTCGACGTGGCGGAGCAGGCGGAGTTGGTGCGCGGATTCCTGGCGAGCACCTTCGAGAGAGCGCAATGAAGACGAGCTTCGTGCGCGAGGTGCTCGGCCGCAGCGACTACGCCATTATCGGCGAAATCGTCGAGCCGAAGACGCGAGTGCTCGATCTCGGCTGCGGCGACGGGGAGCTACTCGAGTGGCTGGCCGCCAAGAAAGGCGTCGACGCCCGCGGGGTGGAACTCTCCGGCGCCAAAGTGCAGCGGGCCATCGCGCGCGGCGTGTCGGTATACCAGGGCGATATCAACGAAGGACTGGCCGATTATCCCGACCACGCCTTCGACTACGTGATCCTGAGCCAGACGCTGCAGGAGACGCAGCACCCGCGCGATCTACTGCGCGAAATGCTGCGGGTCGGGCGCCGTGCCATCGTGGCATTTCCAAATTTCGGGCACTGGCGCGTACGCACGTCGATGATGTTCAGCGGGCGCGCGCCGCGGGCGCCGAGGTTCCCGTATGAGTGGTACGACTCTCCCAACATTCATGTGCTGACGGTGTTGGATTTTGAAGACCTGATCGCGCTGGAGAAGCTGGTGGTGGAACGGCGGTTTTTTCTGGCGGGGCACCGCGGTGTCGCGACGCTGCCCAACCTGCTGGCCGAGGTGGCGGTGTATCTGGTGAGAAGGCCGTAGGGTCGCGTTATACTCGATACCTGCCCATGACCGATCTCGAGAAGCTGATTGCGAGCCTGCAGAAGCACTATGGCTCGCCCGAGCTTCCTCCCGCCCGCGGTCCGTTCGAGCTGGTCCTATGGGAGAATGCCTGCTACCTTCTGCCCGATGAACGCCGCGCGGAGGTGTTCGAAGGGCTGCGCAAGCAAGTCGGCTTGAACGCGGAGGCCATTTTCAAAGCGCCGAAAGAGATCCTGCTGCCCCTGGCCGCGCGCGGAGGCATGCGTCCGGAGACGCGCGTTTTTCGCTGGCAGGAGATCGCGCGCATCACGCTCACCCAGTACAACGGCGACCTGGATCAGATCCTCCAGTGGCCCTACCCCAAGGCGAAAAAGGCGCTCAAGCAGTTCCCGAGCATCGGCGACCCCGGCGCGGAAAAGATCCTGATGCTCTGCGGCGTGGCCGAGGGGCTGCCGCTGGAATCCAATGGCCTGCGCGTACTCACCCGGATCGGCTACGGCAGGGTGCACGTCAAAAACTACGGAGCCATGTACCGGTCAGTGCAGGAAGCGATCGCGCCGGAATTGCCGAGGGGCGCCGCGGCCCTCTCGCGCGCGCACCTGCTGCTGCGCCAGCACGGCAAGACGCTGTGCCGCGATGCCCGGCCGGAATGCTTCGAGTGTCCGGCCGTCAAAATGTGCGCGCTCGGATCGAAGGCTCTGCCCTAACGCCGGGCGCGGCGCAGATCTTCCAGTTCGCGCTTCAACGGTTCCCAGTACTCACGGTCTTTCCGGCGTTCTTCCCGTTCTTCCTCATCGAGCGCTCGCGATACCGCCTCCAGACTCCCCTCCAAGGCGGCGCCGATGGCCGGCCGCGCTGTGCTCAATGAGCCAGCGACAGCGAGATTTGCGGCGGCGACCCTCAACAGCAATTCGGGCGTCCGCAGTTCGCGCAACCAGAACCGAACTTGTTCGGGGTTATCGCCGCCGCCGCCAAAGTAGCTTTGCTCCACGAGGCGCCGGATCATGGGCCAGTCCTTGTCACTTTGAGTCTTTTTCGCACGGACCAGGTCTTCGATGCCCAACAAATCGACCGTTTCGCCGTCCACTTCGACGGTCGATCGGCGTTCCCAAAGCTCCTCGAATCCTGCGACTCCACGAAGGACAGCCATGACATCGATTCGAAGTCCCGCAACGTCCGACCGCGTACAGCGAAAGTGGACGGCGTGGCCCCGCGACAAGTGCCGCGCCTCGAATCGTGGGACCGCGACCCGTTCGGCTCCCATTTCGGCGAGAGCGCTGCGCAGATGCTCCAGGTTTTCGGGGTCGGCGAGAATCAGCAGGTCCAGGTCGCGGCTAAACTCCGCCGCGCCGTAAAACACGCACGCCTGGCCGCCCATGAGCAGCATTCTCGCGCCACTCTTGCGGATCGAAGAAAGGGCTTTGAGTATCGGGCTCCGGTTCAAGCGAACCTCCGAGCGCAAGGTAGGTGTCCCACAGCTTCATGGATTCCAGAAAACGCTGCTCGGGCGTGAGGCAGAACCATTCCGCCCATTCAGGCCCCACGACGTCCTCGGCGACGATCTCGTCCACGATTCTACTCTAGCCGATTCGCCGGCCCGCCTGGAGTCCAGCGGATGGAGCCGCGCCCTGCATATCGTCCCAAGCGTGCGTGCTATCCTTGAAACACAAGCGAGGGCTGACCATGCGGCCGCGTGTTGAACTTCCCGTCAATTTTTGGCGGTCTGTAACTCTTTCCCGCAACTCGCACGTCCCTATACCTATCGCACACGGGAACTGACGTAAATCTTCATGTTCGAGATCCTCTTCAAATACCCGGTGAGCCTTTTCCATAAAGGCCAGTTCGTGCTGCTGACGCCGTGGCCCGTCTGGATCCTGGTCGCCGGCATTCTGGCCGCGGCAGCCGCCCTGTTCTGGCACGTGCGGCGCAATCACGGGATGCTCACCGGGGCGCGGCCGATCGCCATCTGGCTGCTGGAGAGCGGTCTGATTGCGCTGATTCTATTCCTCCTCTGGCACCCCGCTCTGAGCGTGGCCACCCTCCGCCCCCAGCAGAACGTGGTGGCCGTGCTGGTGGACGACTCGCGAAGCATGTCCCTCAAAGACGAGTCGGGCACGCGCGAAGCCGCGGGTCAGGCGCTCCTCAATAACGGCATGCTGAAGGGCCTGAACGACCGCTTCCAGGTGCGGCTGTACAAGTTCGGCAAAGAACCCGAGCGCATCCAGAAGCCCGAACAAGCTACCGGCGAGGCGCAGGCCTCGCGCATCGGCGATACGCTGGAGCGCGTTCTGGCGGAATCCACCTCGCTGCCGCTGGGCGCGATCGTCCTGCTGAGCGACGGCGCCGACAACGCCGGCGGCATCGACCTGGCCACCATCGCAGCCATCCGGCGTCAGCGGATTCCCATTCACACCGTCGGTTTCGGCAAGGAACACCCCGATAGGGACGTCGAAATCGCCGACGCGATTGTGCCTGCACGCGCACTGCCCGATTCGAAGCTCACTGCGCAGATCATGCTGCAGGGTTGGGGCGTGGGCGGTTCGAAATCGAGGCTCACCGTGAAGGATGGCGCCAAGGTCCTCGCCAGCCAGGATGTCATTTTCCGCGAGAACGGACAGCTGCAGACGGAGACCGTGGTCTTCAATTGCGGCGCCGCCGGACCCAAGACTCTGGAGTTCGCCGTCGATCCGGTGAGCGGCGAAGAGAATGCGCTCAACAACAAAATCACGCGCATGGTTAACGTAGAGTCGCGCAAGCCGCGCATCCTCTACGTGCAGGGCGAGCCCGTTTGGGAATACAAGTTCATCCGCCGCGCCATCGAGGACTACCCCGATATCGGCATCGAGATTCCCAGCATGGAGCGCACCACCGAGAACAAAATTCTGCGCCAGGGGATCCGCGATAAGAGCGAGCTGGAAGACGGTTTTCCGGCCAAGCCCGAAGAGCTGTTTACCTATCAGGGCCTGATCATCGGCAGCGTGGAAGCCAGCTATTTCACGCCCACGCAGCAACTGGCGATTCATGATTTCGTGGATCGCCGCGGCGGCGGTCTGCTGCTCATCGCCGGCCGCGCTTCCTTCAGCGACGGCGGCTGGCAGAATTCGCAGATGGCCGACCTGATCCCCACCAGGCTGCCGGATGGCCGCGGCACCTTCCATCGCGATTTTTCGAAAGTCGTGCTCACCCAGGCCGGCGGGCAGAGCGTGCTCTGCCGGCTGGACGAAAACCCGATGAACAATGCGCACCGCTGGGATACTATCCCGGCCGTCGCAAACTATCAGGACATCGGCGAGCCCAAGCCAGGCGCGACCACCTTGCTTCAGGTGGTGACGCCATCCAAGCGCACCCAGCCCTTGCTGGTCACCGAGAACTACGGACGCGGCCGGACCGCAGCCTTTGCCACGGAAGGGAGCTGGCGCTGGAAGATGTGGCTGGACCATGCCGACAAGACTCACGCCACGTTCTGGCAACAGATGTTTCGCCACCTGGTCACCGACACGCCGGGGCAGGTGCATGGCTCGATTCCGAAATCCGTGCTGAGCGACGACACGAAGGTGGCTGTACGTGTCGAGGTCCGCGACAAGCTGTACAAGGCGGTCGCCAACGCCAAAGTGCAGGCGCGCTTCATGGGGCCCGAGGGCACGAGCGCGACTGTGGAACTTTCTCCCCAACCGCTGGAAGAAGGAATATACACAGGTGAATGGACCGCCGAAAAGCCGGGTTCGTACGTGGCGGAGATCATCGCGGGACACGAGCAGGAGGAGATTGGCCGCGACGTGATCACCTTCCGGCGCGAAGACGGCGTGGCCGAAAACTTCCACACTTCGCAGAACCGCGAACTCCTGGAAAAGCTCAGCGAACAGACCGGCGGGCGGTACTACAAGCCGTCTGAGGCGTCCAAGTTAACGAGCGAGATCTCGTATTCCGAGGCGGGCATCACCACGCGTGAGACTCGCGATCTTTGGGACATGCCGATCGTGTTTTTGTTGGCTCTGGGCATCCGGGCGTCCGAGTGGCTGCTGCGACGCAAGTGGGGCGTGGTATGAAGCTCGCCGCTCTGCTTCTCGCCTCCGCACTTTCCACGCCGGCTTCCACCTATTACCTCACCATCACCGGTCTGGGCGGCGAGCCCGATTATACCCAACGCTTCAAGATGTGGGCCGAGGATATCGATACCAGCCTCAAGCGCGCCGGGGGCGATGCCAACGTCATCACGATGCAAGTGCCGACGCGCGAGCAGGTGCGCTCCCGTTTCGCCGATCTCGCCCGCCAGGTCAAGGCCACCGATACGTTCGTACTCATGCTCATCGGACACGGCACCTACGATGGCGTCGACTACAAGTTCAACCTCCAGGGACCGGATATCACCGCCGCCGAACTCGCCGGCCTGATGGACCACGTGCCGGCGCAGCGCCAGCTCGTGGTGAACATGACCGAGTGCAGCGGGGGCTCAATCGAGCAGCTACGGCGCCCGACGCGCATCGTGGTCTCGGCCACCCGTTCCGGCACCGAGCGCAATTCCACCGTGTTCGCACGCTACTGGGCCGAAGCACTCCGCGAGCCTTCCGCCGATACCGACAAGAACGAGGCGATCAGCGCCCTGGAGGCTTTCCGCTACGCGCAGCAAAAGACTACTGACTTTTTCGAGACCCAGAAGCGCCTTGCCACCGAGCACTCGGTAATCGAGGACACCGGCAAGGGCACCGGGGAGCGTACCCCAAACCTGGAAAACGGCGAGGGCAAGCTGGCGGCATCCTTTGCGGTCGTTCGTCTTGGCGCCAACGCCGCCGCGGCGCGCGATCCGGTCAAGCGGCCGCTGCTCGACCGCAAGGAACAGCTCGAACAGGCCATCGACAAGTTGAAGTTCGAGAAGGCCGCCATGCCCGAGAACGAGTACAAGCGCCAGCTCACCCAGCTCCTTCTCGAGCTGGCCAAGGTGCAGGAGGCCATCGACAAGTGAGGCAGCTTGCGTTCGGCTTGGTGCTGTTGACGGCGAACGCAGTGTGCGCCCAGACCCTCAGGGATGCCGAGGCGCGTTGGAAGGCGCGGGACTATCAGGGCGCCAACGAAATCTTCCGCCAACTCGTCGCCGCTGATCCCAACAACCCCGACCTGAAGGTCCGCTGGGGCCGCCTGTATCTCGATCACGCCCAGCCCAACGATGCGCAGGATCTTTTTGCCGAAGCGTTGGAGATCAAGAAGGACCACCCCGGAGCGCTGCTCGGTCTGGCTCTGATCGCGAGCGAAGGGTTCGAGGGCCGTGCGGCCGATCTGGCCAGGAAGGCGCTGGAAGGCGATCCCAAGCTCGTCGAGGCCCAGGAGCTGCTCGCCTATCTGGCGCTCGAAGACAACGACAATGCCAAGGCCGCGGAGGAGGCCCACAAAGCCCTGGCGCTCGACGCGAACTCGGTCACAGGGAAAGCCGTCCTAGCCACGATCGACTGGCTCGCCGACAAGAAAGAGACCAAGTGGGACCCGCACGCTGCGAAAGGATACGAGGTCGCGGGACATTTCTTTGTCATCAACCGGCGCTACGAAGAAGGCATCGAATACTACCGCAAGGCGCTCGAGCTCGATCCGCAGCTGTATAGCGCGCGCTCGCAGCTCGGTGTCAACCTGATGCGGCTGGGCCAGAACGAAGAGGCCTACAAACAGCTCGAAACCTGCTTCAACAACGGCTTCCAGGACGCCGCCACGCGCAACAGCCTCAAACTGATGGACAGTTACAAGAACTTTGTAACATTCACGACGCCGCGCACCATACTGAAGCTGCACAAAAAAGAAGCCGCCCTCCTCCGGCCTTACATCGAAAGCGAGATGGAGAAGGCGATCGCCACCTACGAAGACAAGTACCGGATGAAGCTCACCCGCCCGGTGCAAGTGGAGGTTTACCCCGATCACGAGGATTTCGCGGTGCGCACCATGGGTCTCCCCGGGCTTGGCGCGCTCGGCGTGACGTTCGGCTACTCCATTGCGATGGACAGCCCGTCCGGCAGGCCGCCGGGCCAGTTCCATTGGGCCTCCACGTTGTGGCACGAGATGAGCCACGTCTTCACTCTCACCGCCACCAACCATCATGTCCCCCGCTGGTTCACCGAAGGCATGGCGGTGCACGAGGAGACCGCGGTATCGCCGGAGTGGGGCGACCGCCTCACCCCGGACGTGATCGCCGCCATCAAGAACAAGAAGCTGCTGCCTGTCACCGAATTGGATCGCGGCTTCGTGCATCCCGTCTCTCCCGGCCAGGTCGTGGTGAGTTATTTCCAGGCCGGAAAGATCTGCGACTACATCAACAACAAATGGGGCTGGAACACCCTGCTCGCCATGCTGCACGATTTTGCGGGCGCGATGGAGACGGCCGACGTCGTTCGCAAGGAGCTGAAGATTGAGCCCGCGGAGTTCGACAAGCAGTTCATCGCGTCCGTCGAAGCCGAAACCAAGACCGTGGTCAGCAGCTACGACGATTGGAAGAAGGGGATGCGGTCGCTGGTAGACAAGGTGGCCGAGAAGCAATGGGACGCGGTCATCGCCGAAGCCCCCAAGTTGCGTGACGACTACCCGGATTACGTGGAAGACCACAACGCCTACGAAGCCCTGGCGCAAGCTTACCTGGCAAAGGGCAACAAGCAGGCTGCGCTGGCGGAACTGGAACGCTACGAAAAGGTTGGAGGCCGCAATCCCGAGACGCTGAAGAACCTGGCCAAGCAGCTCGAAGACGCTGGACGTCCGAAGGACGCGGCCGCCGCGCTCGACCGCATCAATTACATTTATCCGATGGACGCGGCCGCGCACCGCTCGCTCGGCGCGCTCTGGCTCGTCCAGGACAATCCCAAGGGCGCCATTCGCGAATTTCAGGCCGTGCTCGCCAGGAATCCGCTGGACCAGGCGCAGGCCCACTACGATCTCGCCCGAGCGTATCAGGCCAACCGCCAGCTTTCGCAGGCCAACGACGAGTGCCTGGCCGCGCTCGAGGCCGCGCCGGGGTTCCGCCCCGCCCAAAAGCTCCTGCTAGAATTGAGCAATTCCCCGGAACCGGCCGCGCCTTCGCCGGTCAAGAAATGAGAAACGACCATCCATGTCAACCGTGAGCTCGCAGTTGGATTCGGAAGTATTGAGATCGCGCATCGGGCGCTTCCGCCAGGTGCAGGGCGAGATCGTGGAGCAGGTGCGCCGCGTGATCGTCGGACAGGAGGAGGTTCTGGAGCAGGTGATGATCGCCCTGTTCGTGGGCGGCCATTGTCTCATCACCGGCCTCCCCGGCACCGCGAAGACGCTGCTGGTGCGCACGATGGCGCAGACGCTCGGCCTGGTGTTCAAGCGCATCCAGTTCACGCCTGACCTGATGCCCAGCGACATCACGGGCACCGACATTATCGAGGAGGACACGGCCACCGGACGCCGCACGTGGACGTTCGTCCAGGGCCCCATCTTCGGCAACATCCTGCTTGCGGACGAAATCAACCGCACCCCGCCGAAGACGCAAAGCGCCCTGCTCGAAGCCATGCAGGAGCGCGCCTGCACCGTCCGCGGCAACATTTATCAACTGCCTGCCCCCTTCTTCGTCCTGGCCACGCAGAACCCGATCGAACTCGAGGGCACGTACCCGCTGCCAGAGGCTCAGCTCGACCGCTTTCTCTTCAACACCGTGCTCGACTACCTGTCCGCTGACGAGGAGCTGAAAGTCGTCGACCTGACCACGGTCACCACGATCCCGCAGGCGGACCCTGTGACCAACGCGCGCGAGATCCTGGATTTCCAGCAGCTTGTCCGCATGGTCCCGATCGGCGAGAGCGTCGCGCGCCATGCGATCGACCTGGTCCGCGTCACCCGCCAGGGTGATGAAACTGCGCCGGATTTCGTCAAGAAGTACGTCAATTACGGCGCCAGCGTTCGGGCGGCCCAATTCCTGGTCCTGGCGGCTAAGGCGCGCGCGCTGATGAAAGGCAGGTACCACGTTACGTACGAGGACGTGCGGGCTTTGTATATCCCGGTGCTGCGGCACCGCATCCTGCTCAACTTCCACGCGGAGTCGGATCGCTTGAGGCAGGATGACATCCTGAAGCGGATCCTGGAGTGGATGGGGGCACCTCGAGAATAGACGGCCGCTGGATTCACCGCAGAGACGCTGAGGCGCGGAGAAAACGCAGAGTTTTGAGATGGAACGAGCAGAGATCAATCGCCTGACAGACCGAATCATCGCTGCTGCGATCGAGATCCACAAACATCTCGGCCCTGGCTTGCTCGAGTCCGCGTACGAAGAGTGTCTCTGTTACGAACTAAGTCAGGCTGGAATCCACTTCAGACGGCAAGTTCCGCTTCCAATTCAATACAAGGGTTTGAAACTGGACTGCAGTTATCGCCTGGATCTGCTGGTTGAAGACCTCGTAATCGTCGAAATCAAATCGGTCAATGAGCTGCTACCGATTCATTCCGCGCAGCTACTGACATACCTCAAAGCCGCGGACAAACAAATCGGCCTTCTCATCAACTTCAATGTCCCCGCCCTGAAGCAAGGCCTGAAACGCATCGCGAATGGTTATACCGAATCCTCCTCGGAGCCCAATATCTCTTCTCTGCGTCTCAGCGTCTCTGCGGTGAATCGGAGGCCCCGCTGATGCTGCAGAGGTTTCTCGACCCGGCGACTCTCGCCTCTATTTCGTCGCTCGACCTGGTTGCCAAGACTGTCGTCGACGGGTTTGTGGCCGGCATGCACCGGTCGCCGGATTTTGGCTTCTCCCAGGAATTTGCCGAGTATCGCGCTTACTCCGAAGGCGACGACCTCCGGCATGTGGATTGGAATGTCTTCGCCCGCACCGAGAAGTGCTTTCTCAAACGCTATCGCGGCGAAACCAACACGCAGCTCCTAATGTTGCTCGATACCTCGGCCTCCATGGGGTTCAGCTCCCAGCCGGTCAACAAGCTCGAGTATTCCAAGTTCGTCGCCGCCACGCTCTGCTACATGGCCAACCTCCAGCGCGACGCCGCCGGCCTCATCATTTTCGATGAGGACGTGAAGAACTACGTGGCGCCCTCCACGCGCCAGGGGCAGTTATTCCGCCTGCTGCACGCCATCGAAAGGGCCGAGGTCGGCACTCATACCGATTTTGCCAAGCCGTTCAT
>DATJYJ010000010.1:0-3543 GCA_035578025.1 Verrucomicrobiia bacterium
CACGTTGATTCTCCTCAATTGATTTGCACCCTTGAGCAGGCGCGCGATGGCGCGCTGGTGCTCGCGGAGGCGCTCGATGGCGGCGCCGATTTCGACGAAACGGCGCTGCAGAACGGCACCGGCATCGCCGGTGCGGGCATCGAGCAGAGAACGAATATCGTGGAGCGTCAGGCCGGACTCACGGTAGATGCAGATCTGGCGGAGACGTTCGAGGTCCTTGTCGGAGTAGGCGCGATAGTTCCCGGAGGTGCGGGCAGGGCGCCGGAGCAGTCCGATGGACTCGTAATAAAGGACCGTGCTGCGCGAGAGCTTGCAGGCGCGCGCGAGACGGGTGACGGTTAGCGGCATTGTTCTTAGGATAGTGTGAACCCTGAAGCTTTAGACAGGTCAAGGGCTCGCTGCGCTCGCGGGGTCAGGGGTCAGGGGTCGGGGGCGCGGCTACGCCGCGGGAGGTCAGGGAGTCTTTTTGAAGATCAGGATGTGCTGGCGGGGGAGGTCTTCGAGGAGCTGATCTAAGCGGAACCCTTCGGGTTCCAGCTCGGCTTTGACACCGGCCACGGTCATTTTGTGCTCGGGACGGATGGGGACGCTGGGATCTTCGGCCCGGTATTCGAGAAGGACGAGGCGGGCGTCGGGCTTCATGGATTCGCGGATCTTGCGGAGCATCTTTTGGGGCTCGGAGAACTCGTGGTAGACATCCACCAGGAGTACGAGGTCCATGGCGGCGGGAGGGAGTTTGGGGTCGTCGACCGCTCCGAGGACGGGCTCGACGTTGTCGAGGTGGCGCTGGCGCATGTTGCGGCGAAGAAGATCGAGCATCGCGGGCTGGATGTCGTTGGCGTAAACCTTGCCGGTCGGACCGGTGCGCTCGGCGAGACGCCAGGTGAGATAGCCCGCACCGGCGCCGATATCGGCGAGGGTTGAGCCTTTGGCGATGTTGAGCAGATCGAGGGCGCGGTCGGGCTGCTCCTCGGCTTCGCGCTCGGGGCGCACGAGCCAATCGGCGCCCCCGACGCCCATAACGCCGGCATAGCGGCGGCCGGTGATCGGGTGGACACTTTGCGCGGCAAGGGTCGCAGCGAGCAGCAGGAGGCAGGCGAAGCGGCGCATCGGTTAGTTCGATTCGTTGACCGGGTCGATGTCGGTGGGCAGGTCCTTTAGAGCGTCGAGGGCTTGTTGCATCGGCGGGCGGATGACGCCGAGGCTGTCGAGCATGCGCTTGGCGGCGGCGTAGTTGCCTTCGGCTTCGAGAATGAGCAGGTCGTGGGTCAGATCGCGGACGCCGTCTTTGATTTTGGCGAAATCGATGGCGTACGTGCCGTCGGAGTGGAGGAGGATGGCGCCTTTATCGAGGAGGTAGTTGAACTGGAGTGCCATGCCCTTGCCGTGCGCCTCGGTGACGCCGAAGCGGACGGAGCGGAAGGTTCCGGCGAGATAGGTGGTGTAAAGCTGGCGCTCGGCGGTGGGGCCATGGTCGAGGCCGTGATCGTAAAGGTATTGCAGCATGAAGAGGCCGGTGATATCGGCTTTGGCCTCTTCGATGGCGCTGTAGAGCTCTTTGAGCTCCTGTCGGACGGAAGTGCTGCGCAGGCCGATCTGGATCTGGTGCGGGCCGATGCCGTGGCTGAGCTCGTGGGCGAGGATGTGGGTGAAGAAGGAATCGAAGCTGAGGTCGGCGAGCGCGGTCTTGGGGAGCACGCGGGCGGCGACGGGCTTGAGGATGGCGTCGAACTTGGCCTCCTGAATGTTGTTCAGCATGACGCGCTTGCTGCCCTTTTCGTGGACGACGCGCTCGTCGTTGGGGAGGTTGAAGGCGGCGGTGCGGACACCGTGAGCGCCATCGCCGGCGGCGTAAACTTCGTTGACGACGCGGATGGGCGCGGCGGCGCCGAGCTTGGGGTTGCGATATTTCGCCTCCATGGGGAGGTTGTTTTCGATTTCCTGAAGGCGGGCGGCGAACAGGTGCAGGCGGTTGGTGAGCGCGTCGTCGCGGATGGTGACGTAAGCTTCGAATCCGGCTTTGTATCCGAAGAGCTCGTCGTTGTAGGTTTCGTAGGGGCCAATGGTGATATCGAGCGGGGCGTCGAGATCCATCCAGGCGACGTCGCTGGCGTAGTAGTCGTTGGTGAGGAAGGCGTCGGCGCGGAGGCGGAGGTACTTGCGGAGCGAGGCGTTGTCGGTGAGTTCGGCGGCTTCGCGGAGAAGTTTGGCGGCGCGTTCCAGATCGTCGGCGTGGGCACGGCTGTAGGGGACGATCGCGAGCCGGCCGTCGGGATTGCGTCGGATGACGGTGAAGAAGCCGGTGGCGGCGGCGCGGTCGTCGGCGGAGAGGTTCTTGAGCCAGGCTTCGAATGCCTCACGGGTCATATCGGCCGGGTAGAAATTGGCGCCTTCCGGTTTGCGTGGTGGCACGCCGGGGACGAAGGCGGTGTGGGCGTCGAGGTCGCTCCAGGGACCCTTGTTGAGCCAGAAGTAGTGCAGGCGGGCCTTGCCGAGAGGAGAGGTGTCCTTTTGAAGCTGATCGTAGAGGTCGCGGTTGCCGCTCCAAAGCTGGTCCATGAAGACGTGGTTGAGGACCTTGGCGGCGTCGATGAGTTTGGCGAGAGCTTTGCGATCGCCGGAGGAGAGCTTGGAGGTGTCGTACTTGATCTTGACCGGGGCGAAGCGGGCGGTCATTTGGGTGAGTTGGCTGAGGTCGGGCATAACGGCGGCGGCGGCCAGGAGGATGACGAGGGACTTCACAAGGTTATTGTGGCATGGGGGCGGCGGCGAGCTGCATCCAGTGGTAGGATAGACCTTTCCCATGAAAGCGCTTCGACCATTCCTCGCTCTAACTCTGTGCGCGGCCTTGACCCCCGGCTATCTTTCGGCCGATTCCAAGACCGTCAACCCCAAGATTCAGGAGATGCTCGACCAGGTATCGGAGGCGCGCATCCGCGCGATTTTGGAGAAGCTGGAAGCGTTCGGCACGCGCAATACCATGTCGAACCCGGACGACCCGGTACACGGGGTGGGCGCGGCGCGGACCTGGATTCTGAACGAACTCAAGAGCTACAGCCCGCGGCTCCAGGTGCGGTTCGACAAGTACCGGGTGAAGAAGCAGGGGCAGCGCATCTTCAAAGATGTCGATTTGTGGAACGTGGTGGCGGTGCTGCCGGGCACGAAGCAGCCGGAGACGCAGGTAGTGGTCAGCGGGCACTACGATTCGCTGAATCTGGGGAACCGCCCGTCGAGTGCGCCGGGTCCGGGCACCGACGGCGCACCGGGCGGCGGTGGAACCCTCAACGCCACCGCAGGCCTGACGCCGGCCGATTTCGAAAAGAACGCCAATCTGCCCGCGCCGGGCGTGTGCGACGACGGCAGCGGTACGGCGGCGGTAATGGAGTTGGCGCGCGTGATGAGCCAGTTCGAGTTCGATAAGACGCTGGTGTTTGTGGCCTTCGCGGGCGAGGAGCAGGGGCTGATCGGTAGCTCTCTATTTGCGGCCAAGGCGCATAAGGAGAACCAGGTGATCGAGGCGGTGCTGAACAACGACATCATCGG
>DATJYJ010000011.1:0-2117 GCA_035578025.1 Verrucomicrobiia bacterium
GTCGGACCCCGCCGAAATCCTCCGACGAATGCCCGCCCAGGCAAGATCGCCTGCACTGCTCGAACTGCTCGACCTCCTGTCGAGTCCCATCCTACTCATCGATGGCAGCCCGGCGGGGGAGTTGGAACGAGAAATGCTCATGGTGGCAGCATGAAACACGCGAATGACAATCTGGGGCAGTTGCTGTTGGTGGAACACTACCGCTTGCACTGCGTGGAGAGTTGGCCCGATAGTCCTCACAAGCAGGCCGTGCTCGCCGGAATTCGTTCCGCCTTGGATCGTCTTCAGGCCGTGTCCCCGGCCTGCCTGCCAATGTGCATGGTCTGCGCCTCCAGGCGGCGCGAAGCGACGGTTCTACAGTTCCCATCGCCATCGGTAGCCGCACCCGTAATCATGCAGCGCGCGGCGTAAGGCACGCCGCCGGATTACGTTCACAGCACTTGAAAATAATTTTAATTCCTTTAGCCTGCGGGCGTTACGTCGATCGCCCGCTTCCGCAAAAGGTCTTTTTCTTGGACCCGCCCGCTATACTCAAATCGCGAGTGGAAATGTGCGGCGCAATCCCTCCGGATCGCGGCCCCAACGGGTACTGAAGTTCCCGTTTTTCCTCGTAACTTATTGATGGGTAGTAAAAGAGCCGGTACTCGTGTACCGGTTTTTCTTTTTGGGAGAGAACTTATATGGATCAAATCGTCATCATCGACGAGGCCTTCGATGTGGGGACCTGGGTGGGACGCAGACAGGCGTTCGCCCTGGTAGCGGGACGCTGTTCGGCCGCCGATGCCGAAATTCTGTTCGAGCTTCGCGAGAAGAAGCTCTTTCGCAAAATGGAACAGACCTGGGAGGATTTTTGCACCAAACGGCTGGGCCTGACCCGCAGCTACGTGGACCGGGTCATCCGGCAGTCCAGGGAGCTGGGGCCGAACTATTCCAAGCTGAACAGCTTCACACGCATCAAACCCGCCGAATACGTGCGCCAGATCGCGCCGGCGGTAACCGACGACGGCCTGTGCTACGGCGGCGAGGTCATCGCGCTGGAGCCTGAGAACGCGCCGAAGCTGGCGGCTGCCGTGTTCGCGCTCCGCCGCGAGTCGCGGCCGGAAACTCACGCCGCCGATCCGGCCGAACAGGCCTTCGCCAAGGCCGGCAGGGCCATGCAATCCGCCGTCGCGGAATTCCAGCGGCTGCAAGCCATGGACCTGGATGCCGAACAGCGGTCCATCCTCCTGAGCGCGGTGGAAAGCTGGCGGAGCCAGTTGGATCGCATCCGGATCGCCGAATCGTAGTGCCGGTGGCAAGTGCCGACGGTGAGTGCCGCGGCGCCGTCACCCGCCGCCGCGGCGGCTCCCGGGCCAAACAAAACAGGGATGGGGTGGCATCTTACGTTGTTAGGAGATGGAAGTGCCGAACCACAGGATCCTCTTACTCTCAGTGCTCATCGCGCTTCTGATCCCCGCGGATATGCTCGCTCAATCGCTCCCAGTCGTGCGGTCCGGGCCGCCAGCGAGCATGGCCTTTGCGCGTTATGTCGCGTCCGTACAACAACCCAACGCATTCACCGAATCCGGACCGGTCGCGGTGGTGATCCAGGCCTCGCTGCCAGGCTTGTACAAACAGAGCGCGGTGCTGGCCGTGCGGCAGCCCGGCGAATCTGGGCGCAACCAATACCGGGTCTTGAAGATTACAGGCGACGCAACCGTGGTGGACGAAGTGATCGTGCCCTATGTGTCGGCGCAGCAGCAAGTCGAGGACGGGCTGGCTACGTCCGCGGCGGTCACGCCGGCGAACTACAAATTCACCTATGTGGGCGAGGTTGGGAGCGGCAACAACGCAGCCTTCGTGTTTCGGATCGTGCCGAAGAAAAAGCGCGGCTGGCTGATCGCAGGTCAACTGTGGATCGACGCCGCCACCGGCGCAGCGGTCCTGCAAGCGGGGCGGCTGATCAGGCCGCCGTCCGCTGGAATCCGCCGGGTGGAACTGGTCCGCGATACCAAACTTCAGGACGGGAATCCCTGTACCCGCGTCACACACGTCGCCATGGAAACGCGGCGGCTCGGCCGCGGTGAGCTGACGATTACCGAGTATCGCCTGGGCGTGGACGGCAGCGAACTGCCGCC
>DATJYJ010000012.1:0-13836 GCA_035578025.1 Verrucomicrobiia bacterium
CCGGCCGCCACCGGATTGCTCGACGAGTTGAGCGTGCCGTCCGGATTCACGGCTTTCACCGAAGTCTGGGCGGTGTCTCCAACAGTGACCGGGAAGAGACCCGGAGATGCGAGCGCGATGCTTGTTACTACGGAATTTGAAGTCACGCCGTTGTAGACGATCGTGAGCTTCACCGTACCGCCGATCACGGCGCCGCTTCCGCCGGCGGAGTAAGGAAGAACGGCGACCACCAGGTTCGTCGATGAGAAAGCCAGCGGCGCAGGCAACGTATCGTTGATCATCAGTTGCGTGCCGCCGAGCGTGGTCGGGAGATTGCCCGCCGGTGCGCTCACGGAGGTCGCGGGCCCGATGTTGGAGCCTACCACCGCCAGAAGCTCGCCGGGCGCGATTGGGCCGACCTGCAAGGTTAGAGGATTAAAGACCGTATTTGGAGAGATCGTCGGCGTCGACGGTATGGTGCCCGCGATGGACACCGTGACGCCGTTGACGACACCCGAATTCCCCGTGGTGACATTGTTCTGAACCGCCAGCGTCCATGTGCCGGCGGCCGACTTATTGTTGAAGTTCGAGAGCGGTTCGTTTCCTTTCCAGGGTCCGCGGCCGGCCTCGGCCGGGCAGAACGAGCTGTACGTGGACGACGCGCTGTCGTCGAACGTGATGTTGACCAGAGTAGCGTTCGGCGTCCCAGAGCAATTCCGTTCCAGGAGTTTTGTGCGAGTCCCGTCCGGACTGAATATGTACAGATTCAGGTCCGAAATCTGCGGGTAGCTGATATTGACCGTAACCGTGACTTTGGTAATCGTCACCAAGCTCGATACTGGAATGGACATGAATGTGGCGGCGCTCCCCGTGGTGTAGCCGATATTCAGTGGCGGTCCGTTATACGAGTAGTTGACGGCTGGAACCGTGACTTGGGCGAATGCAACGCAGGTCCCCAACGACAATAGCAATATTCGTACCAGTGTATCTTTTGTTAGCTTCATCAGCATGCTACCTCCCCCGTAGCGGTGCGTAAGATGCCGCGCACGGCCGTTGGATGTAATTATTGTTTCTTAATTTGTATCTTTGCGCGCCTGCGGTGCAACCACCCCCGCCGCGTGAAACTTATCTGCCCTCTCCTCGCCCAAATTCTTCCGCGATTCCAGGAACGCCCTCTGCGCGCGATAGAAGTCCCGCAGGAAACCCTCCATCTCCCGCCCGGCGATCGCCTGCTGCGTCCAGCCGATCCTTTTCTGGATGCGCTCCGCTATCTCGCTGCGCAGCCGCGCCGACTCCGCATTGTGACCCTCGCGCAGCACGTCCTCCAGCACCTGTAGCTCTTTGACACCGTAGTGCTGCAACTGTTCCTGCGTGAATTCGAACACTTGCGCGCCACGAGCCAGGTCCTCGGTCAGGACCCGTTTCGGCGCCGCGATCACCAGGGTGCCGGCTATCAAGTCGCCCGCGCGCAACCGGTCGGGGCTGAGATAGTAGATCGCCGCCATGGCCGCAATCCAGATCGCCGCTGGCAGAATATCCGCCAGCCTCCACACCCAGCCGCGAGTCATCAGCACCATCTCCGCCGGAAAGAAAAACTCCGCCTGCCGCGTCAGGTTGCGCGCCACCACCGACCCGGCGCGCAGCGGTCCGCCCCTCCGGTCGATCACCCGCAGTCCGAGCAGCCGCTTCCCCGGCGTTGTGCCTGCCCATCTCAGCTCGAAAAAAATGAAATACCCATTCCGCACCAGAAACGAGACAAACAGCGCGACCGGCAGCGTCGCCTTCAAGCCGGCAGAAGCCAGCGCTCCGGCCAGCAGCACCACCAGGGCCCCTGCCGTAGCAAGCGATACATCCGCCAGAAACGCCGCGATTCGCTCCCCCGGCTCGGCCAGTTCGATGCGCAGCGGCACGCCCTCCGGCGTCATCAAGCGACGCTCGCTGCGAGCCAGCTTTCCCGCACCGGTCATCGCCGTCCCACCAGGCAGAAATACAGTGTCCAGAACAAGAAGGTCGCAAAGGCGATGGTCAGCCGCTGATCGGTGCTCGCCACCGCCTCACGGAACACACCTTCCAGGACCGCGGCAGCCAGCAGCATCAACACGCCTCCGACCGCCGTTTCTCCGATCGCTCCGCCATGCACCGCCAGCGCGTCCGTCCGGGAGTAAGGTCCCGGGAAGAGCACCAGCTCTCCCAGACGCAATCCCGCCGCAGCAAAGATCACGATGGCACCCAGCTCCGTCACACCGTGAATCAGCAGCCATCCCGTAAAATCCCGGCCCAGCCCGCGATGCGCGTGCAGCGCCAGGAACGCCCCCACCATGAGCCCGTTCGCGAACGTCAATAGCAGCGTCGGGATTCCGCCCAAGATCCCCAGGCCGAACGCCAATAGCGACACCAGCGTGTTGTTCGAAAACAGCGCGTTAGCGAACGCCAATAGCGAGCTTCCCGAGTGGGTCTGCGCGAACAGCACCTTGCGCAGCTCCTCGCGCGTACTTCCCGGACCACGCCCACCCGCCAGGCCCGCCGGAACGATCACGGGATACCAGCCTTCATCCGCATTCACCAGCACGAAGCCCGATATCGCGCCCACCGCCAGCGCTGCGAGGGCAATCCAGACGTGGACCGAAATCGACCGCACCGCTCTCGGCAGCGATCGCGCCAGAAACTCCCGGATGGCTGCCCCGATCGCCACCGGCCGTGCGTAGAGCGCCAAAAACGCGCGGAGCGACAGGTCCTCCAGGTATGCAAGCAAAGCCCGGTCCAGGGCGATGCTCCTGGCCACCGACAGCGACGACAGCGCCGACCGGTACAGCAGCGGAAACCGCCGCAGCGCGTCAGTCGGCAGCGATTTCAGCCCGCGCTGCTGGGCCTGCGCAACCAGGGCTTCCAGCTCCAGCCATCCGGCCTCGCGCTCCCTCCGGAACTCCTGGCTCTTCAGGGTCAGCGCCACTACAGGAGTCCCCTTTGCTTGATCATCAAGTATCGGTTCAACAGCGCCGTCGAAAGCTCCGTTGCCGGCACGTCGATGCAATGCACCCCCAACCGTTCCAGTTTCTCGAGCACGATATTTCGTTCCCGCAAAAAGTCTGCCGCCAGCACCGCCCGGGCCACCTCGCTGTCACCGGCCGGATATGCCTCGAACATCTCCCGCAGCAGATCGTCACGCAGCGTGACAAACACCAGCAGGTGACGGGCAGACAGCCGCCGCACATTCTCCACCAGCAGCTCCGCGGTGATCGTGTCGATGAAATCGGTAAACAGCACGACGAGCGACCGGCGCCGCAGCCGCGTTTGCAGCTCCGCCATGCCGAGCGTGAAATTGGTCTCGTCCGCCGTATATGCCAGTCCGGCCGACGCCTGCTGCAGTCTCCGGAAGGCCTGCACTCCTCGCCCCGGGGGCATGAACTGCCGGGCCCGGCTGTCGAAGCTGTAGATTCCGACCAGATCGTCCGCCGCCAGCGCCACCCGCGCCAGCAGCAATCCAGCGTTGATCGAATGGTCCAGCCGCGGCATCCCGTCCATGGGCTCGCGCATCAAGTGTCCCGTATCGAACGCCAGGACGATTGGGTGATTCCGCTCCGAACGAAACTCCCGCACCAGCATCCTGCGATGCCGCGCCGAGTGCTTCCAATCGATGAACCGCGAATCCAGTCCCGGCGCGTACTCGCGCAGCGATTCGAACTCCGCCCCCTCGCCCGCATCCCGCTGCGTCTTCGTGCCGTACAGCGCATCCCGAAAATACAGCGCGAGCGCATCTCCTCGCGCGGGGTGAACATTCGGAACCACGGCCACTTCGCGCGCAACCGGAAACCGCCGCGTGTCTTCGACCAGCCGCAGCGGCCCGCGCCACCTCAGCCACGCCGTCTCAATGCGCAGGGTCCCGCGCCGCCGCGGCCGGATCCGCACACTTTCCCTTCCCCGAATCGCAAACGGGTTCACCTCCGCTTCCGAATCCGTATCGCCTCCCAGATCCAGCGCTGCCTCGTAAACGCCAGGCGGCCCCGATGCCGCCACCGTCACCGCCGCCTCGAAGGGTTCCCCGACGTACGCCGCTTCCGGCGCATCCACGTTCACCTGCACTCGCCGCCGGGGCCGCGCCAGTACCGTATCCGCCGCCAGGCACGCGCAGAACACGATTGCCGGATGAAAGGCGTAGGGCCAAAGACGCGTGCGCAGGCTCAGCGCCAGCCAGGGCAGCGGTAGCACTCCGGCGAACAGCAGTACCGCTCTGCGTGTCGGCCGGATCATCGCGGCGCTGGAATCCTCTCCAGCAGATCAGTCAGTATGCGCGCCGCCGGCAGCCCCTCGATATCCGCCCGCGCGGTTGGCGTGATGCGATGACGCAGCGTCGCGGGCACCAGACTTTTTACATCGTCCGGAATGACGAAGTCGCGCCCTTCGATGGCCGCCCGCGCCCGCGAGGCCGTGGCCAGCATCGTGGCGGCCCGCGGCGACGCTCCAAACTCTATGCTCGGGTGCCCGCGAGTCGCCCGCACGATATCCACGATGTAGGCGATCACCTCCTCCGAAAGGGCGATGCCCGCCGCCTTCGCCCGCATCTCTCGCAAGACCTCGATCCCTGCCACTGCCCGCAGCCCGAACTCCTCCAACCGCGGCATGACCGGTTGATGCCCGTGCCGCCGCACGATCTCCAGCTCCGCGTCGCGCTCCGGGTACTCGATCACGATCTTGAACAGGAACCGGTCGAGCTGCGCCTCCGGCAGCGGATAGGTCCCCTGCTGCTCGATCGGGTTCTGCGTCGCGATCACCATGAACGCGTCGCCCAGCGGATAGTGTGTGGCGTCGATCGTCACCACCCGTTCGTTCATCGCCTGCAGCAGCGCCGCCTGGGTCTTGGGCGGCGTGCGGTTGATCTCGTCCGCCAGCAGAATCTCGGTGAAAATCGGCCCCTTGGTCAGCACAAACTGGTTGGTCTGAAAATTGAACAGGTTGGTGCCGAGCACATCGCCCGGCATCAGGTCCGGGGTGAACTGAATGCGTCCGAAGCGCAGCGCCAGTGCCGTCGCGAAGCTTTGGGCCAACAGCGTCTTCGCCGTGCCCGGCACTCCTTCCAGCAGAATGTGCCCGCCCGCCAGCAGGCTGATCAGCATCATATCGATGGCGGCGTCCTGTCCCACAATCGCCTTCCGCACCTCGGCCCGGATCGCTTCAATCACCAATCAGCTCCTTCCTCCAGGTCCACACCTCGCGCGGCGGTGCCTCCTCCGGCGGCGCGGACGGCGCCCCCGGTGTCCGGCTCAACCACACCAGCAGCCCGGCGGTGTCCAGTCCGCGCGGCGCGCGAAGGCGGCGCCCCGCGGCGCGCACCATCTCCTCGCGATACGGGCCCGCAAGATCCGGCACGCGTTTAGTCTGCACCAGGAGCCGCGCTCCGGTATCGATCAAACTCCGCTTACCCGCCTCCAGCCGAGGTGCGAGACTCCGGGCCGCGCCGAACCGCCCCGCCGCCGCCCATACCAGCAGCACGACAGCCAGCGCCATCTGCACGGTCACCAGGACAAACGGGAATTGAAACAGAATCCCCAGCAGGTGAAACGGCTGCGGCGAAAAGCCATGTTCGAATTCATCGAAGATCACACTGCCGCCCAGATCGCGAATCAGGCTCACCGCCACCGCGGCATTGTCCGAGCGGATCAGCCCGTGATTCGCGATCAAGTCCGGGTCCGACAGGATCACCAGCCGCCGGCCGAGCTCCCGGTACTCGCCAACCAGGATTCCGTCCCGCGCGGCCATCAGCGGCCGCAGCTTCTTCGACCTCACCAGTTGCGGCCTTGCGATCGCCACGCTGCCGGGCATGGGCCGGCGCCCCGTCAGTCCCTCCAGCGATGCATTCCGCACCAGCACCGCCTCCGCATCCAACAGGTGCAGCACCCTCGCCACCTCGTCGTCGGCCAGCAGTGTGTCGGCCCCCAGCCAATACGGCTTGTTGGGGTCCGCCTTGCCCCCACGCTTCGGCAACACCAGCAGCAGCGTGCGCGCGGTCAGCATCGCGCGCACTTCCTCGAGCGTCGCATCGTCCGTCCGCGGCTCGGCCACAACCAGGACATCTTCCTCTGCGACGTGCACACCCGATCCCGCTTCGCTGATCTCCACCGGTAGTCCCAACTCCACAAGCAGCCGGTAAAACGCCGCGTGCCCGATCGCCGATTTCGAATACACCGTTGGCCCGGCCGGATCCGGATGCGCCAGCGACGCCGCGCCACGCCGGTAGCCCGGTACGATCAGCGCGGCCAGCAATGCGGCCAGCCCCACTGAACCAAGGATCACGTTGCGCCGGTACGCGGTCATGCGGATTCCCCTGCCGGCTCCGCAAACGTATCAAAGCTGCTCCTGACCCGCCGGTAGTCATCGACTCCCGCGGAAGCCTGCCCGAACCACGCCCGTTCCACGCGCACCACCACGTCGCGCAGCGCCCGCATCCGCGGCTCGTCTAATTTCGCGCCGCGCAGCAGCTCCCAACTCGTGAGCGAGTCCCGCTCGCCGGCCAGCATCGCCATGGCCGCGAGCAGGACGCAGTGCATCGCCTCCGTGAACCGGCCTTCCGCGGCACACTGGTCTGCCCGCGCCAGCAAGGAGCCCGGCTCCGCCCGCTGCCGTGCACCTTCCAGCGCCGGACCAGGCGGCCCGAGTGGCGCACGCATCCGGTTGTCCAAAGGCTCGCGAAAGAACGCTGCCAGGAGCGCTAAAACCGCCACCACCAGCACCGCGATCAGCGCCCAGGACATCAGGCTCAGCACTGCTCCCGGCATAGGGATCGAGACCCCCTCGCCATCGCCTAATGTCCATCCGTCCCTGTGCCGCCCCACGGATGCCTCGGGCTGAGCCGCGTCGGTCGGAAGCCGTGTCTGCACGTCCATCTCGCGCTCCAACGCGACCGCCGTCCTGCCCACGTCTTGCGCGCCTGCCCAGACTGCGAGTGCCGCCAGCATGAGCAGGGCACGAATCAGCACACTTCAGTTTACCGTGGGGCAGGTTTGCGACCGTGTCCCGTCGCGTATTATGAAGGTAGTCCCTTGTCCACAGTCTTCTTCGACATCGATTCGCAGCTCGACTTTCTCTACCCGGCGGGCGCACTCTATGTCCCCGGCGCCGAGCGGGTCGTTCCCCACATCGCCCGGCTCAATCGTCACGCCGCCGCGCACGGCATCCCGGTCGTATCCACCACCGACGCTCACGCCGAACACGACCCCGAGTTCCGTGACTGGCCACCCCACTGCATCGCCGGCACTCTCGGGCAGCATAAGGCCGCCACCACCCTCCTCGACCGCCGGGTTGTAATCCCCAATCGCCCCTGTCCGCTCGACCTCGGCGCCGCACAGCAGATCGTCGTCGAAAAGCAGCATGTCGACGTCTTCACCGCACCCAACCTCTCGCGCATCGCCGCCATGCTTCAGGCGGATCGCTGCGTGGTGTATGGTGTGGTCACCGAAATTTGCGTGCTGTTCGCCGCCAGCGGCCTGCTCGAAGCCGGCAAGTCCGTGGTCGTAGTGACCGACGCCGTCGAGACGCTTAACCCCGCCGACTCCGCCCGCGCTTTGAACGAAATCGTGGCCGCCGGCGGGTCGCTCGCCCGGCTGGCAGATTTCTGCTGAAGGTCAGGAGGCCGCCCGCATTACGTGCGCTGTTACAGATTGCATCGGCATTCGCTCCCGGCGCCGATGCCAGCAGCGCAAACCGGCGCTGACCACCCAGGATACTTCGGTCTTCTCGTACGGCTTTGCCAGCACGTCATGCGCTCCCAAGTTCAGTACTTCGGCCCACAACCGCTCATCCGCCAGCCGCGATGTCACCACCAGCAAGGGTGGTTCAGGCAATTGGTTCAACACCCGAAGCAATTCCTGCCATGTTCCACTGGCGGGACGACTGTCACAGAACACGACCGGCACCTCCCGTGTTCGCACGATCGATTCCGCCGACGCAATGCTCGGACTTCCCCAGACCCGCCACACCTCCGGAACGGTACCCCGAAGCATGGTCTCCAGAATTTGACACTCCCCGCGAGCCGGCTCCACGCACAAGATATGGACAGCCCCTGACCGATTTGGCGTAAATCCTGGTTCAGCCAATTGGCCTCCTTTCAAATACGAGCACACTATCGCCCGCTTTACTAAGTGGAAAGGTCAAGTGGTCCGGATGGGTGGAGATTACAACTCAGCAGGAGTATCTTCCAGACCGCGGTTTCGAGTGCCACTCCGAAACGCCGGACTCCCTCGCAATCGGAATAGCTATACTATAGGGCCGAAATATGCGCCAGTCAATTGAAATCGGTGCGAATATTCAGATATTCCGGGCGCTGAATTTCTGTCGAGTTACAAACTATTCCGCCAGTTATTCGCATTTAGCTCACGCCCTTGAGTATTTGTCCGGCGTTACCGCTCTACGCCTGGTCCTGCTAATTTGAATCTATGCATTTCGTCGATTGCCCACGCCCCGGAGGCCCGGAAGTCCTCCGCATCGCAGAGGCTTCCACTCCCGTGCCCGGCCCAGGTGAAGTCCTGATCCGCGTCGAGGCTGCCGGCGTCAACCGCCCCGACCTCCTTCAGCGCCAGGGCAAATATCCGCCGCCTCCCGGAGCATCCCCTATCCTCGGTCTCGAAGTTGCCGGCGTCATCGTGTCCGCGGATCCCGCGTCCCGCTGGAAGGCTGGCGACCGCGTATGCGCCCTGGTCCCCGGCGGAGGCTACGCCGACTACTGCCTCACGCCTGGATCTCACTGCCTCCCGATCCCCACCCGGCTCACCGTCGAAGAAGCCGCGGGCATCCCCGAGACCTTCTTCACGGTCTGGGCCAACGTCTTTCAAACCGGAGCCCTTCAACCTGCGGAGCGCATTCTCGTTCACGGGGGCGCCAGCGGCATCGGCACCACGGCCATCCAGCTCGCCCGCGCGTTCGGCGCCACGGTCTACACCACCGCCGGCACCGAGGAGAAGTGCGCCGCCTGCCGCAAGCTTGGCGCAGCCGCTGCCATCAACTACGTCCGCCAGGATTTCGTCCAGGAAGTCCGCGCCCTCACCAACGGTGAGGGTGTCCATCTCGTCCTGGACATCGTTGGCGGCACCTACACCGCGCGCAATCTCGAGTGCCTCGCACACTGCGGGCGTCTCATCCAGATCGCCGTCCAGCAGGGCGCCGAAGCCACCATCAATCTCACCAAGATCATGCGCAACCGTCTCACCCTCACGGGATCCGCGATGCGCCCTCGAACCGTCGCCGACAAAGCCCAGATCGCTCGCGATCTCGAACAGCATGTCTGGCCTCTGCTCGAATCCGGACGCGTGAAAGCGATCGTAGATCGCATTTTCCCTTTCAGCGAAGTAGCCGCCGCCCACCGCTATCTCGAAAGCGGTGCCCATATTGGCAAAGTGATCCTCAAGGTCGCCTGACGATTACCTCGAAATTGCTACCCCATCGCGCCAGCGGCGTGCGCAGGACACCGTCGTCCACCCACCGCGCCAGCCGGTATCCCGCGCGCCACCTCGGAAACAGCCCTGCCAGCGGCGACGATCCGAAGTCGTACATCTCGACGCGTGTCTCCAGCCCGCTCTGCCGGAAGAGGTCGGCAGTCGCCTCCGGCTCCAGTTCGCGCTCATCTGCCGTCTGGTAGCGCTTCATCATCTCCGGAATCAGCAGCCGCCCCACCGCCCCGCTAAGCCGCCGCCGGCTCGGGTCCAGGGAATAAAACACGCCGCCCGGAACCAACCACTCGCGCACACGGCCCGGCATGGCCTCCAGGTCCGCATCCGGCAGGTGATGCAAAAAGAAAATCGCGATCACCGCGTCGAAGCGCCCTTCGGCGGTAGTGCCTTCGAGGAATCGTGCATTCCGCACCCCCTGCCGCTCCGCGTCCGATCGCGCTTGCCGCACCGCCGCCGGCGAAAGATCCACGCCGGTCACTTCGCCGAGCCGCGCCGCCAGCAGCAGCTCCGTATCGCCGATTCCGCACCCCAGGCTCAGTACGCGCGCGTCCCGGCGCGCGCCGGTGGCCTCCAGAATTCGTCCCGCCATGTGCGAACGCAGCGCCCGCACCGCCGGCTTCGCAAAGTGCTGCTGCGCAAATCCGGAGTACAGCTTTTCGTGGTATTCGAGTTCGCGCCGGGTGACGTCGCTCACGCCGGTGTGCGGCGGCTGCGGTACGCCATCACGCACAGGAAAATCGCCCCCGCCAGCATGCTGCCGTCGCGCAGCATGGTCAGTGGTGATATCGGCTCATTTCCACCGAAGCAGCCGCAGTTGATTTCCTTCCCCTGCACGTACGCGCGCACGATCAGTGTGAAAAACACCGCCAGCAGGCCGGTGATAATCGTGCTCGACGTCCGGAAGAAAAATCCCGAGATGAGCACTACCCCCACCGCCACTTCGAACCAAGGCAGGGTCCTCGCCACGATTTCGACCGCCCACATCGGCAGAAGGTCGTAGCTGGCCACGCCCGCGGCAAAGAGCTGCCACGGATCCTTCAGCTTTAGATAGCCCGCATAAACAAAAATCGCGCCCAGCACGACCCGCAGCGTCAGCAGGACGATGCTCAGCGGCTTATTTTTTGAGAAGTCCATCCAGGTAGCCCTTGAACAGGTTGTAATCGTCCCAAAAACTCCAGGGCTGCTGCTTCAATTTGTATGTCACGATCACGGTCGGCGTCTGGTTGATCTGCGATCTCGTCCCCAGGTCGTAATCCTTCTGCACCTCCGCCAGCACGGAAGGATCGCTCGCTAGCGCCTGCACTTTCTTTTGTTCTTCCGGCGTCAGCGCCGTTGCCACCGTCTCCCAGACCTTGCCGGTCATCCCCCACTGCTGTTGCGCTTTGAACAGGGCGTCGCACGCCTGCTGATACTTGCCGATCCGCGCCGCCGCGACCGCGTAGTTCGCCGCCGGGCGCGAATACACATGCTGCGGTATGTTCAGTGGAAACTCGCGAAATACCAGGTACGCCTTCCCGGTCTTCACGAAATCCGCGATGATCGCCGGCAGTATGTCTTCATGCAGGTGCTTGCAATGCGGGCACATGAAGTCGCTGTACAGTTCCAGCGTGATCGGCGCCGAGGGATTCCCCATCGCCTTACCCTTATCCACATCCGGCCCGGCAGCAAATCCAGTCGCCAGTGCGGCGAGTGCGAGTGCAACAAATTTCATATTCCTCATTATACGTTCAAGGCTTCCGCCGCTCTTTTTGTGACAGGAGCCGGCTCACTTCTTCAGCAGCTCTTTCAGGTAACCGAAAAACAGCGCGTTGTCCCCGCCCCACTGATTCCAAAGCTGGTGCTGTGTCCGGAAGTTGATTCCCACCGTCGGCGTCCTCACCAGCCCGGCGCGATTCCCCGCTGTCGTGTCACGTTGAACCTCGTCCGTCACCGACGGGTCCTTCACCAGCGCCTGCACTTTCTTCTGCTCGTCCGGCGTCAAAAGCGGCGCCACTGTTTCCCACACCTTCCCGCTCATGGCCCACGACGACTGGTTCAGAAACAGCGCATCCGCCACCTGCCGGTACTTCCCGATGTGGTTCGCCGCCACTGCCAACCGCGCGGCTTCCCCCGAGTGCAGGTGGCCCGGACTCGGCGGCAGGACATAGTCGCGAAACACGATAAACGCCTTGCCCTGGCTCACGTAATCGCGCATCAGGACCGGCAGTACCTGCTCGTGAAACGCCTTGCACCCCGGACAACTGAAGTCGCTGAACACCTCCAGCCGGATTGGCGCCGACTGATTGCCCACAATCTTCCCGTTCGGGGGATCGGCAGCCGGCGCGGAAAGAGCGGCTGCCAGAATCAGCCCAAGTGCCGTTTTCATTTCAGTTGATCGTCCAGGAAACTCTTGAACAGGTTGTAGTCGTTCCAGTAAATCCAGGGAGTCTGTTTTCCTCGCCGCGTGATGATCAGCGTCGGGGTCCGATCCACCCGTGCCGTCTGCCCGGATTCCAGATCGTGCTGCACATCCGCCAGCACGGCCGGATCCTTCACCAGTGCCTGCACTTTGGTCCGCTCCGCCGGCGTCAGCACGCTCGCCACCACGTCCCACACCTTCCCGGTTCGCGCCCATGAGTCCTGCGACGCGAACAGCGCCCCCGCCACCTGCGGATACTTCCCTACCCGTACCGCCGCGGCGGCGTAGCTCGACGCCTCGCGCGAGTACTCGTGCCCCGGCCCCGTGAGCGTGTATTCGTGGAACACCAGGTACGCCTTTCCCGGCGAGATGAAGTCATTAATCAGCTTCGGGAGAATCTGGTCGTGAAACCACTTGCAATGCGGACAGGTAAAATCGCTGTACAGGTCCATCCGCAGGGGTGCGGAGAAACTGCCCATCGTCTTCGCCTTCTCCTGACTGGGCTCCGCGCCCGCACACGTCAGCACCGAAGCCAGCGCCAATGCGAGAAACTTCATACATTTCATTTTATGTCAGCGGTGCGAATCCCCGGCCCCTCCCACACCGCCCATATTTTCGGGAAGGTTTTTGCACCCTCCTGCATCAAAGCCTTAGGGGGAGACCAGGCTGGGTCGCTACACCACCCCGCACATGTGGGTATGTCGAAGAACACCACAAAAAAGTCAAAAATGTCCGATTATGCTACTATCCCTTTGGGGCTATACTGAGGATTCCAGAGGTTGTCGATGAAAAAATACGGCAAATTCGCAGCGCTCATCGTGGTGGTGATCGGGACCCTCGTCTGGCTCGCCACCGCCGAGATGAAGGATAACCAGACCTACTATAAGACCATCACGGAACTTGGGCAGATGGGCGACAAAGCCTACGGCGCCCGGGTCCGGGTCGGTGGCGATGTCGAAGCCGGCTCCATCAAGCACATCGGCAACCAGACCGTCTTCGTTCTCGTTCAGGATAAAAGCCGCCTCACCGTAGCTTATAACGGCTCCGACCCACTCCCCGACACCTTCAAGGACGGCGCGCAAGCCTTGGCCGACGGCAAGCTGGGTAAAGACGGGACGTTCCAAGCCGGGAAGATTCAGGCGAAATGCGCGTCTAAGTATGAGGCGAAACCCGGGATGAAACCCGGCGAGACCTTGCCCAACATCAACCGTTCGAGTCTTTAGTTTCTTTTGAGGGGAACATGGAAAATCTCGGCTCCGTAGCCATCCTGCTGGCTTTCTGTGTAGCCATCTATTCGACCGTCGCCAGCGTCGTGGGACGTCTCAAGTCCAAGCCTTTGTTAATAGTTAGCGCGCGCCGGGCGGCCTATGTCACCTGGGCGCTCCTGACTACCGCAGCCGCCGTTCTGGTCACCTCCCTGATGACCGGCGACTTTCGCTTCTCTTATGTGGCCGAGCACTCCAACCGCACCATGCCGATGCTCTACAAGTTCGCGGCATGGTGGGGCGGGCAGGAAGGCTCGCTCCTGTTCTGGAGTTGGCTCCTCTCGACCTACACAGCGGTCGTCGTCTTCACGAACGGCCGCCGCCACACCAACATGATGCCCTGGGTCGTGGCCGTCCTCACTACTGTCCAGACCTTCTTCCTCCTGCTCAACAACTTTATTGCAAATCCCTTTCAAATGCTTGCTACAGATGGCCTTATTGTCGATGTGAAGGATGGCAACGGCCTCAGTCCCCTGCTCCAATATCCCGCCATGGCCATCCACCCGCCGATGCTTTATCTGGGCTACGTCGGATTCGCCGTCCCCTTTGCCTTCGCCATGGGCTCCCTCATCACCCGCCAGCCCGGTGACGCCTGGATCGCCACCACCCGCCGCTGGACCCTGGTCACCTGGCTATTTCAAAGCACCGGCATCATGCTTGGCGCCGCCTGGGCCTACCACGTCCTCGGCTGGGGCGGCTACTGGGGCTGGGACCCGGTTGAAAACGCCTCCTTGCTCCCATGGATCGCCGGCACCGC
>DATJYJ010000013.1:0-9342 GCA_035578025.1 Verrucomicrobiia bacterium
GGTATTGCCTTAAGGCGTTTCGGGGCGATCTCCTCCTCGCAATCCAGGCAGATTCCGTAAGATCCGTCATCAGTGCGGCTGATCGCTGAGCGGATCCGCCGGGCGAGCACCGATTCGCGATCGAGGATCTGCACCGCAACGTCCCGTTGCGCGGCTTCCTGCGTCATATCGAGGGGGTCGGCAACCTGCTGTATACGGATCGAGTCGGTGAATCTATGGCTGGAACTCGCTGCCTTGAGGTGCGCCTCTAAAATCTCCCGAGCCATGCTGTGATCTGTCTTTATCATTGGGGTTCCTTTCAATGGACCGGAATCCGGTCGCTTCCTGCAAGGCACGTCGTCTTCCAATTGCGGATCGCCAGGGGATCAATCATCAGGCGGTCCAGCGCGTCAGTTTGAATGCTGAATAATGGCGCACTTGTCGCAAGCGTCAGCAGAGCGAAGCGCGTGTTTCTGTATCCGCCAGCAATGATGCAGTTGGCATATGCCGTGCAAATGCAGACGCAAGGAGAGTTGAGATGAGATTCAAATTCAAGATCGCACTCCTGCTGTCGGGCTGGACGGCGCTGGGAACGCTATGTTTGCCGCTGGTTGCGCAGTCTGAGCCGGCGGCGTCTCCAGTGGTAACGCAGTCGCCGGAGCAACTCCAGCAACTGGTTGCGCCCATTGCCCTATATCCAGACGAACTGGTTGCGCAGGTTCTCGGAGCGGCGACCAACCCGACCGAAGTCGTGGAGGCCGATCGCTGGCTTCAAGATCACTCAAGTCTCAAGGGGCAGGAACTGGCTCAAGCCGTCGACCAGCAGCCCTGGGATCCGAGCGTGAAAGCTTTGGCGCAATTTCCGTCCGTCCTGGCGAATATGGACAAGAACCTATCCTGGACGTCGTCGCTAGGCGAGGCTTACGTAAATCAGCCCCAGCAGGTGATGGATGCCGTGCAGGAGATGAGGAGCCGTGCGCAGCAGGCAGGCAATTTGAAAGACACGCCGCAACAGAAGGTGAAAACCGAAGGACAGACGATCGTCATTGAACCAGCCCAATCCGACGTCGTCTACATTCCGCAGTACGACCCCTGGCTAGTCTACGGCGCGGCGCTTCCCGTCTGGCCCGGCTGGTATGCATATCCCGGACTCTATCTGGCGGGACCCGGTTTCGGATTCGGATTCGGATTCCCGATCGGCTTCTACGGCGGATTTGGATGGGGATGGCATCACTGGGGATTCGACTGGGGGCATCGAACGATGGTGTTCAATCACAACACGTATATTTCGCACAGCAGGACCTTCGTCAATCGCAATACGTTTGTCAATCGCAACACGTCGATCAATCGAAACACGATTGTCAACCACAACACGTTCGTCAATCGCGGAGGCAGTGCATTTAGCGGCTTCAATCATGGAGGCGCAACGATGAACCACTCAATCCGCGGGCAAGCGAGCTTCGGGGGCGGCTTCCATGGCGGTTCTGGCGGCGGTTTTCACGGCGGCTCTCATGGAGGGAGGCGGTAACTACGATGTTTACAAACGAAAATCTAAAGCGACGTTCACGCGCGGGTTGTGGCGCCCGTGCTCTGCTCGCCGTGATCCTTGGCGGAACGCTGCACGCTGGTTTTGCGGAGACGCCGGGCGCGCCGGCATTCGATTCGCCCGAGCAGGCGATCCAAGCCCTCTCGGCGGCGGCCAACCAGGATGACAAGGCTCGGATCACGCAACTTCTCGGCCCTCTCGCCTCGTCGGGCGATACGGCCCAGGATGAGTCGGACCGCAGGCTATTCATCCGGAAGTTCTCAGAAATGCACCGGCTGGTAAAGGAGTCGGATGGTACCACAGTCTTGTACATTGGCGCGGAGAACTGGCCATTCCCCGTTCCGCTGGTGGCGGATCAAGGCAAGTGGCGCTTCGATCAGGTTGCGGGCGCGCGTGAGATCGTGTTCCGCCGCATTGGCAAAAACGAGATGAACGCGATCGAAACCTGCCGCGCCATCGCTCATCCTGATGGGAAAACCGAAGACACGACCGTTAGTGACTATGCTCGAAAGATCCTCGCTGGCATCACTCCGGCTTCAGAGATCTTCCACGGGTATTATTTCCGAACGGTGCGGACAATGGGCGCAAGTGCTGTCGTCGCGTACCCGGCCGAATACGGCGAAACCGGAGTGATGACCTTTACCGTGACTCCGAACGGCGCCTTGTACGAGAAGGATCTGGGACCGAAAACGCCTGGAGCCGCGCGGTCCATGACGCAGTACAAGCCCGACCGAACCTGGCGTGAGGTGGGGAAGTAGTTTCCACTGCGCCGCCCGGCGCCAACCCGGTTCCCCGACGGGACCTCCTCCGTCCGGGACTCTCAACCCATGGCCGTCCTTCCCTGGGCCATGGGCTTCTTTTGGGGCATTCCATATCGGTGTCGGCCAGCCGTCGGCGGCGGAGCAATTACCGACAGGGAATAGAGCGGCGACGCCGGCCACCACGATTTGCAATCGGCGCGCGACTCGCACTGCAACCACGACGCTTTCTGGGGGCTCCAATGTCAGAGCTGGTTACGAACATAAACGACCCCGGCCCGAACTCGCATGCCGACGCGGCTTCGCGGGGGAGAAACGGACGGCATTTCCGATGGAGCTTCATCTTTGCTCTAGCTTCGCTTATCCTCGGAGGCTGGTACGTCTGGGCAAAGGTCGGTACCGCCAGAGCGAGTGCTTCGGGAGGAAGCATGCCGCGCAAGGCCGACGCGCCTGGAGGGAACGGAAGCGGGCCCGCGATACCCGTAACCACCGCGCATGCCCGTCGAGGCGATATCGGCGTTTACGTCACTGGTTTGGGCAGTGTGACGCCCATCTATACCGTCACGGTCAAAACGCGGGTAGATGGCCAAATCATGGCCATCAACTATAAAGAGGGCGACATGGTGCAACAGGGTGCCCCGCTGCTGGATATCGACGCCCGGCCCTATGAGGCGCAGCTCGAGCAATATCAAGGGCAGCTCAAGCGCGATCAGGCGCTGTTGGCGAACGCCAAAGTGGATCTGGCTCGCTATGCCACCTTGATGAAGACCAACGCGGTTCCAGAACAGACTTACGCGACCCAGCAGGCGACTGTCGGTCAGGACGAGGGACAGGTGGAGGTGGACAAGGGCCTGATCGATGCGACCAGGCTCAATATCACGTACTGCCACATCACCTCGCCGATCACGGGGCTGATCGGCCTGCGCCTCGTGGATCCCGGAAATTATGTGCAGGCCAGCAGTGGGACCACCTTGCTGGTAATCACGCAAATCGATCCGATCAGCATGATCTTTCCGATCGCAGAGGACCAGCTCCCGCCGGTGCGCTCGCGCATGCTGGCGGGCCAGAAGCTCGTGGTCGAGGCGTGGGACCGGGATCAGCAGCACCGGCTTGGCACGGGCGCGCTGGCAACCATCGACAACCAGATCGATCAGACCACCGGCACGGTACGTCTGCGCGCGAATTTTCCAAATCAGGATAACAAGCTGTTTCCGAACCAGTTCGTCTATGCCCGCCTGCTGCTCCAGCAGAAGCACGGGGCGCTGCTCATCCCCACTGCCGCCATTCAGCGCAATGCGGGTAACGCCTACGTTTTCATGGTCGGCACAGACACGACTGTGTCCACGCGAACCATCGAGCTCGGCACGACCAACGGCGACGAAACCGAAGTCACCAAGGGTCTGCAGGGCGGCGACGAAGTTGTGTTGAACGGCGTGGACAAGCTGACGGACGGAACCAAGGTCGCCGCACACGCGCAGGTAAGCCCGGCCCAAAAGGGCGGCAAACAGTGAGCCCGTCGCGGATCTTCATCGAGCGTCCCATCGCGACCTCGCTGCTGATGGTCGCCATCCTGCTGGCTGGCGCGGTGGCGTACAAGCAACTGCCCGTGTCGGCTCTTCCGGAAGTCGATTACCCGACGATCCAGGTGGTCACGTTCTATCCGGGGGCAAGCCCGGAAGTCATGGCGTCTTCCGTAACGGCCCCGCTCGAACGGCAATTCGGACAAATGCCCGGGCTGCAGCAGATGACTTCGACGAGCTCGGATGGCAGCTCGGTGATCACCCTTCAGTTCAACCTGAACCTGAATATCGATGTGGGCGAGCAGGAGGTGCAGCAATCCATCAATGCCTCCGGGACTTATCTGCCCCCGGATCTTCCAACGCCGCCGATCTATAACAAGATCAACCCCGCGGATACGCCGATCCTCACGCTGGCCCTGACATCCAACACGCTTCCGCTCTCCAAGGTCGAGGACTTCGCCGACACGCGTCTGGCTCCAAAGATTTCGCAGTTACCCGGAGTCGGACTCGTCAGTATTACCGGCGGACAGAAACCAGCGGTCCGGATCCAGGCGAATCCCACCGTCATGGCGTCCTACGGCCTGAACATGGAGGATCTGCGCAACGCGCTCATCGCCGCCAGTGTGAATCAGGCCAAAGGAAGCTTCAACGGAAACAGCCAGTCCTATCAGATCGGCGCCAACGACCAACTGCTTTCCAGTGCGCAATACGCCCCCTGTGGTCGCCTATCGCAACGGCGCCCCCGTCAAGCTCACCGACGTAGCCGAGGTGAAGGATGATGTCGAAAACGTGCGGCAGGCCGCGTGGATGAACCGGGCGCCCGCTGTCATCATGAACATCCAGCGGCAGCCTGGCGCGAACATCATTTCGGTTGTAGACCGCATTAAAACGTTGCTGCCGCAGCTCACCGCGACCCTGCCGAAACAGGTTCAGGTCGGTATTCTCACCGACCGCACCAACACCATTCGCGCTTCCGTTTCGGATGTCCAGTTCGAGTTGATGCTGACGGTGGGATTGGTCGTGATGGTGATTTTCCTGTTCCTCAGGAACGTCTCGGCCACCATTATTCCGAGCATCGCGGTGCCGCTCTCGCTGGTCGGTACGTTTGGCGTGATGTACATGCTCGGATACAGCCTGAACAACCTGACCCTGATGGCGCTGACGATTTCGACCGGCTTCGTGGTGGACGATGCCATCGTCATGATCGAGAACATCATGCGTTACATCGAGGAAGGGGAGACGCCCTTGCAGGCGGCGCTGCACGGCTCCGAGCAGATCGGCTTCACGATTATCTCGCTGACCATCTCGTTGATTGCGGTGCTGATTCCGCTGTTTTTCATGGGAGACATTGTGGGGCGTCTGTTCCGGGAATTCGCTACCACCCTCAGCGTTACCATTCTGGTTTCCGCGGTCGTTTCCCTGACGCTGACACCGATGATGTGTTCGAAGCTGCTCCGCCACAAGCCGGCAAGCGAACAGGGGTGGTTCTACACGTTCTCCGAACGCGGCTTCAATGCCGTGATTGAGTTTTACGGCAAGACCCTGCAATTTGTTTTGCGATATCAGAAGACCACCTTGCTGGTGGCCATCGGCACCCTGGCCCTGACGGTCGCGCTCTTCATCGTAATCCCTAAGGGCTTCTTTCCGATTCAGGACACCGGAGTAATCCAGGGCGTTTCGGAGGCGCCGCAGTCGATTGCCTTCTCCGGTATGGCAGACCGCCAACAAGCGCTCGCCAGCGTCGTTCTTCGCGACCCGGCTGTCGAGAGCCTCTCGTCGTTCATTGGCATCGACGGCACGAATACCACTTTGAATAGCGGCCGAATTCTGATCAATCTCAAACCGCTCGATCAGCGCAGGGTCAGCGCAGGCGATGTGATTCGCCGTTTACAGCCGCAGGTCGACAAAGTTTCCGGAATCACCCTCTTCATGCAGCCCGTACAGGACCTCACGGTGGAGGACCGGGTCAGCCGCACCCAATTTCAGTACACCCTGGAAGATCCGAACGCGGACGAGCTGAACACGTATGCCGGCCGCATGTTGGCCAGCTTGAAGCAGGCGCCGGAACTGCGCGACGTGGCCAGCGACCAACAGGTGGGCGGCGTGCGCACGAATCTGGTCTACGACCGCGAAACGGCCGCGCGTATGGGCATTACTCCCTCCACTATCGATCAGACCCTTTACGACTCCTATGGGCAGCGTGAGATCTCGGTCATGTTCACGCAGCTCAACCAATATCACGTGGTGCTGGAGTTGAAGCCGGAATTCCAGAAGAGTCCCACCCAGCTATCGGACCTATATATAAGGTCCGGCACCGGGTACCCGGCGGGATCGACCGGGATCGTCTCCGGAGGAATCGCGACGGCATCGTCCCCTACCGGGCCCACCAGCACTGCATCAACGGCGTCCACCACTACGGCGCTGGCGCCCACCTCGACCGCTGCGTCAAGCGCCGTCTTTACCGGAAACATCGCGTCGGCGAAAGTCTTTCCGATCGGAGGCCAGGTCCCACTTCGGACCTTCAGCCATGTCGAGACCAGCGCAGCGCCGATTAGCATCAATCACCAGGGCCAATTCCCAGTGGTCACCCTGTCCTTCAACCTGGCGCCAAACGCTTCGTTGGGAGAGGCCGTCGACACGGTGAATAAGGTCAAGACGAACATCGGCCTTCCTCCCAGCATCCAGGGCGACTTTCAGGGGACCGCGGCGGCGTTTCAGGCTTCACTCGCAAATGAGCCGGTGCTGATCCTGGCCACGATAATCACGGTCTATATCGTTCTGGGCGTGCTCTACGAAAGCTATATCCACCCGATCACGATTTTGTCTACGCTGCCCTCAGCGGGTGTGGGAGCGCTGCTCGCACTCATCCTGTTCCACAACGATTTCAGTGTGATCGCGCTCATCGGCATCGTGCTGCTCATCGGGATCGTGAAGAAAAACGCGATCATGATGATCGATTTCGCCTTGGACGCCCAGCGCAACGGCCACAAACCGCCGCTCGAATCCATTTATGAGGCCTGCCTGCTGCGCTTCCGGCCCATCATGATGACGACGATGGCCGCGCTGCTGGGAGGAATTCCGCTTGCGCTCGGAACGGGGACAGGCTCGGAATTGCGGCGCCCCCTCGGAATCGCGATCGTCGGAGGGTTGATTTTCAGCCAGTTGCTCACCTTGTACACGACGCCGGTCATCTACCTTTTCTTCGACCGGCTTGCAACTCGGCTTTCGAACCCCCCTGCGCCGCGAGAGGCGGTCTGAATCATGAGCCCCTCGGAGTTGTTCATCCGCCGACCCGTGGCCACCACCCTGCTGCTCGCGGGCGTAGCCTTATCGGGCGCCGTCGCATTTCGACTGCTGCCCGTTTCGCCCCTGCCCCAGGTCGACTTTCCGACCATCTCAGTGAGCGCGAGCTTACCCGGAGCGAGCCCCGAAACCATGGCCTCCTCCGTTGCCACGCCCCTGGAGCGGCAGTTCGGGAGAATCTCCGGCATCACGGAGATGACCTCCCAGAGCAACCTCGGAAACACCAGCATCGCGCTGCAATTCGATTTGAGCCGCGACATCAACGCCGCGGCTCGCGATGTCCAGGCAGCCATCAACGCGGCGCGCGGCTATCTTCCGCCGATGCCCAACAATCCCTCCTACCGCAAGGTCAATCCGGCTGACGCGCCCATCCTGATCCTTGCCCTCACTTCGGACGTCATGGGCAGGGGCCGCATGTACGACGCTGCGTCCACCATTCTGGCGCAGAAGCTTTCGCAACTCAGTGGGGTGGGCCAGGTGATCGTTGGAGGCGGCACTTTGCCGGCGGTGCGGATCGAATTGCATCCCACGGCCCTGAACAAGTATGGAATCGGCTTCGAGCAGGTCCGGACGGTTCTCAATGCCGCCAACGCCAATGCGCCGAAGGGGCAGTTGGCCTATGGCGATCGGACCCGGGAAATCGGCGCGAACGACCAGATGTTTAAGGCCATCGATTACGAACCCCTACTGATCGCTTACCACAACGGCGCCGCAGTGAGGATCAAGGACGTGGGACAGGCGGTCGACTCGATAGAAGACCTTCGCAATTCCGGTTACGCCAACGGCACGCAGGCAATCCTTGTAATGATCTACCGGCAGCCCGGCGCCAACATCATCGACACGGTCGACAGGATTCGCGCAGCGCTTCCGCAGTTACAGGCTTCGATTCCGTGGTCCATCGGTCTCGAAGCCGCCGTGGACCAGACAGTGACCGTCCGCGCCTCGGTGCATGACGTGGAGGTGACACTGGTCATCTCGGTGTTGCTGGTCATTCTGGTGGTCTTCATCTTTTTGCGTGATGCCCGATCGAGTTTTATCCCGAGCGTAGCGGTTCCGGTTTCGCTTATCGGCACGTTCGGAGTCATGTACCTGCTCGGCTACAGCGTGGACAATCTCTCGCTCATGGCATTGACCATTTCCACGGGATTCGTGGTGGACGATGCCATCGTGGTGATCGAGAATATCACACGCCACCTGGAGCAGGGCCTCACACCGCTGGAGGCGGCGCTGAAAGGTGCTGCGGAGATCGGCTTCACCGTTCTGAGCATTAGCATTTCGCTGGTGGCGGTCTTCATCCCGATTCTGCTCATGGGCGGGATCGTGGGCCGGTTGTTCCGGGAGTTCGCCATCACGCTATCGGTGGCCATTCTCGTTTCCACGCTCATTTCCCTCACCGCGACGCCCATGATGTGCGCATACCTGCTGAAGCCGCAGGAGAGTCACGGCCGCCTGTATCAAATCAGCGAAACCGTTTTCACCTGGATCATCGATGCCTATGGACGGAGCCTGTCCATGGTTCTACGACATTCGCTGATCACGCTGCTGGTTTTGCTTGG
The DNA here is from genome assembly GCA_035578025.1 of Verrucomicrobiia bacterium. Taxonomy (GTDB): domain Bacteria; phylum Acidobacteriota; class Terriglobia; order Bryobacterales; family Bryobacteraceae; genus Solibacter. Next base: position 8,663 of record DATJYJ010000013.1, read on the forward strand.
CACCGTCGGCATGACCGGCTATCTGTTTGTGCGAACCCCCAAGGGCTTCTTCCCGCAGCAGGACACAGGCCGTCTGCAGGGCCAGATTATCGCCGACCAGGACTCGTCGTTCCAGACCGTGGATCGCATTCTGCGGCAGACCATCGAGATGATCGGCGCCGATCCCGGAGTAAGAACGGTCGCCGGCTTCACTGGCGGCGGCGGAATCACCAACACCGCTCGGATGTTCGCCTCGCTTAAACCCCTGGAGGAACGCAAAGTCAGCGCCGATGTCATCATCGGCCGCCTGCGTCCAAAGCTGGCCCGCATACCGGGCGCTTCGGTGTACCTGCAAGCCGTGCAGGATATGCGAGTGGGCGGCCGCAGCAGCGCGGCCCAATATCAGTTCACTTTAAGCAGCGATAACCTCCAGGATCTGGTAACTTATTCGCCGCGGATGTTCAAACGGATGCGAACCATTCCGATCATTGCCGACGCCAATAGCGATCTGCAAAACAGCGGGTTGCAGGCCAACATCGTATACGATCGCGAAACCGCCGCCCGCTTCGGCATCTCGTCGCAACTCATGGATGCGACCTTGTACGATGCATTCGGACAGCGCCAGGTTTCCACCATGTACACGCCGCTGAACCAATACCACGTCGTTATGGAGGCCGCGCCCCAGTACTGGCAGAATCCGC
>DATJYJ010000014.1:0-12643 GCA_035578025.1 Verrucomicrobiia bacterium
TTTTTGCGCACATCGCCGCAAAGTATGAGACACTCGATTCAATGACGCCTCAGGGGGGGGAAGAACTCACCCCCGATTTGCTGGCTGCCGCCGTCGCAGCGTCGGCAAACGGCATCGTGATCACGGATGCCGCAGGAGCCATCCTCTGGGCCAACCCCGCCTTCACGCGGATGACGGGATATCCGCTGGCGGAAGTCAAAGGGCGAAATCCGAGCATTCTAAAATCGGGGCTACACGACCGGGCTTTTTACCAGGAGCTTTGGTCGACGATCACCTCCGGGCGCTCCTGGCACGGCGAGCTTGTCAACCGCCGGAAAGACGGATCGCTCTACACGGAAGAAATGACCATTACGCCGGTGATGTGCGCGGAGGGTCAGGTCGCCAATTACATCGCCATCAAACAGGACGTCACCCGGCGGCGCCAGGCGGAGGAGGAGTTCCAGAAGGTTCGGGAGCGCCTGGAGCTGGCGCTGGAGGCCGCCAACGAAGCCCTGTGGGATTGGGACGTGCCCAGCGGCCGCTGTTACTTCAGCCCGCGGTATTACACCATGCTCGGATACGAACCCGGCGAGTTCCCGGCACATTACCAGTCCTGGGAAGAGCTCTTGCATCCCGACGACCGGCAGTCCGCCGGGGAAGAGGTTCAGAGGTTCCTGGATCGCCACGAAGGTTTCGCGATCGAGTTCCGCCTGCGGACCAAGACCGGCGAATACCGTTCGCTGCTCTGCCGCGGCCGCGTGGTGGAGGCCGATGAAACCGGCAGGCCGGTGCGCATGGTCGGCACCAACAGCGACATCACCGAGCGCAACAAGCTGGCCGAGCAGGTGAGGCACGCGCAGCGGATGGAGGCCGTGGGTGTGCTGGCCGGCGGCATTGCCCATGACTTCAACAACCTCCTCACCGTCATCAATGGACACTGTTCGCTGCTGCTGGAGTCGGCGGCTGAAACGAGTCCGCTGGCCGCGCCGTTGGCGGAGATTCGCGACGCCGGCGAGCGGGCGGCCGGTCTGACCCGGCAGTTGCTGGCCTTCAGCCGCCGCCAGGTGCTGCGCCCCACGGTGGTAAACCTGAACTCGATCATTCAGCGCTTGGGCACCATGCTCCGCCGGATGGTGCGCGAGGATATCCGGATCACGACGACGCTCGAACCCGCGCTGGGTTCGGTGCTTGCCGATGAAGGGCAACTCGAACAGGTGGTCATGAACCTGGTGGTCAACTCCCGGGATGCGCTGCCGGGGGGCGGCGAGATCACCATCGAGACCGGCAACTTCTACGCGGACGCGAGCTACGCGCAAGCCCACCCGGATGTCTCTCCCGGCGCATACGTCATGCTGGCCATCTCGGACACGGGCACTGGCATGGACGAAGAAACCAAGTCTCACCTGTTCGAGCCGTTCTTCACGACCAAGCCGGTTCACAAGGGAACCGGCCTCGGCCTATCGACCGTATACGGCATCGTGCGCCAGAGCGGGGGCTGGATCTGGGTGTACAGCGAGCCCGGCAAAGGCAGCACCTTCAAGGTCTACCTGCCGAGGACGGAACAGAGCGCCGAACCCTCCGAGCAGCAAGCCTCGGCCCGGCAGGTTCCGCGGGCCGGCACGGAGACCGTATTGATCGTCGAGGATGAGCCGGCACTGTTGAAGCTGGCGGCGAATTCCCTCAAAAAGCACGGGTACAGCGTACTGACCGCGTCCAGGGGACCCGCGGCGCTGGAGATCGCGGCCCAACATCCCGGCCCCATCCATCTGCTGCTGACCGACGTCATCATGCCAGAGATGAACGGGCGGGAGTTGAGCGATGCCCTCACACGCACGCGGCCGGGGATGCGAGTACTTTTCATGTCCGGATACACCGACGACGTCATCAGCACCAGCGGTGTGCTCGACCGGGACGTGGCTTATCTTCAGAAGCCGTTCAGCCCGAACGAACTCGCGCGGCGTGTGCGGGAGGTCTTGTCGCGGAAGGTGCCCGCCCGGGTTCTGGTAGTGGACGACGATGCCGCAGTCCGACGCTTCCTGCACCGTGCTCTGGAGACCGCGGGGTACGAAGTTGAGGAGGCGGCCGACGGAAGGCAGGCCGTCGACAAGGTGCGCGGCGGGCGTCCTTCCATCGTCGTTCTGGACCTGGTCATGCCGGAGCAGGAAGGCATCGAGACCATCCGCATCCTGCACGAAGAATTTCCGGAGCTGCCGATACTCGCGATCTCAGGCGCGTTCGGCGGGAGCTATCTGCCGCTGGCCAAGCCGATGGGGGCGCAGAGCGTGATGATGAAACCGATCGAGCCCGAGGCTTTGGTGCGGGAAATACGAAGACTGATAATGGCCACGGATGCGCACGGATGAACGCGGATGTGGGTTTTCCTATCCGTGTGAATCCGTGTGCATCCGTGGCTCTTGTCTTTATTGTCCGACCGTGATGATCGTTCCCGTTGCCGAGCTCACCGATCCCGTGCTGATCGTCACGGGGACATCGCCCGCGGCCGTGCCGGCGGGCACCACGACGTTGATCTGATACACACCCACCTGCTGCAACCCCGCATACGCGACCGTCGCGGACGTTCCGCCGAAGTTCACGGTCGGCGTGGCGGCCAACGGCAGGGCGGTTGAAAGGATCTGCCCATCCGGGAACGCCGGGTTCGTCTGTCCGCACCCGGTTGCCCACAGAACGATGGTCTCTCCAGCTTTGGCCGGCGTGCTCGCGCCCGGATATAGCGTGGCAGCTCCCACCAGGCTTCCGTCCGCGTGGGTAGCCAAGATCGATTTATTGTCCTTCAGGAGGAACAACGCCGGGGACGCGGTGGCCATGGTCACGCTGACCGTTCCGCTGACCAGCCCGTTGCTCGTCACCACCACGTTCACCGGACCGGTCGCCGTGTCCGCCGGAGTAAGCACATTGACCTGCTTTGGGCTCACGTAGTACACGTACGCTGGTTTTCCGTTGACCGTGACGCTCACACCGGTCAGCGCCGTCGGAAGCTTGTTGCCATTGAAATCCGATGTGGCCCACATGCGGGTCACCGGCGAAAGGTTCGCGCCGTAAATGCTGATGTAAGTGTTCTGCGCGATCCCGGCGGGCTGCGTGTTTGCGGTATTGCCGATCGCTCCCGCGGCTACCACCGGCGCGGCCTGGATGCTGCCAAGGATGCCGTGGTTCTGCGAGGCACCGCCGGCCGCGAAGTAGATGGCATTGGTATCGCCGCCGTTGCCGCCGTTGCCGGGATAGAGCGCCCACAGGCCCGGAATCTGGATGGGGTTGCCCTGCGGATCGGCCAGCGTGCCCATGAGCGCGCCAGTTTTGGGATCGAACGCGTTGATCTTGCCGTCGCCGAAGTTACCGACCAGCAGGGCGCCCGAGAAGGCCCCGAAATTCGAGCCGGCCATGGCGACGCCCCAGGGTGCGTTGAGCGCGCCGCCGGAAATCAGGTGCTTCACCAGCTTGCCGGTGAGGTCGAACACGGCCACGTGCCCCAATCCGGCGCCGTTGACCCAGCCGGTCTTGGCCGGATTCTGCTGCGCGTACATCACGTAGAGGCTGCCTCCGATATTCCAGATGTTGAACGGCGCATAGCCAGCGGGAACCGAAGAGTCGGTGAAGCCGCCCGCGGCGGTCGCGGGCTTGTAGTTGGTGTCGTAGACCTCGATGGCGCCGGTTTTGAAATTGGCGACATAGATAAGAGGATTGGCATCCGTGGTGCGGCCGCTGATCGCCAGGCCGTAATACACCGCGCCGCTCGCGGAGTTGTCCACCATCAGTTGGGCGTGGGTGGCATCGACGGCGGAGTTCCATCCCGAGATGGTTCCGTTGGCGGTGCAGAAGATAAAGTTCGGAGCGCGCCCGGCGGCAACCGGGAAGCCGCCGGTGCCGTTGAACACGATGCCCGTGGCGACCGACGGCGACGGCTGGCCCGCCCCCGGCGGCACGATGGCGAAGGTGGTGGCGACCGAGCCGGAGCTGGTGTAAACCGTCGAAAGGCCGGTACCGCCGTCGTTGACCCAGAATGGGCCGGTTGCCGAGAAGTCGATACCCCACGGATTGACGAGGTTCTTGTCCGTAAAATCGGCTACTCCGGGCTGGTCGGCGGTGAGATTGTGGACCAGGTAGCCGTTTCCGGGAGGCGTGGCCGCGGCAAAGAGACGCGCGGTGAACAGAATGGGCAGGAGTTTTCGCATATCGGTTGTGAGGATACCTGAACTTGTTCCCGCCCAAGTGTAAAAAGCCCAACAGGACCGTGCACTAGGGCACCGATTTAACAGGTGTTACTTGCGGGTGGCCGCAGGCGGCTGCTTGCGAATTTCTTCGAAGTACTGCTGTACCATCGGCTGAAGCGCCACCGGCACTTCGTCGCGCGGAATCTCCGCGCCGCCCTGCGCATGCTGCGCGCCCTTGTTGGCATAGGGCGTGCGCAATTGCTGGCTGGTGGACTGCACTTCGACGGTTGCCTCGCCGGTGAGGTTCGCGGAGCGCTTGCCGAGGATCTCGGTGATCTTGCCCATGGCGGCGAGTTGTTCGGCGTTGTGAATATTCTTGTCGCCGTCCTGGCTGCCGATACCGCTTCCGGGCTGCTTGCTGCTCTGCTTGGAATCGCTTTTGCCCTGACCCTTGCCCTGCTGCGCATTCTCGGCGTTTTTGGCTTCCTGTCCGTCCTCGCCTTCCTGCGCGTCACCCTGCTGGCCCTGCTGCGGAGTTCCTTCCTTGGCGTTCTGCTGCTTGGAACCCTGCTGCGGCTTGCCGGCGTTGGCCTGCTGCTGCTCCTGCGAGCTCTGCTGGTTGCCCTGCTGGTTCTGCTGCGGCTTCACGCGGGAGAGCAGGTTCTGGAAGGCATCCTTCATTTTGCTCATCAAGGAGTTTTCGTTATTGGCGTTCTGGTCCTGCGATTTGCCCTGCTGCTGGTTGCCCTGTTTGCGGTTGTCGCTCTGCTGACTGGCCTGACCCTCGTCGCCGTTCTTGCCGGGATTGCCGTCGCTGGGGTCCTCGTCGTCGGTGGCCATCTGGTCGTCGCCCTGTTCCTGCTTCTTGCCGGTTGTCGACTTCCCCTCGTTTTTGGCGCTGGCCTGGGCATCGGCGTCCGCGGGTGTCTGGGCCTGCTGTGCGGGATCTTCGGCGCCCGGACCTTTCTGATCGTCGTCGGCCGCCAATCCGTTATCGTCCGGCGCCTCGGGCGGCCGTTTGGGGGATGCTTTCGGTTGCGAGGCCTGGCGTGCGGTTCTTGTGCCTTCCAGCGTTTCGGGGAAGAAATTGGCAAGCGGACGGCGCAGGTCGAGCTGACGGGAGATTCCGTAGCGCAGGGCAAAGAGACTCGAGGCGACCAGGAACAGCGTTGCCGCAACGTACGCTCCCCGCGGCATACAGTAAGGAATCGCCCGCCGCGCGTCTGCCTTGCCGGCGGCCAGGGTTGCCTGCTCGCGTTGGGCTTCGCGGATGTCTTGCGACACCGCGGCTTGGGGATTCACCTCGCTGAAGAACAGGGCGGTCGAGATGGTATCGGCCAGCCCCAGGCGCTGGTCGATGATTTGGGCGGTGACGTACCGTGAGGGCAGGCGTCTGCGGACCAGCCACAGGCCCAAGGCGAATGCCGCCAACGGTACGGCGGCCACCACCTGCCAGTTCAGGATCTGGCTGCCGAGGAGGAGAAGAAGGATCAAGGCGCCGAGGGCCGCGCTGGCGGAATTCGCCCCTTGTGCCAGAAGTTCGTTGCCTAGGAGACGTCGCCTCGCCAGCCGGACCAGATTCTGCAATTCGTCCCTCTTGCTTATATAGTATACAGACTGTGGGGCAGACGTTCGGTTCTTTTCGGCCAATCGATTGGATGATCTGGCGGGCGGAAGACCCAAAGCGATTGTCCGCCCCACAAGATTTTCTATGCCGGTATCGCAGAACAACTCGCGTATTGTTTATGACGCGCTCAAATCGTGCGGAATCGGGCTGGTTTCCGCGCTTCCCGAAACCTGGCTGGTCCACCTGATCCGCATGGCCGAGGAGGACCCGGGGATGACTCTTGTCCGCCTGGCCAAGGAAGAGGAAGGCGTAGGGGTATCGGCGGGCGCCTACTTCGCGGGCGTCAAATCCGCGATGCTGATGCAGAACCACGGGTTTCTGGCCAGCGTCAACGGCATCGTCAGCTTTGCACAGCTCTTCCGCATCCCGCTGCTGATGCTGATCAGCTACCGCGGCCACTTCGGCGAGCGCGATCCGTGGCAGATTCAGGGAGGCGGCGCCACCGAACCGGTACTGCGCGCGCTGGGTATTCCGTATTCGTTTCTCGACGATCCCGCGACCGTCGCCCGGCGCATTGCGGAAGCGCAAACCTGGGCCTATGCCGGCCTGCACCCGGCCGCGCTGCTTTTGACCCGCGGGCTCATGTGGGAGGAGGACTGAGGCGTCATGCAGCGGATCGACTGTCTGCGCGCGGTGTATGCGGAACTCGAAGACTGCCTGGTGGTGACCATCATGGGCGCGGTGGCGAGCGAACTCCAGGCGATCGGCCACCGGCCGAACTTTTTCTACCTGCAGCACGCCATGGGACTGGCTTCGTCGACTGGTCTGGGTCTCGCGCTGAGCCTGCCCAGGCAGAAGATCGTGGTGTTCGACGGCGATGGCTCGGTGCTGATGAATCTGGGCGGGCTGACTACGCTGGCGCGGTATCGCCCGCCCAACCTGGTGCACGTCGTCTTCGACAACGAGAGCCTGCTTTCCGTCGGCGGCTTCCCGACCGCGACCTCGACGGGCGCCGACCTGGAAGCTGTCGCCCGCGCGGCGGGCATTGCGTCCACGGCCACCGTGCGCGGTGTCGACGAGTTCAGCGCGGCGTTTCGCTCGGCCCTTGACGGAGATCAACTGGCGTGTATCGTGGCCAAGGTGGAAGCGGCCGGGCCGAAGACCTATGTGACCAACCTGGCGCTGCTGGAGAACCGGTTTCAGTTCCAGCGGCACATCGAACAACGGAAGGGGAAATAGCGCATGGCCGGCGTTCTCGCGGAACTCGTCTCCTGTCTCAACAACGGCTCGCTGCGGGTGGTGGATCTCACGCAGCCGCTCAGTCCACAAACTCCGCTCCTGCCGCTGCCTCCGCAGTGGCCCAACACGCCGGCGTTCCGCATCTGGGAGATCTCGCACTATGACGAGCGCGGGCCGGCGTGGTACTGGAACGGCTTCGAGACCGGCGAGCACACCGGGACGCACTTCGACGCGCCGATCCACTGGGTGAGCGGCAAGGACCTGCCGGAGAACAGCGTGGACCGGATCAACCCGCGGAAGTTCGTCGGGCCGGCGTGCGTCATCGACGTGACCGCCGACGTGCGGCACGACCCCGATTTCCTGCTGACGGTGGATCGGGTGGAGCGCTGGGAATCCGAGCACGGGCGCATTCCAGCGGGGGCGTGGCTGCTGCTTCGCACGGGATGGTCGGCGCGCACGGATGCGCGCGAGTATATCAACCTGCGCGCCGATGGCCCGCACACTCCGGGCTTTGTGAAGGAGTGCTCGGAGATGCTGGCGGGCGACCGGGACGTGCTGGGTGTCGGGGTGGAGACGGTGGGCACGGACGCCGGCCGGGCCGCGACTTTCGATCCGCCGTTTCCGAATCACTACGTGATGCACGGGAGCGGCAAATTCGGGCTCGCCGGGCTATGCAACTTGGACCAGCTCCCGCCGACGGGAGCGGTGGTGATCGCGGCGCCGCTCAAGATCGTGAACGGATCGGGGAGCCCGCTGCGGGTGATTGCGATTACGGCGGCGCGTCAGTAGTCAGCTGGCCCGAGGGAGTACTTCGCGTTCGATTCGGTCCGCCGCGGTGTCGCGCGCAAGATCAAGTTCATAATCCTGTTGCAGACCCAGCCAGAGCTCCGCCGAAGTCCCAAAATAGCGGGCCAGGCGGAGTGCCATGAGCGCGCTGATGCCTCGTTTTCCGTTCACAATGCCGGACACGTGGTTCGCCGGCACGTGCAGATCGCGCGCCAGCCGGTTGATGGAAAGCCCGAGCGGCGTCATGAAATCCTCCCGCAGGATCTCGCCCGGATGAATCGGGGCTAGTTTGATTTTCCTGTCCTTCATGGCGGCTCCTCTTAATGATAGTCCGTCAACTCAACGTCGTAAGCGTCCGAGTCTGTCCATCGAAAGCAAATCCGGTACTGGTCGTTCACGCGAATACTGAATTGGCCATCTCGATCGCCGCGAAGGGCTTCCAGGCGATTTCCTGGCGGAACTCGGACATCATCCAGGCTCTTGGCGCGATTCAGAAGCCGGAGCCTGCGGAGCGCGACGCGCGCTATCGATGCCCACCGCCGTGGCGCTTCCCGATGGAAGAGCTGTTCCGTCTCCCGATTCCGGAACGATCGAATCACCTACCCTATTACAGCACAGGTATTACCGAGATTGCCATAGGCGGTTATCGCTGCTAACCGGCACCGCTCTTTGCTGTTTCATGCCATCTTCCCCCACATCCCCAAACGCGATACAATGTGACTTGAAGACGTCGAAGGGAACCAGTGGGCGAAAGCCCACTTTTTTGTTGGTATGAAGGAAACGGTAGCGTCCAGGATCGAAGAGGTGGCGCAACGCGTGGCGCAGTCGGAAGGGCTCGAAGTGGTCGAAGTCGAAGTCAAAGGCGGCGGCGGGGAACGGCTGGTCCGCATCGCCATCGACAAGCCCACGGGCGTCACGCATGCTGACTGCGAGCTGGTCTCGCAGCAGGTGGGCACCATTCTCGACGTGGAAGACCTGGTGCCGGGCGGGCGCTACACGCTCGAAGTGAGCTCACCCGGCGTCGAGCGGAAGCTGCACAAACCACAGGACTACCAACGATTTCAGGGCAAGAAAGCCAGCATCACGCTGCGCGAAGCGGTCGAGGGGCAGAAACACTGGGAGGGAACACTCGCGGGATACCAGGACGGGGTCGTGGCCCTGGACACCAAGCCGGGGAGAACGATCCGGTTCCCGTTAGAGCAGGTTCTCAAGGCTCGCCTGAAGTTCGAGTGGTAAACTAGCCGGGCAAACCAACCAAGCGAAATCTTTATCGGAACGAAGAGGGCACTTTGGAAACGATTTTTCAATCCATCGAGACACTGAGCAAAGAAAAAGGCATCGACCCGGAGATTGTCTTCGAGGCCGTCCGCGATGCCATGCTGATCGCCGCCCGCAAGCACTACCGGACCAATGAAGATTACGTGGCGGAGATCGAACCCAAGGGCGGAATGAAGCTCTACGCGGTAAAAAAAGTGGTCGAGGCGGTGGAGGATCCGGTGCACGAGATGACGCTCTCCGAGGCGCGGCGCATCGATCCCGCCGTGGAAGTGGGCGGCGAGATCCGCATTCCGAAGAACACCGATGCCCTGGGGCGCATCTCCGCGCAGACCGCCAAGCAGGTGATCTTTCAAAAGGTTCGCGAGGCGGAGCGCGAGACCGTGTACCAGGAATACTCCGGGCGGGCCGGGGAGCTGGTGAACTGCACGATCAAGCGCGTGGAAGGGCCGGATTACATCCTGGACCTGGGCAAGACCGAAGCCAAGCTTCCCAAGAAAGAGCAGTCGCGGCTGGAAAGCTACAGCGTGGGCGACCGCGTGCGCTGCGTGATCAAGCTGGTGGATAAATCGGCCAAGGGTCCGGGGGTGGTGGTTTCGCGGGCCGCTCCGGAGCTGGTGATGCGCCTGTTCGAGCAGGAAGTCCCGGAAATCTACGACGGCACGGTGCAAATCAAGGGATGCGCGCGCGAGGCGGGCGAGCGCACCAAGATCGCGGTGCAGAGCCGCGATCGCGACGTAGATAGCGTGGGTGCGTGTGTCGGAATGAAGGGCATGCGGGTGCAGTCGATCATCCGCGAGCTGCGGGGCGAGAAAATCGACATCATCGAGTACAACGAAGACTCGGTGGTGTTCGCCACCCACGCGCTGAGCCCGGCCAAGGTGAGCCGCATCACCGTGCTCGACGCGCTCGAGAAACACATGGAGGTGATCGTCGACGACTCGCAGTTGTCGCTGGCGATCGGCAAGAAGGGGCAGAACGTGCGGCTGGCGGCGAAGCTGCTCAACTGGAAGATCGACATCAAGAGCGAGGAAGAGAAGCGCCAGGAGGTCGAGTCGCAGATGGCGGCGCTGGTCGCGCCCGGCGCGCCGGTCAGCGTGCTCATCGAATACGGGGTGGGCGAGAAGCTGGTGGAGAAGCTGGTGGAAGCCGGCGTGGGCACGATCGAGAAGCTGGGCGGGATGACGCCCGAGCAGCTGGAAGAGATCCAGGGCATCGAGCCGGAGGCGGTCAGCAGCATCCAGGTGGCGGTAAACCAGTATTACAGCCAGTTCGAAGAGCAGCCGCCGCAGGAGATTCCGGGCGAAGGCGAGGCGCCCGTGGCGGAGGCGGCCGCGGCGGAGTCCGGCGCGGCGGTGGAGGAGCCCGTGGCAGAGCCGGAGGCGGTGGTGGAAGAGCCCGCAGCGGAAGAAGAACCGGTTCACGAAGCCGCCGCGACGGAAGCAGAAGCGCCCGCGGAAGGGGCGGAAGTTACGGAACAGTCTGGTAACATAGAGGACACGGGTACTCCTCCGGTTCAGGGCGAAGCTACAGGTTCGCCAGAGCATCCCGGTCCCGAGCAACATGGTGAAGGCAGCGGCGAATAGATGCTGCCAGGCGGATTGACAAGGACAGTTTTCTCCTTATGAAGAAGATTCGCATTAACGAGCTGGCCCGCGAGCTGGAAGTCAAGGCTCACGAAATACTGGACCGGCTCCCGGAGTTGGGCGTCACGGAGAAGAAGACGCATTCCAGCTCCATCGATGAGGACGTGGCCATCAAGCTGCGCCGGCTGTTTGGATTCGACGTGCCGGACCTGGAGCCGGCCGCGCCGGAGGCGCCGGCACCGGTCGAGGCCGCGCCGGAAGCTTCCGCCGCACAGCAGGCTCCGGCCCTGGAGCCGGCGGCGCAGGTGGAAGAGAAGCCTATGGAAGCCGCGCCCGCGCCCGTCGAGGAGAAGGCGGTGGCAGAGGAGCCGGCGCGTTCGAGCGCGGCGCCGATCCGGCCGCCGCTGGCCACCGGGAAGCCGATCCATCCGCCGATGGGCGGTGTGCAGCCCGCGGCTGCGCCGCCGCGTCCCGAGGGGCCGCGCGCGCCCGCCGCTCCCGCGCCGGCGATGACTCCGCCTGCCGCCGTCTTTGCGCCCGGACGTCCGGTCGCACCGGCCGCCAAGCCGCTTCCGACCGCGCCCAAGCCCGGGCAGGTACTTTCGGGGCCGCGGCAGCCGATGCCGCCGACGCCCGCCGCGGCTGCTCCCGGCACTCCCGCGCCGCGTCCGTCTGCTCCCAGAATGCCTGCGCCGGCGCGGCCGACTCACGTTACGGCGCCGGGGAGCGCGGAAGCTCCTCAAAGGACTCTTGCGGGTCAACCCGCGGTTCGTCCGGTGGTACCGCCGCGGCCGGACCTGGCGGCGAAACTGGCTGCGCCGCGTCCGGCCATGCCGGAGCCGCCGCGCCCCGGAGTTCCGCGAACTCCGAGCGCGCCCGTGCCCGGCCAGCCGATCTATCGCGGGCCACTGCGCCCGGGCCAGCCGATGGTTGCCAGGCCGGGCGTCCGCCCCGGCGTGCCTCCCGGCCGTCCGGGCGGTCCGCGACCGCAGCATCCGACATCCCGCGGGCGGCTCGAACCCGGACTGGCGCCGCCGGCGGGTCCCGAAGCGCCTTCGCGCGGGCGTCCGGGCGACAAGCGTCCCACGCGTCCGCAGCCCAGGGAGCGCGCGGAACCCGAAAAAATCCTGCGCCAGCAGCAGCGGCGGCAGGTGGAAACCGGCCCGCCGCCGATCAATCGCGAGATCACCATTTCGGAAGGCATCACGGTCAAAGAGCTTTGCGAAAAGCTGGACGTGAAGGCCGCACTGGTGATGAAAAAGCTGATGGACCGCGGCATCTTCGTGGCCATCAACCAGACGCTGAACGCCGAGCTGGCCACCGAAGTGGCGCGCGAATTCGGCGCGTCGACGGCAACGGTCAGCTACGAAGAAGAAGCGATGCAGGCCGTGGAAGAGAAGGAGGACGCGAAGGACCTGGTCAAGCGTGCTCCCGTGGTCACGATCATGGGCCACGTCGATCACGGCAAGACTTCGCTATTGGACGCCATCCGCGAGGCCAATGTGGCGGCGCGCGAAGCCGGGGGCATCACCCAGCACATCGGCGCCTACCAGGTGGAGATGAACGACCGCAAGATCGTCTTCATCGACACTCCGGGTCACGAAGCCTTCACCCGGATGCGCGCACGCGGCGCCAAGGTCACCGACATCGTAATTCTGGTGGTGGCGGCGGACGACGGTGTGATGCCGCAGACCCTGGAAGCCATCGATCACGCCAAGGCCGCCGGGGTGCCGATCATCGTGGCGATCAACAAGATCGACAAGGCCGACGCGCAGCCCGAGCGGATCAAGCAGCAGCTTGCCGACCGCGGCCTGCTGGCCGAAGATTGGGGCGGCGAAACCGTGATGGTGCCGGTTTCGGCGCGCACCCACCAGAACCTGGAACTGCTGCTCGAAATGATTCTGCTGGTGGCCGACATGCAGGACCTCAAGGCCAACCCCGGCCGCCCGGGCACGGGAACGGTCATCGAAGCGCAGTTGGACCGGGGCCGCGGACCCGTGGCCACCGTGCTGGTGCGCAACGGAACGCTCTCCGTAGGCGAT
>DATJYJ010000015.1:0-18799 GCA_035578025.1 Verrucomicrobiia bacterium
TTTCGGTTCGGGGGCTGTAAGTCACTTGCTGTCAATTCTGAGGTCTCCGTATCGTCGGCATGATTCTCGCGACGTCACGCCAAATCCTCCTGGAATCGGGGTCAAGCACCGATGCGACACAAGGCACCAGGCGCCTCACCGGCCATACCCCCGGTCCGCCGACAACACCGCCTCCACTTTCCACGCCAGTTGGGAAGGTGTGAACGGTTTCTGAATGTACGCCATGTCCGGCCTGGCAATGCCATGGAAGGCAAGTACGTCATCCGCGTATCCTGACATGTAAAGAACCTTGGTGCCGGGACGAATGGAACGCAGACGTGTGCTGAGTTCGTGACCGTTCATCAACGGCATGATCACATCCGTCAGCAGGAGGTGGATCTCGCTCGCATGCTGTTCGACGACGCGCAGCGCCTCGATTCCGTTTGTGGCCTCCAGGACCGTGTATCCGAGTTGCTCGAGCGTTTGCCTCACCAGCCCCCGAACGCCCGCTTCATCTTCCGCCACCAGAACCGTTTCAGTCGCGGCTCTCGTCCGGGGCCGGTGCGCCGGGGCATCGCTCTCAGTTTCACTCTCGGGCACCGCCGGAAAATAGACGTCGAACACCGTGCCCCGGCCAACCGTGCTGGACACGTGAATTTCGCCCTGGTTCTGGCGAACGATGCCGTAAACCGTGCTCAGCCCCAAGCCGGTGCCTTTTCCGGGGCCTTTGGTGGTGAAGAACGGTTCAAAAGCTCGCTCCCGGGTGCGCTCATCCATGCCGCATCCGGTATCGCTGATCCTCAACCGGACGCGTTTCCCGACCTCGCGCGGGCGGTTGTCCGGGCCGATGTCGGATGCGGCTGCCATGCTGGTCTGAATCCGGAGCCGCCCGCCTGCGGGCATGGCGTCCCGCGCGTTTGCGGCCAGGTTCATCAGGACTTGCTCGATCTGATGCGGATCCACCTTGATACAGCTCACACTGGGGTCGAACTCGGTTTCGAGGGTGATGTGCTCCCCGATGAGAGGACGCAGGAGGGCCTCCATGTTGGTCAACAGATGATTCACGCTGACCACCCTCGGCTGCAGTACCTGCTGGCGGCTGAACGCAAGCAACTGCCGGGTGAGAATGCTGGCCCGATTGGCGGCGCTCAGAATCGATTCCAGTTGCTCCCGTCTTTGATCCTTCGCCGGGGTGCCATCCAGGAGCATCTGCGAATACCCGCCAATAATCGTCAGGAGATTGTTGAAGTCATGGGCAATGCCCCCGGCCAGTCTGCCGACGGCCTCCATCTTTTGGGCCTGGCGGAGTTGTTCTTCCAATTCCTGGTGGGCGGTGACATCTTCCGCGATTCCGGCCACGCGGTACGGTTTGCCATCCGGGCCGCAGACCAGGAAGGCGCGGTCTTGAATCCATCGGACGGAGCCATCCGGTCGGACGATTCGATATGCCTCTTCGGCCGCTTCCGAACTCACTTTTGTGAGGAAGGCCGTGAAACGACCCCGGTCCTCCGGGTGCACTGATTCCACCAGCCAACCACGGTTCTGATAAAGGGCGGCGGCGCTGCACCCCCACACTTTTTCGAAAGCCGGGCTGACATAGAGTATTTGCTGCGTGCCGAGATCGAGCATCCAAAAGACCTGGTCGATGTTCTCGGCGAGTTGCCGGAACCGCTCTTCGCTCTGGAGGTCGGTGATGTCAATATCGGAACCGATATAACCTGCGAAAACGCCGCCGGGCGCGAACCGCGGGACGCCGCTGCACAGAATCGACCGGTATTCCCGGTCCTTCCTGCGCATCCGGCACTCCACCTGAAAGCTGCGACGGGCATCGAACGCGGTGCAAAAAGCTTCGAAAAAGCGCGGGAGATCTTCCGGATGAACGCCAGCGGACCAGCCACTCTCCAACTCCTCCTCCATGGTGCGGCCCGTAAACTCCAGCCATGTCTTGTTGACAAAAGTCAGTTGCTTTTCCGGACCTGTGACCCAGATCATTACCGGCGCAGTATCGGCCATGTTTCGGAAGCGCTCTTCGCTCTCGCGCAGCGCGCCCTCGGCCTGTTTCCGTTCGGTGATGTCCCGACAGAGCGACAGGATGCGAATGGAGTCGCCGGCCCCGATGATCTTCGCGTTGATCTCTATGGGAGTGACGTGATTGCCGGCGTCAACGTAGTCGATGACCAGGTTCCGGATGAAGCCGTCGCGGAGGCAGCGGGCCACAGCCTCGGCGTTCCTCTCTCTCTCATGAGCCGCAGTCCACTCGATGACGGACCTGCCAAGGATCTGTCCGAGTTCCCTGTGGCCGCTGAGGCGGACATATTCCCGGTTCGCGTCAATAACCTTACCCCGATTGTCGAGGATGAGGTATCCCGTACCGGTCGCCTCGATCAGGGCACGGTACTTCTCCTCACTGGCCGCAAGAGTCTCCTCGGCCCGCCTGCGCTCGGTGACGTCCGTATCGACGCCGTGATATCCACGGAGTGTGCCGTGCCGGTCAAGGATCGGCGCTCCGCTGGTCTCCAGAGCCACGCTCCTGCCGTCCTTCGTTACGTTCCAGTTCAGGAAAGCACGGAATTGCTCCTTGCGCGCGAACACCTCGAACGCCGCCTCCTTGATCTCGTCGCGGGTCTCGGGGACGAAGAGATCGTAGAAGTACCTTTTCCCCACGACATCTTCGGGGGCGTATCCCAGAATCTGTTCCAGAGCCGGGCTGGCATAGAGATACAACCCACTTGCATCCGTCTCCCAGATGAAATCGCCGACGCTCTCGGCCACCTGGCGGAATCGTTCCTCACTCCGCCGCAGGGCCTCGCGCTCTGCCGCCCGCTCTGTAATATCGCGAAAGACCCCAATCAACATTCGTCTGCCATCGGGCGCGGTGAAGGGGCTAGAGGAGATTTCGACAGGGATCTGATGCCCGTCTTTGTGCAGGACCAATCCCTCAGTCACAGTCGGATCCTGGGCATGTTTTATAAACGAGGACCTGGCTGACTCAGCTCTATCCGGAGGATGCAGCCTGGTGTGATGAAGCAGCCGCAGTTCGGTGAGGCTTCTGCCGCAAAGAGCTTCCGCCGCGGGGTTCGCGTCCACCAGCATTCCCGTATCGATGTCCGCGACGAAAATAGCGTCGCGTACCGCGTTCAAGACAGCGAGATGCTCGATCATGCACGCCTCCCGTCTCAACGTGCCGACCTCCAATCCCGCGTACCGCGGGAAGGTGCCTGACACGAGCAATTATATCTTCATAAACAAATTTTCAGATCCGAAATTCTCTATGCGAACCATGGCCCAGGAGTGACACCACCGCGCGGACTGCCGGTGATCTACCACGGAAGCGGCAACGTCAACCGAATCTCCCAGGAATTGATCGATCTCGCTCGGCGAACGGCAGCGTCGCAGCGCCAGGACGCTACACAGGGTTCCGGTCCGGATCGAGGCACAAGAGTCCGTTCGCTACCTTTGAAGTGACGCCCTCTCCCGTCACCCCAGTCCCGCCAGCGCGGCCGCCGGCTCGGCGATGGACTGAAGCCTCATCAGGACCGCCGCCGGTTCGTTTTTGACGGAAACCAGCGGCATGAACCCCGCCTCCAGCAGGTTTTCCGCATCCTCCTCGGTCATGAAGATCTCGGCACAGGGCTTCGCCACCGGTTCGTCGTCTTCCCGGTAGACATGCAGCGGCAACCCGTCGATGCGCCGTACCGTCCTTCCAGCCAAGAACGACTCGCCGGCCAGCTTCGCGCACGCAAATGCGGGGTTGCCCCAGAGGTAGGCCTGGTGCTCGCTCTCCGGCATCTCCTCGAAAGGCAGGCTCTCCACGGTGAGGCCTTCCTTGCCATACGGCAGGCGGAGCAGGAAGCGCGGCATCGCCAGTCCGATCCAGCGCGCCGCCTCCGAACCCCGCAGCTCGGCCCACGTCCGCTCCGACGCTTCCTCCCCGGACAGACGGGCCTCGCCCACAAATGGAACTCCCAGCTTCTTCGCCATCTCACCGAGCCGGCGCAACACTTCGGCGTCCACGGGCGTCTGGCCAAACACGTAATTGCCAGCGATCAGCGCCCAGGGCCCCTTCTCTTTCAACTTCGCCTGTACGGCGTCCATCTTTCGCACCAACTCCGCCAGCGTGATGTCGAGAACGTACAGCCGCAGATCGGCATCGGTATCCAGTTCGTGGACCAGCCAGTCGACCGCGCGCCACGCCGCCTCCATCGCCTGGAACCGGGGGTGGTGCAGGATGCCCCGCAGGACTTCAGCCGCCAATCCCTGCCGGCGGGCCTCGCGAGCCCTCTCGCCCGGACGCTCGCGCTCCACGTGGCCCGCGCTCACACGGCGGATGAAACCTGCCAGATCGTCGGCGTCCTTCGCGGTTACCGGCTCGTCGCCGCCGTGCTCCGCGAGGATCTGGTCCAGCAACCCGGCCGTGGGCACCTCGCGCCGCGGCGCCACGGGCGGCGGCGGCGGCTCCGGCTCCGGACAGGGTTCCAGGTTCTGAAACGCCGCCGCCGACTGGTAGATCTGATCCGGATGGAAATCGTCCATCTCCCGAAATTCCAGCGCCACCCCGTTCAAATCCACCGCCGGTTTCATGCCGGCCAGGACTTCCTCGAAATTGTCCCGGTCGATCACGCGCGGCTCGATGGGCCCGGATGGCCGCCCGCTGAAATCTCCCATGAGCAGGATGCGGAAACGGCGCGGACTGTCGTCCCTGGCCGCCGGCGCGGTTTCCGTGTCTTCGGCGCCACCGATCTTTACCTCAATCCTCGACATGAACCCTATCCCACCACTTCGCCCGGGAAATGGCAATGGCGGGCGTACCAGGGGCGGACGACAAAAAGCGATCGCCCGCCCCACGGGGGACTAAACTAAAGACATACCGGCTCCGTCTTTTTAGGGCCGGTGTGCGTCCCTAGACAAGGAGCCAGAGTTTGATCTTTCGGGCGGTCGAGGATGCCGACCTGATTCGGCAGGCAGCCCGGGGAAACGTGGAGAGCTATAACCTCCTCGTCTCCCGGTGGGAGAAACGTGTCTACAACTACCTTCTCCGCATCACGGCCAACCGCGAAGACGCTCTGGACTTGACGCAGGACGTTTTCTTGAAAGCCTACCAGAACCTTCGCAAGCTCGATGATCCGGCCCGGTTCGCCGCCTGGCTGTATCGCATCGCGCACAACGAGGCCTTCAGCATGTTCCGGAAGCGCCGGCCCGAAACCGGCGTGGACGAACTGGAGCCCGAAGCCACAGAGACGAAGGTCACCGTAGGCGGCAGTTCGGTCTTCCCGATGGAGCTCTCTCTCGCCGTGGCCGGCGCGCTCGGACGCCTTTCGCCCGAACAGCGCGAGGCCGTGGTGCTCAAGATCTATCAGGGCTTCAAATTCGAAGAAATGGCCGAAATCCTCTCATGCCCGGTGTCCACCATCAAGTCCCGTCTTTACACCGCTTTGGAACTGCTGAAGGCAGAACTGGCTCCCGTGAAGGCACGAGGTGTGTCATGAGTTGCTCGCCATTCGATTTGAAGGACTACTTCCTCAAGGAGCTGGCTCCCCCGCAGTCGCTCCAGGTGGAAGAACACATTCACGGTTGTCCCGCATGCCGCGAAGAGCTCGACCGGCTGCGTCTCACCGAGGCCGCGCTGTTCTCTCTCCGCGACGAAGAAATCCCGCAGCGCATCGCGTTCGTCAGCGACAAGATTTTCGAGCCCTCGCCCGTCCGCCGCTGGCTCTCCGCCTTCTGGGGATCGGCCGGACGCCTGGGTTTCGCATCGGCCGCCATGTTGTCGGCCGCCCTCGTTTTCTCCTCCGTGAACAAAACGGCTCCCGCGCCGAATAACCAGGACCGCGTGGTCATCCAGCCAACCGTGGCCACCGGTCCCACGCAGGAGGAGATTCAGGCGCGCATCGACGCGGCCGTCGCCAAAGCCGTGGACCAGGCCCTCACGAAGTCTACCCGAGCCCAGCAGTTGATTGCCGACCTCGAACGCGCCAACGAAGAGGCGCGCGTGCAACTGGTGCGCACCAACAACGATCTGGAACTGTATCAGAAGCGGTACCGGATGCAGCGCTCGGCCAGCGCAATCATGCCGGAACTGCCCGGCGGAGACGGCAAATGAGAATCGCGGCGCTCCTGCTGGCGGCGCTCACCCCGGCCTGGCCCCAGGCCACCGCGCAGGTGGCTCTCAACAAGGGGACGGCGCCGCAGGCGGCGCAGCTCAAGATCGCCCCGCAGACCTTCCGCGACCTGGAAAAACGCTTCGACAGCCGCATGGAGAATCTGGTGCCGGATCCCGACGATCCGGCGGAGCTGCTGGGCAACACGCGCGGAGTGTATGTCGAAGACTGCGGCGTAGTCTTCACCGCCGAAGTCAGCCTGGTACGCATCCTGGAGCTGAACCCCTTCCGCCGCGAGATCCCCAAGGAACTGGCCGAGCGTATCCACAATCGCCGTGTCGAACGGCTTCCGCTGCTCGAGAAAGCCATGGACGAGATGCTCCACGCCATGGCCATGACGTTCGTGCAGATCCCGGGCAATCAGCGGGTCGTGCTGGCCGTGCGCCTGCTGTACAGCTCGTGGGAATCCACCGCCGGCATGCCCTCGCAGATCATGATGACCGCCACGCGAGCGGGCGTGCAGACTCGCGACATCAAAGTGGAAATACAATAGTGGCCGCCACGCTGCCTTCCCTCCCCGAGAATCCGCTGTCCACGATGCGCCTGGGCGAGATCCTCATCGAGCGGGGCAAGATCCAGCCCGAAGATCTGGAGCGCGCGCTCGATCTTCAGCTCGAACGCGGCGACAAGCTCGGCAAAATCATGGTCGACATGGGCCTGATCGCCCAGCGCGACATGCTCACGGCGCTCAGCGACCAGCTCACCATTCCGCTTATCGCGATCGAAGGCGCCGCTCCGCCCTCGGCGCCCGAGCTGGAGGGCCTCTCCCACCGCTTCCTGCGCCAGTGCCGCGCCTACCCGCTCTCGCTCGCCGATAACGTGCTCACCGTGGCCATGGCCGACCCGCTGGATTTCGAAACCGTGGGCGCTCTGCACGCCTTCAGCGGCCTCGAAATTCGCACCGCGCTTGCCGCGGAGCAGGACATCCTCGACGCGATCGAGCACCACTACGGCGAAGCCGAACGCCCCGCTTTCGCCGAGGGCGACGATGCCGAGGCCACCGCCGATCTCGAGCACCTGCGCGACATGGCGAGCGAGGCGCCGGTCATCCGCCTGGTCAACGCCATGATCGGCGATGCCATCGAGAAGCGCGCCAGCGACATCCATATCGAGCCGTTCGAGAAGGAATTCCGCATCCGCTTCCGCATCGACGGCGTGTTGTTCAACCAGGAGCCGCCGCCGCGCGAGCTCAAGGCGGCCATCATCAGCCGCCTCAAGCTGATGGCCAAGCTGAACATCGCCGAGCGCCGACTGCCGCAGGACGGGCGTATCAAGATCAAGGTGCTGGGCCGCGAAGTCGATCTCCGCGTGTCCACGCTGCCCACGCTTTATGGCGAAAGCGTGGTCATGCGGCTTCTGGACCGCTCCACCGGCGATTTCTACGATCTCCGCCGCCTGGGCTTCGACGACCGCATGCTGGCCCGCATGGAGTACTTCACCAGCCTGCCGCACGGCATTTTCCTGGTCACCGGCCCCACCGGCAGCGGCAAGTCCACCACGCTCTACTCGGCGCTCAAGCGCATCAACGTGCCGGATCGCAAGATCATCACCATCGAAGACCCGGTGGAATATCAGATGGACGGCATCAACCAGATCCATGTGAATCCGCAGATCGGACTCACGTTCGCCGCCGGGCTGCGCCACATCGTGCGCCAGGATCCGGACGTGATCATGGTCGGCGAAATCCGCGACCGCGAGACCGCGGATATCGCCATCCGCGCCGCGCTCACGGGCCACCTGGTGTTCAGCACGCTGCACACCAACGACGCGCCCAGCGCCATTACGCGCCTGACCGAT
Organism: Verrucomicrobiia bacterium; assembly: GCA_035578025.1. Classification (GTDB taxonomy): domain Bacteria; phylum Acidobacteriota; class Terriglobia; order Bryobacterales; family Bryobacteraceae; genus Solibacter. The sequence goes on from DATJYJ010000015.1 coordinate 7,935, forward strand.
ATGGGGGTCGAGCGGTACCTGATCACTTCGTCGCTGGTCGCCGTGCTGGCGCAGCGCCTGGTGCGAGTGATCTGCCAGCATTGCAAGATGCCGTCGGGTACGGCGCTTTCCCCCGAAGGCGAAATTATCGAGACCTGGCTGGGACGCGGCTGCGAGGCTTGCGGCGGCCGCGGATACTCGCAACGCATGGGCATCTTCGAGCTCATGGACGTCAACGACGAGATCCGCAAGATGGTCATCAACGGCGACGATGCCGGCGTGCTCACGCGCGCGGCGCGCCGCAACGGCATGCGCAACCTGCGCGAAGACGGCTGGCTGAAGGTGCAGCGCGGCGTCACCACCGTGGAAGAGGTGATGCGCGTGACCCAGGAGTTCTGATGAGAACGGGGGTCAGGGGTCGAGGGTCGGGGGTCGGGGAAGGTTGCCCTGCGGGCGGCTTTTATTGGAGTGTCTCTTAGTGGCCACGTTCTTCTTTCGCGCGGTGGCGAGCGACGGCAAGGTTCGCACGGGCAGCTTTCCCGCCGAAAACGAAAAGCTGGTGGCGCGCGAGCTGCGCAAGCAGGGGCTGACGCCGATCTACGTCGGCGTGGCGCCCAAAAGCGCGGGGTTCGAAATCAAACTACCGCGCTTCACCGGCGGGCGGCGCAAAGACGTCCTGTTTTTTACCCAGGAACTTTCCACGCTGCTCAATTCCAGCGTGCCGCTGGACCGCGCTCTCGGCATCACGGCCGAGCTGACCGAGCGCAAATCGTTCCAGTTCATCGTGCTCGACGTGCTGCGCGTGCTCAAAAGCGGCCGATCCCTGGCGGACAGCCTGGCCACCCACCCGGATTACTTCAGCGACCTGTATGTGAACATGGTCCGCGCCGGTGAGGCCTCGGGCGCGCTGGCGGTGGTTTTCGAGCGCCTTTCCGAATTCGAGCGCACGCGCGACGACCTGCGCAACTACATCGTCTCCTCGATGATTTACCCGCTGCTATTGACCATCGTGGGTCTGGCGTCGGTGGTGATCCTGCTGACCTTCGTGGTGCCGCGCTTCGCTACGATTTTCGAAGACTCCACCATGAAGATGCCGACGCCTACCCGAATCCTGCTGGAGGCGAGCAATGTGGTGAAGGAGTACTGGTTTCCGGTTGCGGCGGTGATCGTCGGATTGCTGGTGGCGTGGCGCATCTACACGCGGACCGCCAAGGGCCGGCTGTGGTGGGACACGGTGCGCATCCGTATCCCGCTGCTGGGGGACGCCCTGCTGAAAGCGGAGACCGCGCGGTTTTCGCGAGCCATGGGGACGCTGGTGGCGAACACGGTGCCGCTGGTGCAATCGATCGCAATCGCGGCGGCCACGCTGAACAACAAGATGATCGCGGCCGCCATGGGCGGTGTTGCCACCGGCGTCAAACGAGGCGAAGGGATCGCGGCGCCGATGCGCAAGGCGGCGGTATTTCCGCCGCTGGCGGCGCACCTGCTCACGGTGGGCGAGGAGACCGGGCACCTGGACCAGATGTTCCACCGCACGGCCGACATCTACGAAAACGAAACGCGCGCTTCCATCAAGCGCTTCACAGCGATCTTCGAGCCGGTCGTCATCCTGGTGATGGGCGTGTTGATCGGCGCGCTAATCTTAAGTATGCTGCTCGCGATCACGAGCATTAATGACGTGCAGGTATAAACCATGTTGCAAGCGACCAAACGTAACCGAAGGCGAGCCGAGGCGGGCGTCACCCTGATCGAAATGCTGGTGGTGGTGACCATCATCGGGTTGTTCGTGGCGCTGGTGGGGCCGAGCCTGTTCCGGCGCGCGGACGAGGCGAAGATTACCGCGGCGCGAACCCAGATCGATAGTTTCATGACTGCCTTGGGCACGTACAAGCTGGATACCGGGACCTTTCCGACTACGGAGCAGGGCCTGCCGGCGCTGCGCGTGAAACCGGCCGAAGCGACCTTGTGGAACGGCCCGTATATGCCCAAGGACATCCCGAAAGACCCGTGGGGCCACGACTATCTCTATCGCTTCCCGGGCGAACACCAGCCGGATGAGCCGGAGATCATCAGCCTCGGAGCCGATGGCCAGCCGGGCGGCGAAGGAATTAATGCCGACATCCTCAGTTGGAAGAACCGGTAGTCTTTGTAGGGTAGGCCTCCCGGCCTGCCCCGCGCCGCAGGCGCGCTTCGCGCGCGGGCAGGCCGGGAGGCCTACCCCACAGGGCATCACTCTGCTGGAGATGATCGTGGTGGTGGCGATCATCGGACTCATCGTGGGCGTTTCTTTCCCTGCCATCTCCGCGGGGCTCGATAGCGTACGCATGGTTTCCGCAACGGATTCGGTGGCCGCGCTTCTCAATGCCGGCGTCACCTGGGCCGAGCGGCGCCAGCAGCCAGTCGAGCTACTCGTCTCGCCCCGGGAAAACAAGCTCGCCCTCTATTCCGCGGACGGGGCGTTCACGCGGGAGTTCCAGCTTCCCGACGGCATTGTCGTCGAAGGCGTCCAGCCCGCCGTGGCCGACGACCCCGACGGCATCCGCCGCGTCATGTTCACCCCCGGCGGCGCGGTGCCCGGCATCGGTATCCAGCTCGCCAACCGCCGGGGCGGCCACCGGCTGGTACGCCTCGACCCCATGACCGGCTTTCCGCGCGTGGAAAGCGTCACTACAAGGTGAGCCCGCGCCGCGGATTTACGCTGCTCGAAATGCTGGTGGCCACCAGTATCATGGCGGTGGCCGTCGTCGGGCTCATGGCCGGCCTCTCCGGCACCACGCGCAATGCGGCGCGCCTGCGCGACTACGATCGTGTGGTCCAGCTTGCCCGCCTGCGCATGAACGACATCCTCGCCGACGAGCGCGCCCCCCGCAATACGCAGCTTGGCGCGCAGTTCCAGCCCGAGCTGGTCGGCGGCCTCGACGCCGGGTGGCGCGCCATCGTCACCACGGCGGAAGGCGGCCCCGGGCCCACCGTGGGCGGCTACGTCCTGGATCGGGTCCAGCTTGAGGTGTATTGGATGTCCGGCGGCCAGCGCCGCACGTTCGCGCTGGAAAGCTACCGGCGCCGCAGGCTCCGCCCCGAAGACTTCCAGAACGGAGTTCTCCAATGAGAGGCCGCTCCCAGGCCGGTGTCACCCTGATGGAGCTGCTGATCGCGGTCACGCTGTTCAGCATGGTGTCCATGGGGCTTCTGCTGGCGATGCGCATCGGCCTCAACACCTACGGGAAAGCGCAGACCCTGCTCATGGACAACCGGCGCGTGGCCGGCGCGCAGCGCATCGTCGAGGAAGAGATCCAGGGCATGATCCCGGTGGTCGCGCAGTGCGGCGGCGGCGGTCCCAAGGCGCCGTTCTTTCAAGGCGAGCCGGCCGTGATGCGGCTGGTCTCGGGGTATTCGCTCCAGCAGGCCTGGCGCGGCCAGCCGCAGATCCTCGAGATGTTCGTTATCCCTGGCGATCATGGCGGCGTGCGGCTGGTGGTCAACGAAATTCCGTACTTCTCCCCGGCCCAGGCCGGACGCCTGTGTACCGACGCTCACCACTACCTTGCGGCATCCGCCGGCCCGCAGTCGTTCGTGCTGGCCGACAAGCTGGCATTCTGCCGGTTTTTGTACCTTTCGCAACCCGACAATCCGAACGCGCCGCCGCAGTGGGGCACGATCCATACCAGCCGGACCTGGCCGCTCGCCGTTCGCATCCAGATGGCGCCGCTGGAACCCGACTTTTCGCGGCTCCAGCCCATTACCATGACCGCGCCGCTGCGCATTCGCCGCGCCGCCGAGATCCCATATGATGACCTGCCGCTCCAGCAACAGTAGAGGCAGCGCCCTGCTCACGGTCCTGTGGATCTCCGCCGCTCTGTCGGCGATCGCGTTTTCGCTGGCCAACACGGTGCGCGGCGAGACCGAACGCGTCTCCACCGACCTGGACAGCCTGCGCGCCTACTATCTGGCCGCCGGCGCGGTGGAGCGGGCGGCCGTCGAGAAGCTCTGGACCATCTGGTTTCCGGGGCGGAACCAGCCCATGGAGCCGGGTTGGATCGATTACGCCTTCCCGACCGGCGTGGCGCGGGTGGAGATCATCCCGGAGACCTCCAAGCTGGATGTCAATACGGTCCCGGATGGCCGCCTTGCGGCCCTGCTGGCGGCGCTGGGAGTGGAGCCCGGCCGCGCGCAGACCATCGTGCGCGGCATCATGGCCCGGCGCAACGGGACGGCGGTGCTGAATCCAGTGCCTGCCGGTCCGTCTTTTTCGCCTCAGGCTGCGTCTTTTCAAGAGATCGAGGAATTGCTTTCAGTGCCCGGCGTGACCCCTGAGATTTTTTATGGCACGTATGTTCCCGCCGCCGAAGGCGTGCAGGCGGGTCCGGCGCGGCTGGTCCGCCGCGGCGGGCTGATCGATTGCCTGTCCGTGTACGGGACCGGTTCCTCGGTGGAGGCCAATACGGCGGATCCAGCGGTGCTGGCGGCGATCGGCGTGCCGCCGGACGGAATCCGCATGCTGCTCGAACTGCGCAGCCGGGTGCGGATCGATATACCCCGGCTGGGACAGTTGGGCCAGTATCTCGGGGCCGCCGCCGGCCAGCTTCGCATCGACGGCAATACGGTCTACATTTTCCGGGCCACCGCCAGGGTTCGGCTGGCCAACGGGCAAATCTCCGACGTCCGGCGCACCGCCGCCGCGCGCGTCAAGTACATGCCGGCCGGCTACGACGACTGGATGGACGTCCTGCGCTGGTACGACACCGCGTGGAGCAACTGACCCGTACCATGGCGCAAGACCTCCCCATCCTCAAAGACCTCCGCAAGCTGCTGGCGTTCGGCTCCGGCGTCGGCATCGAGATCGGCGCCACGGATCTCACGGTGGTGGTGGCACGCGTCCGGCCCAACCGCGTGGGCGTATCCGGGCGGCTGGTGATCGAGAACTACGCCTCGCGGCCCGCCGCGGAATGGGGCGCGGAATACGCAAACTTCCTCAAGAGCGCGGGCGTGGAGCGCTGCTCGGCCACGGTGCTTTTGCCGCGCCGCGACGTGATCGTGCGGCATTTGGCGCTTCCCGGCGTGGCGCGCAAAGACCTGGAGAACGCGCTGCGCTTCCAGCTCGACAGCCTTCATCCGTACGGCGAAGACGAGATCTTCTGGGCGTGGTCGCGGCTGGCGTTCGGCAACGTGCTGGTAGGCATCATTCGCCGCCAGACCGTGGACCGCTACGCCGCCATGTTTGCCGAAGCCGGCATCGCGGTATCCAGCTTCACCTTCGCGGCGGCGGCGATGCATGCGGCCATCCGCATCAACACCAAAATGGCGCAGCCGCCGGGAGGGTTCGTCGCCCTGGGCCACTCCGAATCCGGCGCCGTGGAAGTGTACGGCGAAAGCCCGGCGCGGCCGGTCTACAGCGTCGATTTCGATCTGCCGCCGGCGCGCGCCGCGGCGCTGGCGCTCAGCGAGCTGCGGCTGCCCGCGGACACCGAGCCCCGGCGGGTCGAAGACGTGCTGCCGCGCCCCTTCGTCAACCCCATCGAGAACGATCTCTCCCGCAACGCGCGGCCGTACGCAACGGCGCTGGCTGGGGCCTGTCCCCGGCTCGCGCCGGCGGCCAACCTGCTGCCGCCCGAGCATCGCCGCTACAGCTCGCGGGCGGTGTTCATTCCGTCGATCGCGCTGGCTGCGATCGTGCTGCTGATCGGCGGCGCCATGGCGGCCTACGCAAGCTGGAGCGAGAAACGCTACCTCCAGGACATTCAGGCTGAGATCGCGCGCCTGGAGCCGGCGCGCCGAAAAGCGGAATTGCTGGACAAACAGACGCAGCAGGCCCGGCAGCGCGCCCTGCTGCTCGACGATTTCCGCCAACAGACGCGCAAGGACCTGGAAGCCCTCAACGAGCTCACCCGTGTCATCGAGCCTCCCGCCTGGACCAACCAACTGCAACTGAATCGCACCGGGGCGCGCCTCAGCGGCGAGGTTCCCCAGACATCCGTTCTGGTCAAGATCCTCGACAACTCGCCTTACTTCGAGCGCACCAATATTCTTTCGTCGACGCCCGGCGCCAAGGGCGAAGGCTTCATGTTGCAGACCAACCGGAGGCCGGGCAAATGACTCGCGGAAGTTTCGACCGCAAGACCGCAATTCAGCTTGGCGTAGGGTTGGCCGCGATTCTGATCCTCAAGTTCGTGGTGCTGGCCGACCGGCAGCCCGCCGTCGTCGCCGCCTCCGAAAGCGTTCCCGCCGCCGAGGCGCGCCTGCGGCGCGTGCGCGAACTGGTGGCTACGCTTCCGGCGCGCGAGCAGCAGTACAAGCAGGCCGCCGCGGATCTCGAATCCCGGGAACAAGGCATTCTGAAGGCCGACACTGCCGCTCAGGCCGAGGCACTGATCCAGGAGCGCCTGCACCGCGTGGGGCTGGCCAACGGCATCGACATCCGCGGACTGGAAGACCAGAAGGTAAAGCCTCTGGGCAACGATTACGGGCTGGCCAGCGTCAGCGTGCGCTTCAACTGCAACATCGAACAACTGGTGAATTTCCTGGCCGCGCTGGCCAACGAGCCGGAGCTGTTCTCCACCGACGAAATCAACGTCACCGGAACCACCGATGCGAAGAAGGTGATCCAGGTGCGGCTGACGTTGAACGGGGTGGTGGGCAAAAAGCTCGCCCAGGAGAAGAAAACCGGAGGCGCGCTGTGAACCGCAAGCTGATCGCGCTGAATGTCGTGCTGGTGCTGGTGGTCGTCTGGGCCGGGTACCTCTTGCGCAACGAGATGGGCTCCGCCAACGCGCGCGAAGCAGCCATGCACAAGGCTCGGGTGAAGGCCGCAACGCCGGCGCCCCTGCCGGCGCTGCCCAATCAGCCGCCGGTCACGGCAACCACGTACAAGGATGTCGCGATGAAGACGCTGTTCCATCCGTCGCGCAATCCGGACCTGCCGCCTCCGGTAATCGAGGCTCCACCTCCGCCGCCGCCCATGCCGCCGCTCCCGAAATATCACGGGACCATGAATATCGGCGACGGGCCGCGCGCCTTGCTGGCGATCGGCAACGGACCCAGCCAGGCCGTAAAACCCGGCGAGGAGATCGGCCCTTTCAAGCTGGTGGACGTCAATACAGTAGACATCACGTTCGAATGGCAGGGCCAGATCGCCCGGCGAACGCTGGACCAGATGACCGACCGAAGCACACAGACAACCGCGAGCAATGCCGACGACGGCCGATCGGTGCAGCCGGCTGTGCCCGCGGCGGCCCCCGCGCCGGTAGTGAAGACGCCGACCGGTCCCGGCGAATCGACTGCGTTCGGGTTCCGGACTTGCGATCCGAACGACAGCCTGCCAGAGGGCACGGTGAAAGAAGGTTTTCGCAAGACCACATACAAGACGCCGTTCGGCTCGGCCTGCCGCTGGGATCCGGTCGGACGCTAGAAAAGAGATTCTGATGAAACTGATTTTTGCCATTTTCGCTTCCGCCCTGATGCTGGCCGCTTCCGATCCGCAGGCCGAGAAGAAGACCACCGCGCCCGCCAAGACCATCAAGCCGGTCGAGATTCCCAAAGGCGCCGTCGAAACCGAGCCGGGCACCTTCCGCTACACGGATGCCGACGGCAAGAAGTGGATCTACCGCAAGACTCCCTGGGGAGTCGCGCGCATGGAGGACAAGCCCGAGGATTCCCACACGGCTGCCAAGGCCGTTGACCCGGCGGAATTCATCAAGGCGGTGGAAGACGGGGACATGGTGCGCTTCGAGCGTCCCGGGCCGTTCGGCGTGTACAAGTGGCAGAAGAAGAAATCGGAGCTGGATGAGACCGAGCGCGCGGCTCTCGAACGGTCGCGCACCGAGGCCAAGGCAACACAGAAATGAGAACTCCCGCTACCTTTCTGCGATCGGCTCTGGCGGCCTCGGCCTGCCTGGCGCTCTCCGCGCAGGTGATCGCGCCGTCGCGGCCGCCCACCATCATCGATACGCCGCAGCAACAGCAGCCGCAGCAGCCGCAACCGGGCCTGCCCGGCCGGCCGGGTACGCAGCCGCAGCAGAATGTTCCGGCCAGCAATGCTCCGCGGCTGGATCAGCCCGGCGCGCTGCGCCTGACCAACGTCTCCCTGACGGAGCTGATCGATATCCTGGCGAAGCAGCTCAAGATCAACTACATTCTCGACCCCGGGGTGAAGGGTTCGGTCACCGTCTACACGTACGGCGAGGTGAAGCCAGTTGACCTGATGCAATTGCTGGATACGGTTCTGCGGGTCAACGGCGCGACCATGGTGAAAGTGGGCGATCTTTACCGCATTGTCCCCGTGGCGCGCATCAATCAGCTTCCGATTCAGCCCAACGTCAATCTCGACAACAAGACGCTGCCCGACGACGAGCGAGTGGTCCTCAACCTCATCTTTCTGAAGTACGCATCGGCCGCCGAGATTGCCAACCTGGTGAAGCCGTTCCTGGGCGAGGGCGGCACGCTCAGCGTCTACGATCCCGCGAACCTGATCATCATGCAGGACAACGCGCGCAGCATGAAGCGCACCATGGACCTGATCGCCATGTTCGACAGCGATCAGTTCGCGGGGCAGCGGGTGCGCCTGTTCGAAGTCGAGAACAGCCGCCCGAGCGATCTCCAGAAAGACCTCGATTCGGTCTTCAAATCCTACGCTCTGAGCGAGAAGAACCAGTCCGTCAGGTTCATTCCGGTGGACCGCATCAACACCATCATCGCGGTGGCGCCCAACCCGGGCATCTTCGCCAAGGTCGAGGAGTGGATCAAGAAGCTCGATGTAGCGGTGAAACAATCCGCCGGACAGACCAACAGCTACGTCTACCGGCTCAAGTACGCGCGGGCGGAAACCATCGCCATGGCAATCATGGCGCTGTACAGCAACAACCCGATGGCGCTGATGATGCTTGCCACCATGGCCCAGATGAACAACCAGGTGGGCGGGGGCATGTACGGCTCCAACGGGCTCATGGGCAACGGCGCGTACGGCAGCCCGTACGGAATGGGCGGCATGATGGGCGGCGGCATGATGGGCGGCGGGATGATGGGCATGATGGGCATCGGAGCCATGGGGCTGGCCGGGATGTATCCGGGGATGAACTACGCCAGCTACGGCTACATGCCGCCGATGTCGACGTCGCCGGTGGCCACAAATCCGCTGGCGCCGCAGAACCCGGCGGATACGGGGGCGGGCCTGACGGGTCAATACCTGGGCAACCAGCCCTACGGCCTGCAGCAGCCCGGCGGGCGGATTCCGCACGTGATTCCCAATCCGTTCGACAATACGCTGCTGATTCAGGCCACGCCGCAGGAGTACGAGCAGATCCTGGGCCTGCTGCGGCAGTTGGACGTGGCGCCGCGGCAGGTGCTGATCGACGCCAAGATCTACGAGGTGGAGCTGACCGGCGCCTTCGCCATGGGCGTGAATTCGTTCCTGCAGCAGAAGGACACCGGCAGCCGGGTTCTGAACATCACCACCGGCGCCGCCGGCCTGACGCTCAACGCCGGCGCGCTGGTGCTGCGCAGCCATGAATTGCTGGCGGCCATCACCGCGGCCGAAACCAACACGCATACGCGGGTGATCTCGGCGCCGAGCATCATTGCCACGGACAGCATCGCGGCCTCGCTAAACGTGGGAGAGGATGTGCCGGTGCTCACGTCGCAGGCGGTGACCGGCGTTCAGCAGAGCGGAAATTCGCTCTTCACCAACACGGTCTCCAGCCGCAGCACGGGTGTGACCCTGAGCATCCTGGCGCGGGTGAACTCCAGCGGGATCGTGACGCTGGTGATCAACCAGAACGTCAGCTCGCCGGAGGCGCCCGCGGCCGGCGGGATCCAGTCGCCGTCGTTTTCCAACCGCTCCTTCCAGACCCAGCTCACGGTGCAGGATGGCGACATGATCGCGATCGGCGGCATTATCCAGGACAGCAACCTGCAAAGCTCGTCCGGCGTGCCGGTGCTGCACCGGCTGCCGATTATCGGCCCGGCGTTCGGCACCAGGAGCGTGAGCAAGTCGCGCACCGAGCTGGTGGTCTTCCTCACGCCGCGCGTGATCTACGACGCCAACCAGATGGTGGAAGCCAGCGACGAGATCAAGTCGGGCATGAAGCGGATCCAGAAGTTCTCGAACGACCAGTAAGGGCGCGCTGCGCGCGCTGGGCAGGCCGGGAGCCTGCCGCACTCATCCAACCGGCTGCCGGGTTTCGTACTATCGGTGGATGGCCAACGTCTTCATCACCGGGGCGAGCGGATTCATGGGCAGCCGGCTGGCGGCCGAACTCGTGCGGCGCGGGCACAAAGTCCGCGGGCTGGTGCGGCGCGGGTCGGAGTGCCGGCTGCCTGCGGGATGCGAGCCGGTCACGGGCGACGCGCTGGACGCGTCCACTTACCGCGATCGCCTGAGCGGTTGCGACACGCTGGTGCACCTGGTTGGAGTCTCGCACCCGAGCCCGGCCAAGGCGGCACAATTCCGCAGCGTCGATTTGGCGGGGGCCCTGGCGGCGGTATCGGCGGCGCGCGAGGCGGGCGTCGCGCACTTGGTCTATGTCAGCGTGGCGCATCCCGCGCCGGTAATGCGCGAATATATCGCGGCCCGCACGCAAGCCGAGGAGGCCATCCGTGCCTCCGGCCTGAACGCCACGATTCTACGGCCCTGGTACGTGCTCGGACCGGGCCGGTGGTGGCCGTTCGCGCTCGTGCCGGTCTACTGGCTGATGGAGGCGCTGCCGGCGACGCGCGCGAGTGCCCGGCGGCTGGGGCTGGTGCGCTGGCGGCAGATGATCGCGGCGCTGGCGCAAGCGGTCGAGAAACCGGCGCGCGGGGTACGGGTGGTCGAGGTGCCGGAGATCAGGAAGACAGGCTGAAGCCTGTCCCACAAATTCAATCGCCTTTGACTTTTTCGCGCAGCTCCTCTTCGG
>DATJYJ010000016.1:0-21818 GCA_035578025.1 Verrucomicrobiia bacterium
GAACTGAATCCACCGCACACGGGGTGCGCAGGCGAGGTCGCTCCCGCGGCAATTCCCGAAGATCACTTCCGCGCAAGCCAGGCTTTGGCGGAATTCCTCTTCGTTCCGGGACACGTCGATTTCCACCGGGCGGCCCGGCACTGCCGATTTCAGGCGCGCGATTTCGCCGGGCTCAAACTCGAAGGTGGTGGCGATTCGGAGGGGGTCGGAGGGCATCGGGTTTTCGGTTGGTTGAATCCAAAGTATACATCCGGGTCCGAGCGACCTTATAATCCTCAGAACAGGATCGATAAAGCCCGTGTGATATGACAATCCCCGCCGAGTACCCCAACGCGAAGCGGCTGTTTTTCGGCAGTTGCCTCACCATGATCGTGAGCGGCCTGACGTTTGCCATACGCGCCGAGACCATCGGCGAGCTGGGCAGACAATTCCAGTTGAGCCACGAACAACTGGGCTGGATCGCCGGCGCTGCTTTCTGGGGGTTCGTCATCTCCATGATGATCGCGGGGCAATTGTGCGACTGGCTGGGCATGGGCCGGCTGTTGGGCTGCGGCTGCGTCTTCCACACCGCGGGCGTGCTGCTCACGGTCAGCGCCGGCGGGTTCTGGTGGTTGTGGGCGGGGACGCTTTGTCTCGGCATGGGCAACGCGCTGGTGGAAGCCGCCATCAATCCCCTGGTGGCCACGATTTACACGGCGCACAAGACGGAGAAGTTGAACGCCGTGCATGCCTGGTTCCCGGGCGGCATCGTCACCGGCGGCCTGGCGGCCTACGGCCTGACCAACCTGCACCTGGGCTGGCAGGTGAAGACCTGCGCGATTCTGATTCCGGCGTTCGCGTACGGGTTCGCCTTCCTGGGCCAGCGGTTCCCACGCACGGAGCGCGTCCGGCAGGGCGTTTCCGCAAAGGCGATGTATCGCGAGGCGCTGCGGCCGCGATTCCTGTTGTGGATCGGTTGCATGCTGCTCACGGCCTCGACGGAGCTGGGGCCGAATCAGTGGATCCCCGACATCCTCTCGAAGACCGCGGCGCTTCCCGGCATCCTCGTGCTGGTCTGGATCAACGGCCTGATGGCGGGCGGCCGGATGCTGGCCGGGAAGCCGGTCGAGAAGCTGTCTCCGCTGGGTGTGCTGATCGCGGCGGCGGCGCTTTCGGCGGCGGGTCTCGCGGGCCTGAGCGCGGTGCACTCGGCTTTCGCGGCGATCCTGGCAAGCACGGTTTTTGCACTTGGCGTCTGCTATTTTTGGCCGACGATGCTGGCTGTCACGGCCGAGTGGTTTCCCAAAGGCGGAGCGCTGCTGCTGGCAATCGTCGGCGGGGCAGGGAATCTGTCGGTGGCCCTCGTGCTGCCCATCATCGGAAGGGTCTATGATCTCGATGGGCCTTCGGTGGCGTTGCGGCAGGTCGTGATTCTTCCACTGATGCTGATCGTGGTGTTCAGCATGGTCTGGTTGTACGACAGAGTCACGTCGCGATCGCCAGGCGCGCAAGGCCAACACCTGACGGCGTCAGGACCACGAGGATGAGGCAGTTGGCGAAGCTAACCTATGGGCGAGATCCACCGGCGGCGACGCAACGCGCCGAGTCCAATCAGCGCGACAGAGGTAAGAAGGCATGTCGCCGGCTCGGGAGCGGCGCTTACGCTGACATCATCGAGGAGCGATCCGCCGCGGCCCGTGGTGCGCTGGCCCGAAAAGGCCAACACAGTGCTCGTCGATGTTGCAGTGGCATTGAAGGTGAACTGCACGTAATCGCCAATGGTCGGAGCGGTTCCATTGAAAAGGGTTGAACTGCCGAACGTGACATTGAGTAAGTTCGCCTGCTGGTCCAACACCCAGTAGGAGATTGTATAGCTCTGGCCGACTACCGTGGTCAGAGTTTGAGTGGTCGTATTCAGCGTATTGCTCCAATCCAGAAAAGCCATCTGAGTTCCGGTATGGGCGGGGCCGACATTCCCGCAGCCGGCGCCGGACACATTACAGATCGCTCCTGTTCCGGCCGTGACGACCCATCCATCACCCATGGCGCCGGTGTAAGAGCTGGCTATACCGTCTTCGAACCCGGGATCCGCGACGATATTTGCGGCGCTGGCCTGGACTGCCGCTCCGACGAGCATCGCGGCCAATAACGAAACTCCATAAGTTTTCTGAATCACTGTCCCTCACCGTCCCTCATTGAGTTCCCGGTCTTCCAGGGTTGAGTCATCTTACACGGAAGCCGCTCTTCAATGCAAGAAGAAGGACGCGAGAAGAAAAAAGTGACGGGAAGCCTAGAGCAAGAGGAGGAATGAGCGTCGCCGTTCATGCAGGACGCTGGTGCGGCTGAGGGCGTTGCCGAGGAATGTCTTGTACGATGAGATTGCGCGTTTCGGTCTTGAGGCGCGTCCAGAATGCGGGAGAGTCGTAAATGTGGAAGGAGCTTAGCTACGCTTTTCGAAGTCTGAGCAAATCGCGGTCTCTTGCCGCTGTTGGCGTCCTGTCCATAGCGCTCGGCATCGGTGTCAACATCACCGCCTACAGCATCGTACGCGAGTTGGTTTTCGACGATATTACCGCGCGGCATCCAGAGCGTCTCGCCTACATCAACACCGATGTTTCGTATCCGCTGTATCGCGATTTGCGGCGTGCAGGCGTTTTCCAGGACCTGGCCAGCTACCACTCCGTGACCATCTGGAACTGGCGCAATGGCGGGCACAGCGAGACCGCATGGACCATCCGCTCCAGCGCCAATTTCTTCGACGTCCTCGGCGTGACGCCGTTCGCCGGGCGGCTCTATTCGCAATCCGACGAGGGCCGCGATCTCGCTGTCGTCAGCTACTCCTTCTGGCGCAAACGGCTCGGCGGCGATCCGGCCGCGCTGGGTTGCCCTCTCCAACTGAACGGGCGGATTTACACGATTACCGCGATTCTCGGGCGGAACTACCGGAGCATCTACGGCAGCGATTTCGCGCCTCAGGTGTACGTGCCGGCGGTTCCCGATGCGGGACGCTTCCTGGTTTTCGGGCGCCTGCTGTCCGGCCGTTCCGCCGCCGCGACGCGCGAATCGCTGCTGGCGGCGGGCACGGCGCTGGGCGGGGCGGAGCTCGGCCGCCGTGTGGCCAATCTTTACCCGATCGGCGGCTTCGCGGGCCACGCCGCCGCCCGAGGCGATCCTGTCTTTCCCGTGCTGATGGCGCTCTACGCGGTGGCGGGCATGCTGGCGCTGATCGGCTGCGCGAATGCCGCCGGTCTGCTTCTGGCGCGAGGCGCGGCGCGCCGGCGCGAAATCGCGATCCGTAAGGCCATCGGCGCGGGCCGGATGCGCATCGTTGCGAATCTGCTCACCGAAGGAGCCGTGCTGGCCGGCGGTGGGACCGTGCTCGGCTACCTGCTGCACACCGCCATCGCGGGGCGCCTCCGTCTGCTCACGTATCCCGGCGCGTACGGCCAACCCTACGAGTTTCATTTCGAGACGGATGCCGGACTGCTTCTTTACGCCGCGGCGATGGCCGTGGCGGCGCTGCTCATCTCTTCACTCGTTCCCGCGCTGCGTTGCGCGGACGCCGATCTGTCGCTGGCGATCCGCCAGGCCGAGCCGGCCTTCTCCGTCCGGCGCTGGGGTGTGCGCAACGGTTTCGTCGCCGTCCAGATGGCGCTTTCGGTGGTGCTGCTGGCGCTGGGGATCTTTTTCACCCGCGGATTCGTTCACATGAGCTCCGCCGACCCCGGCTTCGATACCGCACACACCTTGTTCGCCGGCGTCCAGCCCATTCGCGGGGCGCATGCCGGCGAGCAGTACTTCACGTGGCGGGACGAGCTGCTGCGCGCCGTGCGCGCGGTGCCGGGCGTGGCCGCGGCCAGCTCGACCAGCGTCATCCCGCTTTCCGGAGAGCGGGCGCGGACGCCTCTGCGGCGCGAAGGCGAGCCCTCTCAGGCTGCCCGCGAGGTCTACCGCACCGGCGTGGGCGACCAGTACTTCACGACGTTCGCCATCCCGATGCTCCGCGGGCGCGACTTCGAGCAGCGCGACCGCACGCGGAGCCCGATGCCCGCCGTCATCAACCGTGCGCTGGCCCGCGACCTGTTCGGAGCGGACGATCCAGTCGGGCGGCGCCTGGTGATTGGCCGGGACGGCGGTGAGATCCTCGAAATTGCCGGCGTGTGCGGCGATACGCGCGTCCGTACGCTCGCCGAGGACCACCCTCCGGCGTTCTACGTTCCCGGTTTCGATACGGGCCTGGTGGTCCGCGTGGCGGGCGATCCCGCACTGTGGATCGAACCCCTGCGGCGCGCGCTCGGCGAAGTCGATGCCGACGCTGCCCTCGATATCCGCACGATGCGCGACGCGACCGAGGGCGCCATCTGGCCGATGCGAATGGCCGCCATTCTGCTCGCGTCGCTCAGCGTACTCGGGCTGGTGCTGGCACTGGTCGGATTGTACGCCTCGGTTTCCGATTCGGCCGGCCGGCGCACGCGCGAGATGGGGATTCGCGTGGCGCTCGGCGCGACTCCCGCACATATCGTTTGGGCTTCCGTGCGTGATTCCATGGCCGTTCTGGTGTGCGGCGGCACGGCCGGCATCCTATTCGCAGTCGCCGCCATTCACCCGGTCGCCAGCCTTGCTCCCGACGGCGTCGATCCCTGGAGCCCTGCCATGTTCACGGCCGCGCTCCTCCTGCTCCTGGCATCCGGCGCAGCCGCAGCGTATCTCCCAGCCCGCCGAGCGGCGAAACTCGATCCGTCCATCGCTCTACGGGAAGAATGATCCGGGCATCGGGTCCGGAGTGATTCAACCCGCCTTATCGGCGTGACTCGATCTGGACTGCGTCTCCCTTGAGGCCCGGCGCACTGGCTGTCAGGGTGAGAGCGCCCGCCGTCCGCGAGGTCCGGACTACTACCAGCGCTTTGCCGTAGAACAGCTTGTATTGCGTCCCGTGATACGGCTCTACGCTCGTCATGTCTCCGCTGCCCACGGCCACGATGGCTCCGGGGCCTGTGAGAGCGAAGCTCACTTCGTGTTCCGCGTTGGGGTGAGGCTGGCCGCCGGCATCGACGGCTTCTACGGTGAGGAACGAGAGATCCTGGCCGTTTGCCCGGAGCGAGGTCCGGTCGGCCGTGAGGCGAACACGGGCGGGCTCGCCCACGGTGCGCAGAACGGCTTCCGCCGCAGGCTTGCCGCGTTCGATGGCCACGGCCTTCAACACTCCGGCCGCATAGGGGACGCTGAAGTTTGCCTTGAATTTCTCCGCGCGCGTGGTGGGCTTCTCGCCGAGCAACGTATCGCCGAAATAGAGGCGGACCGATTCGGCCCGGGAGTAGATCTCCACATCGAGCACCTTGCCTTCCATGCCGGGCCAGGTCCAGCTTGCGTAGACCGGCCACACGCCCCAGCGCGTGACGCGCAGCTCTTTGCCTTCGGGCGGGGACTGGCGGACGCCGAGATAGAGCTTCTCGCCGCGGTTCCACACGATGTTACGGTAATGCGAGATGGCTTTGCGGCTGCCGCACATGTCCAGGTCGCCGCAGGGCGCGCCGTGAAAGGGGTACGGGGCACCATAGCCTTCGCGGCTGGTGTCCTGCGGATCGCGGTAATACCAGCGGCCGAGGCCGGATTCGCCGAGGTAATCGATCGCGGTCCAGACGAAATCGCCGAGGATGTAGGGGAAGTCCTGCACCATCGCCCAGTAGTCGAAGGTGGATTGGGCATACGACTCCGTGCACGCCATGAGCCGCGAGGGCACGCGCTGATGATCGTCGACGTGGTTGTTCAGGTTGTAGTTGTAGCCGGCGATATCAAGCGCGGAGTAGAAGCCGTCGGTATCGCTCCACTTGCCCTGGATGAAGTTCAGCGCCGAGGTGACGGGCCGGGTGCGGTCGAGCTTGCGGAGATAGTCGGCGATCGTCCGGGCTTCCTGCGCGCCCAAGGGCTCGCCGCGCTCGGGGACTTCATTGCCGATGCTCCACACGACCACGGAGGGATGGTTGCGGTCGCGAAGGACCATGGCATCCATATCGCGCTGCCACCAGTCCTGGAAGACCTCGCTGTAGTCGTGCGGGTTTTTGCCGCGCGACCAGCAGTCGAAGGCTTCATCCATGACCAGCATTCCCAGGCGGTCGCAGGCGTCGAGGAAAGCCGGCGACGGCGGGTTGTGCGCGGCGCGGATGGCGTTGAAGCCGGACTCCTTCAGAAGCTGGACGCGCCTCTCCTCCGCGCGGTCGAACGCGGCGGCGCCCAGGGGGCCATTGTCGTGATGGACGCAGCCTCCGGCCATTTTCACCGGGGTTCCGTTCAGCAGGAAGCCTTTTTCCGCGGACCACTCGATGGAGCGGATGCCGAACGGTGTGGAGACTTCGTCCAGCGGTTTGCCGTTCTGCATTATGCGGGTGACCGTGCGGTAGAGGCTCGGGGAATCGGGTGCCCACAGTGCGGGCCTGTCGACCGGAATCTCCTGGGCGGTTTCCGCCGAGTCTCCCGCGTTCAACTCGGCGTCGACAGTCGAACGGCCGGCGATGGCTCCGGAGGGCGTGTAGATTACGGTTTCCAGCACGAAGTTCGATTTGGCGGCGGAATCGTTGGCGACGCGGGTCTTGAGGGAGACTTTGGCGCGGGCGGCGGTGACTTCGGGGGTCGTGATCGAGGTTCCCCAGGGAGCGACGTGCACCGGGCCGGTAACGTGGAGCCAGACGTGCCGATAGATGCCGGAGCCGGAATACCAGCGGCTGTTGCGATGGCGGGACTGGTCCACGCGAACGGCCAGCACGTTGTTCGCGCCGGGCTCGAGGTGGGGCGTGAGGGCGTGGAAGAAGGTGGTGTAGCCGTAGGGGTGCATGCCCAGGTCGTGGCCGTTGATGTAGACGGTGGCGTTCATGTAGACGCCTTCGAACTCGACGGTGACGCGTTTGCCGTTCCAGGCAGGAGGGACTGTGAAGGCGCGGCGATACCAGGCGACGCCTGCGGGGAAGAAGCCGCCGCTTCCGCCCATGGGGTTGTCGGGACCGATGCTGCCTTCGATGCTCCAATCGTGCGGCAGGTCGAGCGTGCGCCAGGAGGCGGTATCGTAGGCCTGGGATGCGGCGCCGGCGGGATCGCCCACGAGAAACTTCCAGTCCTGGTCGAACAATAGGCGCTCGCGCGGCGATTGCGGCTGGGCGTCCGATTCAGAGGGAAGCCACGCGGCGACGGGGAGGATCGCGCAAAATTCTCTTCGATTCATAACACATCCTCGGCGAACGGGTCGGCACGATAACTCCGCTCGCGGTACTCGAAATAATCGAAGTCGGCCGGCCGCAGCGCGCCGGACAGGTCCTGGCAGCAGACGCCGACGAAGGCACCGGTGAAATTGGGAGTCCCGGGGGCGGCAGCCTCGTCGGACAGGATACTGGCATCTAGCGGGCCGGGCATGCGGCGCCACTCGCGGCCTTCGACGCGCCAGGCGAACCAGAGGCGCTCGAAATCTACTTCCACGCGCAGATGCACCAGCACGCCCGCGGGGATCGCGATGGGCGCGCTGAAAACATCCGATTGAAGCTGGTCGGGCAGACAGGACATGACGCGGATGTGCCTGCCCAGTTCGGCATCGTGCGAGAGGTAGAGGTAGTGGAACTTGCTGCCGTTGTAATAGCAGACAAGGCCGGCCATCTGCTGGAAGCGGTCCGGTTCGAAATCCATCACGGTGGCGGCGCTGAAGCAGTGCGACTGCTGGCGCCTGGCGACCAGGGACTGCCGGAAGAGGCTGCCCAGCGTCTCGCGGCCGTAGAGACGCAGATAGCCGGGGCGCTCGGTCAGGCTGAAGAGCTCTTCGGGCCAGGGAGACCGCAGCCATTGAAAGTCTAACGGGAGATGCGGGGTGTCGAAGTCCTCGCGTGCGGGGGAAGCGGGAAAAGCGTGGACGGCCAGCGCGGGAGCCGCCACTTCGGCATAGGGTACGCCTGCGCCGTCCGCAGTGCGCAGCCAGCCGTCGTCTGACCACGTCATCGGCTGGATGGCGGTCTCGCGGCCCAGGGTGCAGCGGCCGCGGTTGCGAATGGGCCGACCGCAGAGGTGCACCAGGTAGGTCTCTCCGTTGGGAGTCTCGACCAGGTCGGCGTGCCCAGCGCGCTGCAGGTCGAGATCGGGCCGCAGGCGCGAGCTGAGGATGTACACATCGGGATGCAGCTCGTAGGGTCCGGTGAGCGCGCGCGATCGCGCCAT
Organism: Verrucomicrobiia bacterium; assembly: GCA_035578025.1. Lineage (GTDB taxonomy): Bacteria > Acidobacteriota > Terriglobia > Bryobacterales > Bryobacteraceae > Solibacter. Next base: position 8,170 of record DATJYJ010000016.1, read on the forward strand.
GGTGACGGCATGTCCCCATCCGGTGCCGCCCTCGGCGGTCAGCAGGTAGTAGTAGCCGTTGCGCTGGTACAGATGCGGGCCTTCGGTAAATCCGAGCGGCGTGCCGCGGAAGATCAGGTGAACCGGACCGGTGAGCTTGCGCTCGCGCGGCGAATACTCCTGCAGGACGATTCCCGAGAAACGGTTGCTCCCCGGGCGATGGTCCCATTGCATGTTGACCAGGTATTTCCGGCCGCCGGCGTCGTGGAACAGGGAGGGATCGAAGCCGCTGCTGTTGAGGTAGACGGGATCCGACCAGTCGCCATCGATGCGCGGGCTGGTGACGAGGTAGTTGTGGGTGTCGCGCAGTGAGGCGCCGGTAGCGGCTCCCTGAGTGGTGCGGCCGTAACGCTTCACGTCGGTATAGAGGAGCCAGAAAAGGCCATCGGCGTAGCTGAGGCAGGGCGCCCATATGCCGCACGAATCGGGATCGCCCAGCATGTTCAGTTGGCCGGCGCGGTTCAGCGGGCGAGTGAGCAGACGCCAGTGAACCAGGTCGCGGGAGTGGTGGATCTGAACGCCCGGGTACCATTCGAACGTGGACGTGGCGATGTAATAGTCGTCGCCGACGCGGAGGATGGAGGGATCGGGGTTGAACCCGGGCAGGATGGGATTGCGAATTCGCACTGTATTGTCCGGCATATCAGATTGCCCCATGCAGGTTGCGCTCGCGGACGAGGGTCCACAGGACCAGCGCGCCCAGGAGATCGAGGAGACCGAGACAGATAAAGAAAGGCGTGTAGCCCACGGTGGCGACCAGGCCGCCGATCAGCAGCGAAAAGATCAGCAGGCCGGCGTTGCCGAACGTGCCCGCCATTCCGGCGACCGTCGCGACTTCGTTGCGGCGGAAGAGGTCGGAGGACATGGTGATGACGGTGACGGAGAGGGTCTGGTGGGCGAATCCGGCGAGACTGAGCAGGGCGATGGCCGCGTACGGGCTTTGCACGAATCCGACGAAGCCCACGCCGAGCATCAGAAACGCGCCCAGGGTGAAGGTGCAGCGCCGGGAATTGACCACGCTGACGCCAAATCGCTTCTGAAGGCGCATGGCGACGAGGCCGCCGAAAACGCAACCGAAGTCGGCGGCCAGGAACGGCATCCAGGCGAAGAGGGCGATCTGCTTCAAATCCATGTGGCGGACCCGGCTGAGGTAGAGCGGCAGCCAGAAGCTCAGCGTGCCCCAGGTCGGGTCGGCCAGGAAACGCGGCAGGGCGATGCCCCAGAAGTTGCGCTGCGCAGCGATCCTGGCGAGCGACGGCCGGGTGCCATCGCTCTGCAGATGTTTTTCCTGCCCCGAGGCAATGTACGCCTTCTCTTGCGCGCTGAGCCGGGGGTGCCTGTCGGGCGATTGATAAAGCAGCAACCACAGCACGACCCAAATCAATCCCAGGCTGCCGGTAATCAGGAACGCCGCCCGCCAGTTGTAAGTCAGAATGGCCCAGGCGACCAGCGGAGGCGCGACCATGGAACCCACCGAGGCTCCGATGTTGTAGACTCCACCTGCCAGTCCGCGCTCCCTGGCCGGAAACCATTCGGCGGTTGCCTTCATGCCGGCGGGGTTCGCGGACCCCTCGCTGAATCCGAGCAGCCCGCGAAGCCAGGCGAATGCCTGCCAGCTATTGGCGAGGGCATGCGACATGTTGACGATGGACCACGCGATGGCGAAGATGGCAAAGCCGATTTTCAAGCCGAGCACGTCCAGGACGTATCCGCAGATGGGCTGTGCCATGATGGCGCCCTGAAAGGCGCCGACGATCCAGGAGTATTCGCGTTCGGTGATGTGCAGTTCCTTGAGCACCGTGGGAGCGGCCACGGCCAGCGTGCTGCGGGTGAGGTAGTTGATGACCGAGCCGAGCATGATGAGGCTGATCATCCACCAGCGCAGTCCTCGGATTCTGATCATGGCGATTTGCGCTCATGGGATCAGATGGCCGGCTGGAAGTCAAGCGAAGATTCCCGGACCGGATGCCGGGTGATAGAGTTTGAGATACCACCTGTACGGCGAGGAGGCACACGGTGAACGAAAATCGTTTTTCGCGACGCTATTTCTTCTATGGCACGCTGCTCGCGGGAGCGGTCCCGCGGGGCGGCTTCGGCAGCACGGCTTCTCTTTCGGCGCTGGGCTACAAGTCGCCGAACGAAAAGCTGAATATCGGGGCGATCGGAGTCGGGGTCCGCGGCCCGGCGATTCTGGTGGGCGCCGCCGCGACCGAGAATATCGTCGCCCTGTGCGACGTGGACGAACAGCGCTCCGCCCACGGCTTCGCGCAATATCCTGACGCGAAAAAGTATAAGGACTACCGCAAGATGTTCGAGACCGAGGGCAAGAACATCGACGCGGTGATGATTGCAACCCCCGATCACATGCACACACCGGTGGCGCTGCTCGCTATGCAGCACGGCAAGCACGTGTACTGCGAGAAGCCGCTGACCCGGACGGCGTGGGAATCGCAACTGCTGGCCGACGCGGCGGCGAAGTACAAAGTCGCGACCCAGATGGGCAACCAGGGATGGAACCACGAAGGGACGAAGACGGCGTGCGAGATCTTCTGGTCGGGGGAGATCGGCGACGTCAAGGAACTGCATGCCTGGACGGGCGGCATTTACGGCGGCCAGCCGAACCTTCCGGCAACCGGGCCGGAGTCCGTGGAGGTTCCGGCGACGCTCGATTGGGACCTGTGGCTGGGGTGCGCGGAAGCGCGTGCCTTCAATCCGCTGATGACGAACCAGTGGCGCGCGTTCATCGACTTTTCGACGGGCGGGTCGCTGGGCGACTGGCTGGTACACAATCTGGGGCCGGCCCACCTGGCTCTGCAGCTCGACAAGGTGAGCCCGGCCAGCGTGGAGTGCGTATTCGTCGAAGGCAAGAACCAATGGCTTTGGCCGCTGCGCGCGCACATCGTGTTCGAGTTTCCGGCGCGCGGCAGCATGCCCCCGGTCACGGTGCACACGTATCAGAACATGCGCGGCGATTTCCAGGACCCGCCGGGCATGGCCGAAGGGGCGCGCCTCTTCCCGCCGATGAACAATCTCGCGGAGAAGGGCCGGCCGTTCGTGCAGGGCGGTGACGGGATGATGCTGGTCAACACCCAACTGACCGTGGATGGCAAGCCGATCGCGCAGCAGGGCCGGGGCGGGGCGTTTCCTCCGGGCGGCGGACGCGGACCGGGCGGACGGGGGCTGCCTCCCGGTGTTTCGCAGGATCCGAAAATGCGCGCACCGGGCAACGGCGCGGTGTTTGTCGGGACGAAGGGATACATGGCGACGACCTCGCGCGGGGAAGGTGTCTGGCTCTTGCCACAGTCGCGATGGGACGAATACAAGCTGCCGCCGCAGATGCTACAGCGCGGGGTCAATCATCAGCAGGACTGGATTCGCGCCTGCAAGGGCGGCGCGCCGGGCGTATCGGAGTTTGCGGTGGCGACGAAGTACATCGAGTGGCTCGCGTTGGGAGCGATCGCGCTGCGGGTGCCGGGCAAGCTGATGTGGGACGGGAGCAAGCGGCGCTTCAGCAACAATGAGGAAGCGAACAAATATCTCAAGCCGTTTCTGCGGAAAGGCTGGGAGCTGAAGGTGTGACGGCTCACCACACGTGAGTTGCCAGGATCCGGGGGCGGCCGGAGATGCGGTTCACCACCGGAACACTCAGCACGATCTGCAGGTTTTTCTTTTGCCAGTCCTTGGGCAAACGGCGCGCCCCCTCGGAGAAGTACGCCAGGTTGCTGAGGAACTCGCCAGCGCCGATGGTGCCGTATTGCGTCAGGCCGGCGGCGATGATGACGGGGCGGTCGGTAGTGGTGTCCACCATCCGGGTCACAATCGCGTAGTCGACCGGGATGTCCCAGTTGGGCCAATACCGGGTGAGCTTCCACTCGGAGTTTTCGGGGTGCTGGCTGTCATGCACCATCCCGGTATCCTGCTCGCTGTCCTTGCGGAAGGTGAAGCGTAGCTGGTCGGCGGTGCGGAGCGTCCAGGGATTGTCGAAGGCGCCGATCAGGACGGCCGGAGTATCGCGGAGGTCCGCGAAAGACGTCGAACGCACGGCTCGTATGCGGTATGGTTTGCGATACCTGTCGAGCAGCGTAGCGAGGCGCACCAGGCAGAGCGCATCATCCAGGGCCACATAGCGGTCGCGCAGCAGGACCAGGTCTTCCTCCTGAATCGGACGGCGTGCCGCGGCGGCTGCGGGCGGTGGGATGATGCCCTGAATCTCGTCCTGGCCTTGAGCTGATCGCAGGTTGTAGGCGGCCTGGACGCCGATGCAGACCAGCACCGTCCCGGGCGCCTTCAGCACCGGCCCCCACAAGTCGTCCAGGTCGGAGCGGCGCCAGCTTTCGGTCACGAGAGCTGCCGCCAGGATGACTAAAGTGGCGGAGACAAGGGCGATGACGATTACGGGCCGCCTGCGGGGCTTGGTCTTGGGGAACCGAACCGTGGCCGCCGGCTTGTCGCCGATGAAATGGAATTCGGCGAGATAGGATCCGGGAAGCAGTTCGATCCGGGTCTCGGATTCGTGCCCGGCTTCCTGGTAGTATTGCGCCAGTTTCTTGCGGATCTCGGCGGCGCTGGCGCGAACCACAGGATCCTGGCTGGTGTCGTAATCGGCGGGGCGGCCGAAGACTTCCATTCCGAGCGCCCGCTCTTTCAGGGAATCGACCTCGCCGGCAATGGTTTGCTCGGTAATGCGGCGGAGGAGACTCTGGCAGCGGCGGCTCCCGCGGAACAGAGGACTGCCCAGTACACGGTTCAATTCCGCCAGGACCTCTTCCGCTTTCTCCGGCGGCAGACGCGGCGTCGGAACTTGCAGGTCAGGCTTCCGAGACATTTGCCCGTGGGGTTTCCCAGGGCAATGCTACCACAGAAAAATCCGTACTATACATATTTTTGCAATCGCTCTCAGGCCTTTGAATCCGCAAGGAAAGTCTTTGTACGGTTCCGTAATGATCTTTTCTTGGGAACCGAGGGGGGGTATCTTGTCCGCCAGCACAGCGACTCTGTGAGGAGGGGCAAAGTGGCGAGGGGTAATCGAAGACTGCATAATTCAGGAGAATTGCGCGGCGGCCTGGTGTTGCTGCTGGGCATGGCGCTGCTCGGTACAGCAGCGTACAGTCAGGAGACGGCGAGCATCGTGGGCACCGTCACCGACCAGAGCGGCGCGGGCGTGCCCAACGCCAAGGTCACGGTGACCAACACGGACAATGGATTCGTTCGTAACACGACCACCAACGCTACCGGGAACTATTCCGCGAGCTCTCTCGGGATCGGGCACTATCTGGTCCGGGTGGAGGCCTCGGGTTTTAAAGCGTACGAACGGACCGGGATCACGTTGAACGTGAACGACACGATCCGGGCGGACGCGCCGCTTCAGGTCGGCGAGACCCGGGAAAGTGTCACGGTGGAGGCGAGCGCGGTACAGGTTCAGGCGGACTCCAACGAAGTCAGCCAGACGATCACCGCCGCGCAGGTTGCGGATCTGGCGACCAATGGACGCAACGTCATTCAGCTTGCGGCTCTGGTGCCCGGCGCCTCAGCCTCGATTCCGGATTTCGATTCCCCGATGGCCCAGAACCAGAACCGGACCATCTCGTTCGGCGGCCAGCGGCCCGACCACAATAACTGGATGGTAAATGGAGGAGAAGCCTATGACCGGGGCGGCGGCGGCATCCTCATCGTCTCGCCGTCACAGGATTCGCTGCAGGAATTCAAGGTCATGACGAGTAACTTCGGCGCCGATTTGGGCCAGTCGTCCGGCGGCATGATTACCATGGCCACCAAGAGCGGCAGCAAGCAGTATCACGGGGGCGCCTGGGAGTATGTACGCAACGATGCGTTCGACGCGAACACCTTTTTTGCGAACCTGAACGGCAGGAATAAACCGGAGCTCCGGTACAACACGTTCGGTTTCAACTTCGGCGGGCCGATTCCGAAGATCGGACACGAAAAGAAGACCTTCTTCTTTTACAACATGGAGTGGCGCAGGCTGGTGCAGGGGGGCGAGATCAACGCGGTCGCGGTTCCGCGCGCCATGACGACCGGCGACTTCAGCTCGCTCTCGACGCCGATCCACGTTCCGGCGACCAACGATCCGGCCGCGATCGCCAGGTTCGCGCAGTACGGGCTTACGCCGGGACAGAACTTCCCGAATAACATCATCCCTGCCGGATTGCTCGATGCCAACGCCAAAGCACTTCTGAGTGCAGGCCTATTCCCGGGGCCAAACGCCGCCGGAGGCCGCTATTACGCGTCGGTGCCGAACAGGACCAATTATCGCGAGGAGACCTTCCGCGTCGATCACCAGATTGGCAGCAAACTGGCTCTGATGGGCTCCCTGATTTACGACAACGGCGTTCAGTCGCAATCCCCTCCGCTGTGGGCCGGCGGCACGTACGACACTGCCGGTTCGGTGATGTCGGTTCCCTCCTGGGCCGGTGTGGTGCGCGCCACGTATACCATCAGCCCGACGCTGCTGAACGAGGCATCGTTCAACTACAACGGCAATAATCTCGACATCAACGACGTCGGCCTGTATCAGAAACCGTCCGGATACACCGTGCCGAACTTCTTCCAGGCGAACAAGGACAACAAGCTGCCGGGGGTCAGCATCGGATCTCCCTACAATGTCAGCTATACCCCGGGTTGGTGGCCCTGGGTGAATACCTGGCGTAGCTGGCAGGGGAAGGACGACGTCTCCTGGAGTCACGGCAAACACAACCTCAAGTTTGGCGGGGCGTACATGTACACCCACAAGTGGCAGCAGTTCCAGCTCAATGCCGGTGGGCAATTCGGGTTCAACTCATCGGCCACCGGCAATGGGTTTGCGGACTTCATGCTCGGCTACGCCTCGTCGTACAGCGAACCGGCCAGTGTGGACTTCGTGCACATCTCGAACAACACGTATACCCTCTACGCCATGGACGACTGGCGGGTCAGCAATCGCCTGACGCTCAACCTGGGTTTGCGCTGGGAAGGCCTTCCCCACGCCTACGATTCCGAGAACACGGCGTCGAATTTCTATCCGAACCTGTACAACCCGGCGCAAGCGGCGACCTTCCTGCCGAGCGGCGCTTTGGACACGAACGGTCCCGGATTCACTACGGTTCCCAACATTCCTCTATCGAACGTGAAGTTCTATATGAACGGCGTGGGGATCGCCGGGCGAAACGGAATTCCGAGCGGGCTGGTGAACAACCACTGGGACACGTTCGCCCCGCGCGTGGGTTTTGCCTTCGATTTGACCGGACGCCAGACGACGGTTCTGCGCGGCGGCGCCGGCATTTTCTATGAACGCCTGGCGGGCAACGAGATGTACAACATCGGACAGAACAACGTTCCCTTCGCGTATCAATCCGCCCCAACCAACGTGTACTTCGACAATCCCGCGACGAGCTACACCAGCGGACAAACGGCGTCCGCGCCGTACTTTCCTGCGAGCATCACCACGGTAGACCAGTCTTACAAGGTACCCACCGCGCTTCAGTGGAGCCTGGGAATCCAGCATGAATTGCGGCAGAACACGGTGCTGACGGTGGCATATGTGGGCAACTCGAATTACCACCAGTCGGAAGGCATCAACATCAACACCCTGCCGCAGAACGACCCGCACCGGCAGGGCGTTTGTGGCGCCAATTGCGGCTACGTGGGAGCTGCCTTGAATCCCAACCTCTACCGGCCCTTCCAGGGATGGTCAAGCATCGCGCCAATGTACATGGGTGCCAACTCCAACTACAATTCGCTGCAAGTGAGCGTGCGGGCCACCGCGTGGAAGTACCTGACGTTGAACAGTTCCTACACGTGGTCGCATACCTTCGACATCATCGATGGCGAGCTGTTCAGCAACGTTTCCAATCCGTTCAATGCACGCTGGGACTACGGTCCGGCAGGCTGGGACCGGCGGCAGATCTGGATCACGAGCTTTATCTATGCAATCCCGTTCTTCCGGAATTCGTCCAGCCGCGCTACGAAGGCCCTGCTGGGCGGATGGGAACTCTCCGGCATCTACACGCTCGAGTCGGGAACGCCGTTTTCGATCGGCGGCGGACCCGACAACCTCGGGTATGGCGGCGGCACCAGCAACCGGGCGAACGTAGTTGCGCCCATCACCTATCCGAAGACCCGTTTCCAATGGTTCAGCACCTCGTCGTTCGCGGTACCCGCGCCGCTCCAGTGGGGAACGGCGGCCAGGAACGACGTGGTGGGGCCGGGACGCAACACCTGGAATGTTGCTATGTTCAAGGCGTTCCAATTCCACGAGAGAGCCCGGTTCGAGTTCCGCGCGGAAACGTTCAACACGTTCAATCACACCCAGTTCACCAATCCGAGCTCGGGCGTGACCAACTCCGACTTCGGACAGATCAGCAACACCTACAACTCGCGCACCCTGCAACTGGGCTTGAAGTTCCTGTTCTGATCGAACAGAACCGCTCCGTGAACTTCTTCGGCAAGCGTATTTCCTGCGCGCTGGCGGTCACCGCGGCAGCGGCGTGGGCAATCGCGTCGGGACAGAATGCGTCGCCGGCAATTCATTTCACGTACCGGCCCATCGGATTCCGCCTGGATAGCTGCGAGACGCCGCGGCGGCACGCGCCGGAGACGATGGCCGGCGGAGTCGCGGTCTTCGATTACAACAACGACGGCTACCTGGACATTTTCTTCACCAACGGAGCCGACATCGAGTCGCTCAAGAAGACGTCACCGAAATATTCCGACCGGCTGTTCGAGAACGACGGCAAGGGGCACTTCACGGATGTGACCGCGAAAGCCGGCCTCGCCGGAACGGGATTCGACAACGGAGTGGCCATCGGCGATTACGACAACGACGGCCGCGAAGATATCTTCGTCGCCGGCGTGCACGGGAACCACCTGTATCACAACGATGGCGGTACGTTCCGCGATGTCACGGCCGAAGCGGGGCTGGGCGCGCCAGATGCGCAGTACGGCCCCTTGTGGTCGGTCGGAGCCGCATGGGTGGACGTCAACAACGACGGCCTGCTGGACCTTTTCGTGGTGAATTACCTGGCGTGGGACGCGGCTCGGGAGCCCTCCTGCGAGGCGGCGCCGGGCAAGCTGGATTACTGCCATCCGAAATTCTATAAACCGACGCCCGGTCAGTTGTTCCTCAACAACGGAGATGGGACCTTTCGCGACGTTTCGGCGGAATCGGGGATCCGTGCCCACGCGGGGAAGGGAATGGGCGTAGCGGTTGCGGACTACGACCTGGATGGCCTGCCGGATCTCTTCGTCACCAACGACAAAATGTACAACTTCCTGTTTCACAACCAGGGCGGCGCCCGCTTCGAGGAAATCGCTTTCAATGCCGGAGTGGCTTTGACGGAAGACGGGAGATTCATTTCGGGAATGGGGGCGGATGCCCGGGACATGGATAACGACGGCCTGCCGGATATTGTGTTCGCGGCGCTCGACAACGAGACGTTTCCGCTTTTCCGCAACCTGGGCAAGCGCGGATTTGCCGACGCGACCCGAAGCAGCGGCCTGGCGCGGCTCAGCATGCCGATGGCGGGGTATTCGCCCACGATCGCCGACTTTGACAACGACGGCTGGAAAGACATTTTCATGACGCGCGGGCACGTGCAGGCTCTGGGAGAAGCCAAGGTGACGGTCGATCAGCCGAACACGGTGTTTCGCAACCTGGGCGGCGCGAAGTTTCAGGCGCTGACGGCGGAATGCGGTTTGACCGCGCAGGCGCCCGCGCGGCACCGCGGCTCCGCGGCGGCGGACCTCAATGGCGATGGCCGCCTGGACGTGGTAGCCACGGCCCTGGGAGCGCCGGCGGAAGTGTGGCTGAACGACAGTCCCGGGGATGCGCATTGGCTGGAGCTCAAGCTGGAGGGCACGGCCAGCAACCGCGACGGCATCGGGGCCAGAATCAAGGTGACGGCGAGCAGCGGCGTGCAGTACAGCCACGTGTCGTTCGCGGCCGGGTACGCATCCGCGAGCGCCGCGCCGGTGCATTTCGGACTGGGTTCGGCGGCATCGGCCGGCGCGGTCGAGATTCGTTGGCCCTCGGGGGCCGTGCAGGAGCTCGAGAACGTCGCGGCCGATCGGGTGATCCGGGTGAAGGAGCCGGCGGGGAAGTAACTACCACTCGGCCACCGAGCCGTCCTGGACGAAGACGCGCGCCATCGGTTTGGAGCCGCCGAAGGGATACTTGCTCAGCGCCTCCTCGGTGAGGTCGAAGCCGAGGCCGGGTTTCTCGGGCAGCGGATACTTGCCGTTCACCATGCGCATCGCAGGGAAGCCGAACCACTCGGCCCAGATTTTGTCGCGCGGCTGCGGCACGATATTGCCGCAGCATTCCTGGATGAGGAAGTTGGGGATCGCCGAATCGAGGTGCAGGGATGCCAGCAGACCGATGGGGCCTTCGCAGCCGTGCGGGGCCATCGAAATCCCGGAAGCGGCCGCGGCCATGGCGACCTTCCAGAGCGCGGTGATGCCGCCGACGTGGTTCATGTCGGTCTGGAGGATGTCGACCACGCCCAACTCGATCAGCTCGCGGCAGCCATAGGCAGCCACCAGCCTCTCGCCGGTGGCGATGGGCGTGGTGCTGCGCCGGGCGATGCGGGCCATGGCCTTGACGTTCTCCGGCGGGCAGGGCTCTTCGACCCACAGCAGGTTCAGCGGCTCGACCTCTTTGACGATCACCGAGGCGACGCTGGGGCTGGTCTTGGCGTGAAAATCGACGGCGATGTCGATATCCGGCCCGAGGCCTTCGCGCAGCATCTCGATCGAACGCACGGCAGCGGTGATCCTGTCGTTGGTGTCGATCCACTCGTAGTAGCCGGGGATGCCGCCCTTGAAGCAGGTGATCCCCTGGCCGGCGGCGTTGGCGCGCAACGCGCGCAACTCATCCAGGTTGCGGCCGCTGGCGATATAGTAGCCGCGCACGCCCGCGGGATCGTTGGGTCCGCCCAGCAGTTTGTAAACGGGCATACCGAGGATCTTGCCGCGGAGGTCCCACATGGCCTGGTCGATCCCGGAAATGGCCGAGCCCATCACGGGTCCCGCGCGATAGAAGCTGTGCACGTACATCGACTGCCAGTGGTGCTCGCTCTGTATGGGGTCGGAGCCGATGACGAAATCCCGGAAGTCGTTGACGCAGGCCATCACTGCGCCGGCCTTGCCTTCCAGGGTCGCTTCGCCCCAGCCGACCAGGCCGGCATTGGTCTCCAGCTTGACGAAGACGTAGGGACGGTCCGAGGTCGGCGAGATGGACACGCCGAACACCTTGAGGTTGGTGATCCTGACCTTGGAGCCGAGGCCGCGAAAAGCATCGGCGCCGGGCGGCGCGGCCTGAGGCGGCGAGAACGCGCAGTCGCAGGCCGACGTCGTCACGGACCGGCGAGACTCGCCAGCCACGCGGCCGGCCGCCATTGCGGCAGCGGCGCCTCCCAGGAATTGACGGCGCTTCATGCGGTACGCTCCTTGTACTCTTCCAGGGCCTTCTCGTTCACGGTGATTCCAAGTCCGGGAGCGGAGGGCAAGACAGCAAACCCATCCTTGACGGTCTCCACGTCTCCGGCGACGGCGGCGCGCATTTTGCGGTCCTGCTCCGCCTGCGGAAAAGGGATCTGCTGGATGAAGAAGTTCGGCAAACTGGCGGCGAGTTGCAGGGCCGCCGCCGACGCCACCGGGCCGCCGTTGTGATAGGGCGCCACCGCAACGTAATACGACTCCGCGATGGCGGCCATCTGGCGGATTTGCGAGATGCCGGTCAGCGAGATGTCGGGCCGCAGGATGTCGATGGCTTCCTCGCGCAGCAGGTCCTGAAAGGCGGAGGGCTGCTGGATGGAGCGGCCGAGTCCCAGGGGTGTGACGTTTTCGGCCGCGATTTTTTTCAGCGCTCCGAGATTCAGCGGAGGACACGGCTCCTCGAGCCAGAGCAGGTGATACCGCTCGAAGGCGGCTGCGAGAGAGGCGGCGTCGCCGGGCACCAGGGTTCCTCCGCAGTCGAGCACGAAATCCGTGCCGGAGCCCGCCGCCTGCCGAAGAGTGTCCAGGCGTTTGTGGGCCGCCAGCACGAATGCCTGCCCCTGGTTCCGCGCGGCCGGGGTTGGCGCCGGGACGAGGAATGCCCGGAACCCCGCGGTCCGCGCGCGGCGTGCGGATTCGGCGAGCTCGCTATCCACGGCGCCCTCGAGCGGCGCGAGGGCGCGGCACTTGTTGCGCGTAGGCCCTCCCAGAATCTGGTAAACGGGCGCTTGCGCCGAGCGGCCCACGACGTCCAGCATGGCCATGTTCAGGGCCGCCATCAGGCCGGCGGGGGCATTCTTCAGCCGATACCGCAGCGTTTCGAATTCCGTGGCCTCCTTGCCGCGGACGGCGTCGAGCACTCCGGCGAGATCGCGCGCGGAGATTCCGGGGCACTCGCCGTAGCCTTCCAGGCCGCCGCGAGTTTCGAGCCGGAGCACGGTATACGAGCGTCCGGAAACCGGCTCCCGAAGGCGATAGTCGCGGAGGGAAGCGATTTCGAGCCGCGGATTTGGCCTGGCGGGCATGGCCGCCTGGGGAGGAGCAAACGCCATCAGGCGCGCCCGCCGCGCCACGATCGGATTCGGCATGTTCTGACCTCTCAGGAAGAATTCGTCTGAGTGCTGTCAGGCGTCCTGCCGATTATACTCTCTCGATCCCGCGCGAATCGGGGCGCGGGGTTACAGTAGAGGGATGTCCAGTATCCTGATCATTACCGGGGACGGCGGGGAATCGTACGAGGCCCTGTACGCAGTGCATCGATTCCAGGAGGAAGGCTGGAAGGCGGTGGTCGCGGCACCGGCGCGGCGGCGGCTGAACCTGGTGATGCACGATTTCAAGCCCGGATGGGACACGTATATCGAGCGGCGGGGCTACGGGCTGGAAGCCGACCTGGCATTCGACGACGTCAAGGTGGAGGAGTATGACGCGGTGCTGGTGCTGGGAGGCAGAGCGCCGGAATACCTGCGGAACAACGCCCGGGTGCTGGAGATCGTGCGCGAGTTCGATCGCCGGGAGAAGCACATTTTCGCCATTTGCCACGGAGTGCAAATCCTGGCGGCGGCCGGACTCGCGCGCGGGAAGAATGTCACCTGCTACGAGCATGTCCGCCTGGAAGCCGAGCAAGCCGGCGGGAAGTTTGTCAACCAGCAGACCGTGTGCGACGGGCGAATCGTCACGGCGCAGACGTGGCAGTCGCATCCTTCTTTCTATCGCGAGATCTTCGCGCAGCTTTCCGGTAAGGCGAGTGCCGCTCGATCCTGAGGTTGCCGCGCTTCTGGAGCGGCAGAAGAGTTTGCCGCCGCGCTCCTCCCTGGATGTCGCGGGAACCCGCGAGATGGTCCGGCGGGCCGGCGCGCTCGCCGGAGAGCCGCCCGCGCTCCCAAGGGTGGAGGACATGCTGCTGCCCGGGCGAATCGGCGCGCGGCAGTATTGGCCGTCCGCGGACGAAGGGCAGCCCATCGTCATGTACTTTCACGGAGGCCGGTTTTTCAGCGGCGATCTGGAAAGCCATGACACGCTGTGCCGGCTGCTGGCGATCGCGGCCGGCTGCCGCGTGATCGCCGTCGATTACCGCCTGGCCCCGGAACATCTCTTTCCCGCCGCGGTGGAGGACGCGTGCCGGG
>DATJYJ010000017.1:0-25747 GCA_035578025.1 Verrucomicrobiia bacterium
TGCACCGGATTATGGGCCCACTGCGTACGTCCCAGCCAGCCGCCTCCGTAATCGTGAAATCCGTAGCGATGAAAGAAGGAATGATCGACGAAGATGCCACCGCCGTACCAGTTCGGCATCCACCCCCAGCCGCCCCAGCCCCAACCGCCCCAGCCTCCGAAGAACAGGCCGACGTCGACGCCCGGATACCATCCAAAACCAAGGTCGATGCCGGGATACAGCAGCGGCGGGTAAGCGCCCCACACCGGTGGTCCCCAGACGTAAGCGGGGTTGTAATTTGGGACATACCAGATATCCGGATTTGCCGGCTGAATGGCGATCTGCGGCTGCCCATTATTGGTTTCGGTGGTGACGGTCTCCTGGGGAGTGGAATGCAGCACACCCTTTGCCTGGGCCTGGGTACGCATACGCTGCACGGCTTGCATGACGTCGGCCTGCTGGGCCAGGAATGCATTACCGACCTGCGTGGTCCAAGTCATATCCTGGGTAAGCCGGGCCAAGACGTCCGGAAATGCGACCAAGCCCTGCACGCTGGGATCCCACGGTTCCTTCTTGGCTTTGTCCATGAGCTTGGAGCCCTTCCAGTTGGGATGATCGCGCACCCACTGTTCGGCCTCGGCCACCTCCATGGGATAGGTTGACGCTGCGAGCACCTCGGCGAGCAGGGGATCGGGATACAAAGCGATCGGCGCAACAAGGTCGTCAAGTTGTTGCGGCGAGAGTGCCGCCGCCGGCGGCGGGGTGCCCTGGGCGCTGATTGGAGACGCCCCAAAAACAAGGAGAATAGTGATAAAGAAAACAGTGCTCCTCACTGTGCCCTCCTTCGCAGGCTGATGCCAGATCGGTTACCAGTCTGCGGTTCTCTCTACTTCCAACCTAGAGCACTCCGCAAGCCGATACCATCACTTAGAGACAGGATTATCTTGAGTTTGGTATAGGTGTGCAGGGCCATTGCGGACACCAGGCTTTCTCCGTTAGACTGATCACCTTGGCTCGAGAACCCGGCAGCCAGTTTGGCCCGTATCTGATTCAGTCGCTTGTCGGCGTCGGCGGCATGGGTGAGGTCTACCGTGCCCGCGATACGCGTCTCAACCGCGATGTCGCGCTCAAGTTCCTTCATCCCGGTGCCGATATCCAGCGCTTTGAGCGCGAGGCGCAGGTCATCGCCGCGCTCAACCACCCGAACATCGTGGCGATCTATGACGTTGGGGAAGACTATCTTGTCACCGAGCTGGTGGACGGCAAACCACTCCGCAGCCTGAAGCCATCCTTGCGCGAGGCCGTGGATTGGGCGGCGCAGATCGCCGACGGGCTTGCCGCAGCGCACGCGGCCGGCATCACGCACCGCGACCTCAAGCCCGATAACGTGATGGTGACCGGAGCCGCCAGCGGCCAGCCCGGGCGGGTCAAGATTCTCGATTTTGGCCTGGCGCATCACGCCCGCAGCGAGGTACTGGGCGAGACCGACGCCACGCGCACCGTGGCGGGCACGGTGATGGGCACGGCGGGCTACATGTCCCCCGAGCAGGTGCGCGGGCAGCCGGCGGACGCGCGCAGCGATATCTTCAGCTTCGGTGCGACGGTGTACGAAATGCTGAGCGGCCGTCCGCCGTTCGCCGCCGAGACTGCGGTGCAGACGATGAGCGCGGTGATCGAAAGGGAGCCCGCGCCGCTTCCCGAGTTGGTGCCGCCGGGCCTGAGGAGCATCGTGGGACGCTGCCTCGAAAAAGAGCCCGCGCGGAGATTCCAATCGGCTTTCGACCTGGCCTACTCGCTTCGCGCGCTAAGTGGTTCCACCATCGCGGCGATGCCGGTCGAAACGCCGCGCCTGGCGGGGCGCCGGCTGCGGCTTGCCCTTGCGGCCTCTGGCATCGGGCTGATCCTGCTGGCTGCCGCATGGATGCTGCGTCCGTGGCAGCCCGATCTGGCTGCCTACCGCTTCGTTCCGTTCGCCACCGAAGAGTATCCCGAATACGGAGCGGCCTGGTCGCCTGACGGGCGATCGATCGCGTATTCGGCGATCGCGGACCACGAGTATCGCATCCTGATGAAGAGCGTCGCCGGCGGCCTTCCCACGATTGTGGCGCGCCATCCCATGTCCGGCGCCACCAATGTGGTGGCCGGCCTGAGCTGGTCTGCGGACGGCTCACGGCTCTATTATGTTTTCCTCGCACAAGCGTGGTCGGTCGCGCGCACAGGCGGTACGCCCGAACCGCTGAAACTCGGCGATCTGAACTCGCGGGTCCGTTCGGTAGCGGCTGCGCCGGACGGCAGCGGGCTGGCGTTTTCCCGCGGCGCCTTGGACGGCAACCGCATCGTGTACAGCCTGTGGTTCGCGCCGGTGAACGGTTCGCCGCCGGTGAAGATGGCCGGTGCCGACCAGCGTCCTCTGGTGAACCTGGCCTGGGCTCCGGACTCATCGCACCTGTTGGCATCGGAGGACGCTGCCTCCGGCGAGGATCTGTTCCTGGTTGCGCGAAACGGCGGGGCGCACCGGCTGCTCGAGGGTGAATTTCAGCGCACCCTGTTCACGGCCTGGCTGCCGGAGGGCCGTTATGCCCTGGTGACCAGTTCTCATTCCAACCTGGGAATTCGCATGGTCGATACGCGCAGCGGCAATACCCGGGCGGTGCTGCCCACCTCGACGCCGGTTGGCGCGATTTCGGTTTCGCCCGATGGCGGCAGGATCGCCTGCACGATGGGGGTCGCACGCACCAGCATCATGGAGATCCCGCTCGACGGCTCCGCGCCGCACCCGTTTCTGAAATCCCGCGCGGAGAATTCGGAACTCGCCTGGTCGCCCGATGGCACGGAATTCGGGTACGTCTACGACGAAGAGATCCGCATCCGGAACCGGGCGGGGACGGCCGAGCGCACGGTGGTTTCGCACCGCGATTTTCCGGGCTACCGGGGCACGCTTCAATTCGAGAAGCCCTCCTTCTCGCCCGACGGCCAGCGCCTGCTGTACACGCTGTTTGGCGTGCAGGGACACGGGCAAGGTGTCTGGATTTCGCCGGTGAACGGTGGCCCCCCGGCGGTGGTGGAACAGGCCGCGGGGTATGCTCCGCTGTGGACTTCGAACGGCACGGCCATTCTGGTTAACCCATCTTCCGCGGCGGCGAACTCGGCGCGCGCCTTCGGGGGCGGCATCTGGCGCTACCGGCTCGGCGGCAGCGACACTCCGGAGCAGATCTTCCCCGGCACCTGCGACCCGGCGCCTTCTCCCGATGGAAAGTGGATGATCTGTCCGGCGAGCCAGGCCGGCATGACACTGGTGTCGCTCGAGACGAAGGAGGCGCGGGTTCTGAGCAGCGAGAGGATGGCCACGGCCGCATTTTCGCAGGACGGCGGGTCGATTTATGCGGTGCGGCCGGCAGGCGACAAGCCGGAACTGGTGCGCGTGGATGTCGGCAGCGGCCGGGTGCAGACGCTTTCGACCCTGCCGCCCGACTTCGCTGTCGGCGGACCGTTCGGCGGACCGACGCGGATGGTTCTGTCGCCCGATGGAAAGAGCCTGTTCACGACTGTCCGGCGGAACGAGGGCGACATCTGGATTCTGGAGGGCTTCAATCCGCCGCGGTCGTTCTGGGAGCGGTGAGCGCGCGCTTGCGTTACTGGTCCGAGCCGCCGCCGAAGCGCCCGGGCTGGCGCGGAGGCGGAGGCGGCGCACCGGTGGTCTTCAAGGGCTTGAGCGCGGTGCCTTCGATGGCCTTGTTGTAGGCCGGAACGTCTTTCTCCATTACGGACTTGTATTCGCCCCTGACTTTCTCGAGCGTTTTCTCGAGATCGAGGACGAGGCCGATGGCGGTCTCGGTGGCGCCCCAGTCGCCGGAACCCTGCACGTCGCCGGCGCCGGTGCCGATCTCGCCGTTCAGCCAGAGGAAATTCTGGTACAGGTTGTAGGCGGTCTGGAAGTATTTGTCGTCGCTGAGTGCGTCGGCGCGGGTGATGAGCTGATACTCGACGTCCTCCAGCTTCCGGTTGATGTCGGCGATCAGTTTGAGCAGGTTTGCCTTGTCGGGGTTGGCCTTAGATTCGTCCTCCAGCTGGCGGCGCATCCACTCGAGCTGGTTGGTCATGTTGCTGACCTGGGTGATGTCGTCGCGCACCTTGAGCTGGAGGCGCACGCTGGATTGCAGCGCGGCATCTTCGGCGTGGCTGTCGGGCGTGCGCAGGATGGTGAGCGGCTGCGTGTAGGCCTGGCCGTCGACGGTCATGCGCACGGTGTACTGACCGGGCGCGGCAATAGGGCCGACTTCGGCCTGCGCCAGGCCCCAGTGGGTGATGGCGCGGGTGTCCTGGTTATCGAAGCGAGGCTCTTCCCAGATGTGCGGGTTCTCGGGAGGCGTAGTGCGTAGGGCGACCAGCACCGGCGAGTCGTAGCGCAGGTCCCAGGAGGTGCGGTTGAGGCCGGCGTGCGCGGTCACGTTCGGGAGCTTTTTGACCAGCACGCCTTTGCTGTCGAGGATCTCGAACTCCACCGGTTTGGACGGCACGGATTTCACCCAGAAATGGAGCAGCGCGCTCGCCTGTCCACGCACGATGCGGTAGGCGGGGCGCGGCGCGGCCAGCCGGGCGGTGACCGAGGCATCGGCCTGGTCCACGATGCCCTGCTCGAGCGGAGTGATGTCCTCCATGATGAACATGCCGCGGCCGTAAGTGGAGAGGACGAGATCGTGGGCCTGTTTCTGTACCACGATCCAGGAGACGGGTGCGGCGGGCAGGCCCTGCTTCAACTGTTTCCAGTGGGCGCCGTCGTCGAGCGAGTAGTAGCAGGCGTTGCCGGTGCCGGCGAATAGGTTGCCCTTCTTGTTCGGGTTTTCGGCGATCACACGGGCGTACGTTAGCGGTCCGCCCTGGGGCAGATCGCCGGTGATTTTCGTCCAGGACTTGCCGAAATCCGTGGTCTTGTAGAGCCACGGATCCCGGTTGTCCATGAGGTGGAAGTCCACCGCAACATAAGCCGTGCCGGCATCGAAATGGGACGGGTCGATTTTGGACACGACTCCCCAGGCGGGAAGGCCGGTGATGTTCTTGGTGACATCATTCCAGTTCTTACCCGCGTCCTTCGTGTACCAAACTTTTCCATCGTTGGTGCCCGCCCAGATGAGGCCTCTCTGGACGTCTGAGGGCGCGATGGAAAAGACTACCTCGCCGTAGAATTGGCCGAGGTTATCACCGACGATGCCGCCGGAGGAGACGATCCGGCTGGGGTCTTTCGTCGAGAGATCGGGAGAGAATTCACTCCAGCTCACGCCGCCGTTAGTGGTGCGCAGGATCATCTGGCAGCCGTAGTAGACGGTGTTGTGATCGAAGGGATCGATAGCCAGCGGCGGGGTCCAGTGGCAGCGGTACTTAACCTGGTTGGGTGCGGCGTCGAGGGTATGCAGCCAGGGACTAACGGAGCGCGCCATCTTGGTCTTCGCGTCGTAACGCGTAACTTCGTTGCCGTAGCAGGTGGCCCAGACGACGTCGCTGTCGGTGGGATCGGGGATGGTGAATCCGGATTCGCAGCCGCCGAGGTTGTGCTCCCACTGGCCGCCGCCTCCGCGCCCGCCGAATCCGCCGCCTCCGCGCCCGCCGAGTTCATTCTGGCCGGGGACGTTGGGCCCGGATTCGACGACGTTGCTCGCTCCGCGCATGGTGCCGTCGTCCTGCATGTTGCCGTAGATCTTGTAGGGGACGTCGTTATCGACGGCGACGTGATAGATCTGGCCGATGGGGAGTGTGATGCGGCTGGAGGTGCGGCCGTGGTCGGTGGTCATGTACATGCCGCCGTCGTGCGTGACCAGGATCCGGTTGCCATCCTTGGGATCGATCCAGATTTCGTGGGTGTCGCCACCCCAGGGCTGCGAGCGGAAACTCTTGCCGGCATCGGTAGAGATCCAGAAGCTGGAGTTGGCGACCAGGACCTCGTCGGGGTTGCCGGGCGAGACGTTGAGGTGGATGTAGTAGCCGGCGCGGCCGATGAGGGCGCGCTGCCAGTTGACGACGGTCCAGTTCTCACCGCTATCGTCGGAGCGCCAGAGCGAGCCCTGGTCGGCAGTCTGGATCAGGGCATAGACGCGCTTCGGATTGCTGGGCGCGATCCGGACGTCGATTTTGCCGACGGGCGATTTGGGCATGCCGCTGGTGGCGCGCTTCCAGGTGTTGCCGCCGTCGTGAGTGGTGAAGACGCCGCTGCCGGGACCGCCGCTGAACATGGCCCAGGTATGCATCACGGTTTCCCAGGTGCCGGCCACGAGGAAGTCGGGATTGTTGGGGTCCATGGAGAGGCCGGAGCAGCCGGTGTTTTCATTGACGGCGAGCACCTGCTCCCAGTTCTTGCCGCCGTCGCGGGTGCGGAATACGCCGCGGTCCTTTTGCGGGCCGGTGAGGCGGCCGGCGACACAGGCGTAGACGACGTCGGGATTCCTGGGATGAATCAGGATGCGGCCGATGCGGCCTCCGTGAACGAGGCCCATGTTCTGCCAGGTGGCGCCGGCGTCGGTGGATTTGTAAATGCCGTCGCCCTGCATGTCGCTGTCGCGGATGGCGCAGGCTTCGCCGGTGCCGGCCCAGACGGTCTTAGGATCGCTGGGAGCGACGGCGAGCGAGCCGATCGCCTGCGAGGTTTGCTGATCGAAGATGGGCGTAAAGCTCTGGCCGCTGTTGGTGGACTTCCAGACGCCGCCGCTGGCTGCGCCGATGTAATAGGTGCTCGGGTCGCCGGGGATGCCGGCGGCCGCGGAGATGCGATTTCCGACGGCGGGGCCCATGAAGCGGAAGCTGAGCGGAGGGGTGGCGGGCGGGCCGAATCCTCCGCGGCGCTGCGCGGTTGCGGGCATGATCAGCAGGCCGGCGCCGAGCACCAAGAGAAGCATGCAGGTCAGGCGTTGGCGAGTGTGGAGCATGTATGTCCCCCAAGCAAGAACAACTATTGTAGTGTAATCGGTTGCAGTTTACAGGTTCGGGCGGGCGGGGGTCAACACCTTGGCTTTCGGCGCTTCTTCAGCTGGGCATTCAGGTGTCCCAGGCTGGCGAACTGGCCGGCGAATTGCGCGGTGCGCGGCGGGGCCGCTTGACGGCGCGGGCTGAAATCGCGGCGGCGGAATAGATCGGTCCTGGCGATCACGGCGCTGCCCATGGGGCGATACTCGTAGGTGCCTTGCGCCCAGGCCAGACTATCGTCGAGCCAGAGATAGAAGCCCATATAGCTGATTCTATAATTCGGGGCTGCGGGCGGACGACGAAAAGCGACCGTCCGCCCCACTACTGCGGCAGGAACTCGGCGACGAGCGAAAGCAGTTCGGAGGTGGGGAAGGGCTTGCGGAGCGGGCGCCAGCGGGTGAAAGCAGCGGCAGCGGAGGGATCGGGAAACGCTGCTACGTAGATCAGGGGCACCGACGCCCCGAATTCCGCGAACACCTCGGGCGTATTAGTGATAAGAAGACCTATTTGTCCTAATTTGAGCAAGTCTATAGCGGCGACCGGCCCGGCGCACGTGACGCGATGGCCGTGCCGCTCCAGAGCAGTGCGCAGGAACGCCCGAACAAACACGTCCTCCACCACCACGATCTGCCTCGTATTTGCCATCGGTTCGTTCCGCGAGGATCGACGCGGTGAAAGGAGCGCACCACGCTGCTCAGTTCATCATGACGGCCTGAAAGAGGGCATATCAATCCCCCCAAATGGGAGAGGCGGGCGTCTGAAATGTGGGGTTCTGTGGCTACTAGATTCAGGCTATTTGCGGCGGCGGATGGAGCGGAAACGGTTGCCGCAGGAACGGCAGCGGTAAGCGCGGAGTGCGAACAATCGGAGAATCGAGTCCACGAAACTGGACGTGTGAGAGAGACGGGTATTGTGCCAGCCGCACCTGGGGCAGACCGGCTGCTCGAACGAAGGCTCGTCCGGATCGGCGGATTCCTCTTCTTCGCTCCCGTTTTCCAGCGGGTCGCGTTGGTCGAGCTGAGACTTCTGCTCCGGATCCTTTGCCATGATGCCTGACCCCAACGTCAGATATCCACCAGTGTACGACTTCGAACGGCAGCGCACCATCGTTCGAAGACCGGATCCCAGATTTCCGCGAGCCTCGGGGCGTGAGCGCCGGGATCGACGGGCGTCTCCAATTCGCGCACATCGCCGCAGTTTTCATCCTGCCGGCACCAGTCGGCGATCATGGCGGGCGTCACTTCGGGGTGAAATTGCAGGCCGTAGACCGCGGTCCCGAGGCGAAAGGCCTGATTGCGGCAGCGATCGGAGGAGGCCAGGAGCACGGTGCCGTCCGGCAGATCGAAGGTCTCGCCATGCCAGTGGAAGACCATTTCGCGCGCGGGGAGGCCTCCGACCAGCGGGTCTTCGCGCGCGTCGGGCGTGAATTCAATTTCGAACCAGCCGATCTCCTTTACCGGGTTGCGCCGCACCGGCGCTCCCAGTGCGTGGGCGATGAGCTGGGAACCCAGGCAGATGCCGAGCACGGGGATGCCGCGCCGGACGGCATCGCGGATGATGATTTCTTCGCGGCGAAGCCAGGCGAGGTCGTCATTCACCGACATGGGCCCGCCCATGAAGATGAGTGCCTGGTAAAGGGCGGGATCCGGCGGCGCGGCGTTCGCTTGGTACAGATCGGCGTGATGCACCTCGAAGCCTTGCGAAAGCAGAATGGGCTCGATCCGTCCCAGCCCCTCAAACGGTACGTGGCGGAAGGCGAGGATTCGCGCCAGGCTCACTGCTGGTTTTGCGCCACCTGGAAGTGGCTCAGGCTTTCGGCATAGCGGGAGATACCGCGGAACATCGCTTCGGCGAGCTTCTGGCGGTAGTCGGATCGCTTGAGCTGGGCTTCCTCGCGCGCGTTGGTCAGGAATCCGATTTCGGCGAGCACGCTGGGCATACTGGCGCCGATCAGCACCACGAAGGGCGCCTTCTTGATGCCGCGATTCCGTTCACCCGGCACGTTGCGGGAAGTGAAGGTGTACAGCGAATTCTGGATGCGGGTGGCGAATTCCTTGGACTCGTCCAGCTTCTCGTGGAGCGTGATTTTCTGGATAATGTCCTGCAGCTCGAAGATGGATTTCTGCGAGCTGGCGTTCTCGCGCGCGGCGACGTCGAGGGCTTCCTTGGAATCGGTGAAGTTCAGGTAGAAGGTCTCGATACCGGCGACCTTCGGCAGAGGAGACGAGTTGGCGTGGATGGAGAGAAACAGGTCGGCCTTTTTCTCGTTGGCCAGCGCGGTGCGTTCCTGCAAGGGGACGAACGTGTCATCGGTGCGGGTGTAAATGACTTCGGCGTTCAAGCGCTCTTCGATCAGTTTGCCCACGCGCTGAGCGACATCGAGGACGAGGTCCTTTTCCAGGAGGCCCTTGACACCCAGGGTGCCGGTGTCATGGCCGCCATGGCCGGGGTCTATGACGATGCGGCCGACTTTCAATCCGAGGGCACGCGTGAGGGAGCTGCCGCCGGTGGAGGTGTGACGGGCGGCCTTGCCGACCTCGGCCGAAGGTGGCGGGGTAGTTTTGGAGGACGATGTGGGGGCAGTCGTGGGCGGCGCAGCAGTCTCCGCAACGGGCAGCGGCTTGGGAGCCGGCGGAGGAGCGGAGGCGGACACACGCGGCTCGACCGGGCGGGGCTCCGGTTTGGGGGGCGCGGCCGGGCTGGGATGCGCGAGTGCCTCGGGCTGTGCCGGCGGCGCGGTGGCTGGCGTAGCTGCGGCGGGCGGATCCGAACTCACGGCTGGCGGAATCTTTGCCGGGGGCGGCGGCGGCGGCATGCTCTCGGTGGGAATGGCCGGACCTTTCCCGGCGCGCACCTCGACGATCAGGCGGTTCGGGTTGGAGAGCTGGGTGGTGGAGACATCCACGGTGCCCACCAGGTCGAGCACCACGCGCGTGATCCCAGGGGCGGTCTCGGCCACACGCACGCGCTCCACCAGCGTGCCGTCCAAATCCTTGGCGTAGACCCGACGGTTATCGAGGCGCGGGCGGGAGTTGAGAATGTCGAAGTAGACCCGCTCGGGGTTGTGCAGGCGGTCGGTGCGGTAATTGAATTCGCCGGAAACCTCGATGGCGATGCGGGTGATCTCGCCGACGGAGTAGTTGCGGATGGCGGTGACGGAGAGGGAAGCCGCGCGCTCGCTCTGTGCCAGCAGGACCGGAACCGAGATGGCAAGGGCGGCAATCCTCTTCATGTCTTAATCCTATCGTGTCACGTAATGCACGCTGCCGTCGGGTTGTCTCTCTTCGACTATGTGCGCCGGGCTGTCAGGATCCGCGGGAGCGAGCTTGGGCTTCGCCGCGGCCACGGACTTCGCCGCAGCGGCCTTATTCGCCGCCGCGAGCTGCCTGGCGACCAGAATCACGTAATTCTGGGTTTCGGCGAACGGCGGGATTCCGCCATATTTCGCTACGGCCGCCTCGCCCGCATTGTAGGCGGCGAGAGCCAAAGGAGTATTGCCGAAAAGGTCGAGCAGGTATCGCAGATACTTCGCGCCGCCGCGGATGTTCTCCTCCGGGTTGAAGACGTTGGCCACTCCGAAGCGCCGGGCAGTCTCGGGAATCAACTGCATGATTCCCAGGGCGCCTTTGCTAGACACCGCGTAGGGATTGTAGTTGCTTTCGACCTTGATGACGGAGTGGATCAGCGCGGCCGACAGGCCGTGTTCGGCGGCAATTCGGTTGACCGTTTCATCGATGCCCAAGGGCGCGGGCTGGGCATCCCGGAGGGGTTCGGTGCCGGAGACGACGCGAGGACGGATCAACGTTTCCGCCACCTTCTGCTCATTCACCGGCCTGGCAGCCACGACCACGCTTCGCACCAGCTTTCCCGTACGCAGATCCGGACGCACGACGCTCGAAAAGCGTTGCGGCTGATCGGCGCCGATCGCAGGGAGCGCCACGGCGAACCCTGCAAGGATCAGTGTAAAACAAAAATGCCACAAAATGTTTTGCCTTTTCAGGAGCGTAAATCGAGTTACAGACGCCTTCCGGCGAAACCTCAATGGTATCATCTTCCTGTGGATTGTTCGGGCTACGTGCTGGTGGGGGGCCGCAGCTCCCGCATGGGCCGCGACAAGGCCACGCTGCCTTTTCACGGGACCACGCTTGCCGAATCGATCGCGCGCGAAGTGGTACTCGCCGCGGGCAGCGCGGTGCTGGTCGGCAACGCCAGCCTGGGGATCGCCGATTTGTATCCGGGCGAGGGTCCGCTGGGCGGAATCCTGACGGCGCTCCATCACTCGCGCACCGATTGGAACCTGATTGTCGCTTGCGACATGCCCTTCGCGCAAGCGGGATTCCTGCGGAAGCTGCTCGAAGCAGCCCGGGACTCCGGCGCCGATGCGCTGGTGCCGCGCGGACCCGCGGGACTGCCCGAGCCGCTTTGCGCGGTGTACCACCGCCGGGCACGGGGTGCCATCCAGGCGCGGTTCGACGCCGGCATTCGCAAAATCACCAGAGCCCTGGAAGACCTCCTGGTGGTGTGGCTGGACGTGGTAGAAGCCGATTGTTTTCAGAATCTTAATACCCCGGAAGAATGGGCGGTTCATGGCGGCCAGTGAGTCGTTTCCACACTACATCGAGTTCCGGCACGTCTATAAGACGTTCGACAAGCCGGTCTTGGTCGATTCCAACTTCCACGTCAACCCGGGGGAGACGGTGGCAATCATCGGGCGCTCCGGCGTCGGCAAAAGCGTCACCCTGAGCCACATCATGGGATTTCTGAAGCCGGACTCGGGCCGGGTGATCGTGGCTCACGAGGACATCACCGACTATTCCGAGGCGGACCTGCGCCGCATCCGCAAGAAGGTGACGATGGTTTTCCAGTCGGGCGCGCTGTTCGATTCGCTCACGGTCGGCGAGAACGTGCTCTTTTCGCTCGAGCTGCGCGAGGATTACGACGCCAAGAATAAGGAGGACGTCGTCGACGGACTGCTGGCAATGGTGGACATAGCCGAGGCGAAGGACATGTACCCGGCGGATCTTTCGACCGGATACAAGCGCGCGGTCGCTATTGCACGGGCGCTGGCTGCGCAGCCGCAGTGCGTGCTCTACGACGAGCCGACCACCATGGTGGACCCGATCATGATCGACCACCTGAGCGACCTGATGCTCCGGCTGAAGAAGCAACTGAAGCTGACCAGCGTGGTGGTGACCCACGACCTCGACCTGATGTACAAGGTCGCGGACCGGGTGGTTTTCCTGTATGACGGCGGGGTGATCTACTTCGGTCCGGTCGAGGATCTGGTGAAGAGCGATCATCCGCATATTCATGAGTTTCTGAACATGGATCGCGTGGTGAGGGTGTAAACTCTCTATACATGTTCCACGACCGTGTCTCATTTTCGGACACATACACCGTGACGGAATCACAACAGGTGCGTCTATCAACTCAGGCAGGTGAATGGAAGCAGAAGCCAGGCAGTTCTAGTGGATATGGCGCAGGATGCAGCCGGAACAGCAGGCGCCCGCGTGACACCTCAAGTTGACGGATTGATCCGGGCCGCCCAGGCGGGCGACCAGGATGCTTTCGAGCAGTTGGTCCGTACCTACGACCAAAGTGTCCTCCGGCTTGCCATGAACCTGCTCCGGTCGCCGGAAGATGCCCGCGACGTGTATCAGGAAGCTTTCCTGCGCGTCTATCGCAACCTGCACGCATTCCGGTTCGACTGCAGCTTCCACACCTGGTTGTATCGGATTGTGACGAATATCTGTCTGGATCAGTTGCGCAAACGGAAGGTCCGCAAGGAAGAACCGGCCATGGTGGAAACCAGCGAAGGGCCGCTCGACCGCATGGAGAGCTTCGAAGAAGACTCGGCCCACGCCGACCCCGAGCGCAGCTTCTGGAATCGCGAATTGAAGCATCGGATTGAAGAAGCGCTCCAGGACCTCACGCCTCGCGAGCGCATGGTTTTCGAGCTGCGCCACTACCAGGGACTGCGCCTGCGCAACATCGGTGAAATGCTTGGCACCACCGAGGAAGCCGCCAAGAACTGTCTGTTCCGCGCCACGCAGAAAATGCGGGCTGTGCTGGGAGAATTCACATGAGCTGCGAAGAAATCGCGAAACTGATTCCGCTTTACCATTACGGCGAACTCTCTCCGGAAGAAGAGGAGCACGTCGACGAGCACACGCACCTGTGCGCCGCCTGCACGCGCGTCATGGAACAGCAGCGCACCCTCGCCGCCGCGCTCGATCGCCGGGCTCTGGAAGTCCCGTCCCACCTGCTGGAAGACTGCCGTGCCGATCTGATGGCCGCCGTACAGGGCGGCGCCCCGCGTGCCGTCCACACAGGCAAAGGCCCCTGGACCCTCTTTATCGAGGCCATGGCGCACACCTTTGGCAGCTTGAACCGGCTGAGCCAGCCTATCGGCGCGGTGGCGCTGGTGGCGATTGGATTCTTTGCGGCGAAGCTCACCAACGGGCTACCCGGCAGCGTGCCGGGGGCTAACCTGGCTTCCATCACCAACCCGGGCGGCGAGGTTTACTCCACTGTCCGCTCCGTCCAGCCCGACCCGGAAAGCGCCGGACGCGTGGTGATCTCGTACGACGAAACCCGGCGCTGCCTGCTCAAAGGGCGGATCAATGATTCCAACATTCAGAAGCTGCTGGTGGCCGGCATGTACGAGGACAATCCCGCCGTGCGCGGCGAATCCGTCCGCATGCTCAAGAACCAGTGCAGCTCCGGCGAAGTGAAAGAGACTTTTCTCAACGCGCTGACCGATCCTAATCCCGACGTGCAGATGAACGCGCTCGAAGGGTTGAAGCCGCTGGCCGGCGATCCGCAGGTGCGGCACGTGTTGGGCCAGGTGCTGCGCATGCCCGCCAACGACGCGGTCAAGATGCAGGCGATCGAACTGCTGGCCGCCCACCGCGACGAAACCATCGTGGGCCTGATGCAGGCCCTGGTGCAGCGCGAGCAGAGCAATTCAGTGCGCCTCAAGATGGAAAAGGCGCTCCGGGAGATGAATGCGTCTATCGGCACATTCTAGGAAAGGGGCGCTGCTCCTTCTCCCGCTGCTGGCCCTGGCCCAGCCTCTGGGCCTCCATCGCAAGGGCGAGCTTTGGGAGAAGGATTTCTACGGCGTCGCTCCCCTAACCCGCCGTATCCGGGTCAACGCCCACGGCCCGGTGACGCTGGAGGCGGGAATCTCCACCAACATCTCCTACACGGTTCGCGTCAGTGTTCGCGCCCGCACCGAATCCGAAGCCCGGTCCGTGATGCAGCGTTACCTGGTCCGCGCCGAGCGCATCGGCGACACCACCGTTATCACCGCTCCCAGCGGGCCGGTCGTTTCCACCGTGATCGTCAAGGCGCCGCGAGTCGATGCCGCCGCTATTTCCACTTCCGATGGCGCCATTGAAGCTTCCGGCGTGGATGGCAATTTGAACGCGGACACGGGCGGCGGCGAACTGGTGATCGACCGGATTCGAGGCGACTGCAAACTGACCACGCAAGGCGGCGATGTGCGGGTGGGTACCATCGGGGGCGGCCTTCGCTGCTCCACCGGGGCGGGCAAGATTACGGCCGGGGTGATCAAAGGCGAAGCCGTCATGGAGACCGTGGGCGGCGACATTTCCGCCACCGAAATCAAAGGGCCCGTGCGCGCCCAGACCGGCGGCGGCGGCATCCATATCGTTCGCGCGGGCGGTGGGGTCAACGCTTCCACGGTCGGCGGACCCATCGTGGTGGAACACGCAGGCGGTCTCGTGGTGGCACGCAATATGGCGGGCCCGGTTCAGGTCGGCGCCGCCGGCGGGGTGCAGTGCGAGTCCGGCTCGGGCGGCATCCGGCTGACGAACATCGCCGGCCCCATGCGCGTTTCCACGTCCCTGGGCAACATCGTGGCGAGTCTCCTTGGCAGCAAGCTGTCGGATTCTTTCCTGGCTACCGCCAACGGTGACATCACGGTGCTGATTCCGTCCAACGTCGGTGTGAATATCCATGCGCAGAACGAGCTTGCCGACACCATGCGCCGCATCTTCAGCGAGTACAACAGCATCACGGTGCGGCGACAGGGACGGCAACTGATCGCGGATGGCCAAGTCAACGGCGGTGGTCCACTGCTGCAGATTTCAGCCACCGCGGGAACGATCTTTATCAAAAAGCAATAAGCAATAGAGGTGTGGTTATGAAATTGACTTTCAAATGCATCCTGGCATGCATGGCGGCGACGAGCCTCGTCTCGCCCGCTGCGTTCGCCCAGCGAGCTCAGACGTGGGTGATGACCAGCGGCGGAAGCTATCTCGGAGTCGGCGGGGTGGATATCACCCCGGATCGCGCCAAGGCGCTCAACCTGAAAGATGAGCGCGGCGTGGAGATTTCGAGCGTCGATCCCGAAGGCCCCGCGTCCAAAGCCGGCCTCAAGGAAGGCGACATCGTCGTCGAATACAACGGCCAGCCGGTCGAGGGCTGGACCCAGTTCCGGCGTCTTGTCCAGGAAACGCCGGTCGGTCACCAGGTCAAGCTGAATATCTGGCGCGGCGGCGCCATGGTGACCCTCACCGCGACCGTGGGCGAGCGCAAAAACCAGCCGATGATCATCGGGCCCGATTCGGGCTGGAATTTCAACATGCCGGCCATCCCCAGCATGCCGGAGATGCCGAATATCGAGATTCCGCGCTACGGCTCCGTTCAGAATCCCATGCTCGGCATCGTCGGAGAGCCGCTTGGCCAGGAAGCGCAATTGGCCGAGTTCTTCGGCGTGCAGGAAGGCGTGCTGGTGCGCAGCGTGAAGAAAGGTTCGTCCGCGGACAAAGCAGGGATCAAAGCCGGCGATGTGATCACGAAGGTTGAAGACACAAACGTGACAACCAGCGCCGAGATCACGCGGGCTCTGCGGAATCTTCGGGCCAAGAAGAGCGTCACCGTGACCGTCGTACGCAACCACAAGGAGATGCCGGTAACGATCACGATGGAGACATCGGCCGGCAGCAGCGTCCGAGCCTGAGACGATAAGTTGACACATCGCTGTCAACTTTGCCTACATGAAGAGTACGGATGCGCCGTCAATCTCTTTGATTTTCAAGCCCGAATGATTTGGTGTGGCAATTGCTCATGCACGGGCGTGACTAATTATCGACAGGCCAGCGGCGAGACGAACGGCTCACCAAAGATAGCGCCCACCAACCAGTCACCCTGCTCGAACCCCTCCTAGATTCCGCAAATTCCTCGCATCCGTCTCCCGCAGGCCTGGCTGCTAAGATGATGTCATGCCCAAAGCGCCGATGTTCGAGGTGGATTGTCCCTGCTGCCAGGCGATCCTGAAAATCGATCCGGAGACCCGTAGCGTGATTGCGCACACCGTGCCCGAGAAACCGAAGCCGATCGAGGACCTGGCGGCCGAGGTAGCCAAACTTAAAGGAGAGGGCGCCCGGCGGGAGCAGCTATTTCAAAAGAGCGTCGAGGCCGAAAAGCAGCACGGCCAGGTTTTGCAGAAGAAGTTCGACGAGCTATTCAAACGGGCCAAGGAAAATCCGGACGAGAAGCCGCCCACGCGGGACATCGATCTCTAGATCGCAGGATTCTCCCCCTCGAACGGCTTGTACCCGTGGCGCCGCATGACTTCCCTTGCGGCGCTTTCGCTCTCCGGCAGTACGTAGAAGAACGCTCCCGCCCGCACGGTTTGAAAGATTATCCCGCCGCGGTACTGATCGGCCTCGACTCCGTAATCGACGCCGCTCTCGGTGAAGATCTTCTCCAGACGGAGCGCGTCGCGCAGCCGCTTGGCAATATAGACCAGTTTCGGCTCCTTGCCGTCGAAATAAGAGGCTTCCTGCTTCATCCGAAGCCTCCAGTGTAGCGGTAGACTGAGGAGATATGCTGTACCGGAATGCTGTTCTGCTGGGACTTTCCATGCTGCCGGTATTTGGCGCGGATTGGAATCCGCGGCTGGCGGCCGATTATCTCGATGCGCGGCAGAAGGTGTGGTTCGGATGGCCGCGTGCCAACGGCGGCGCCAAACCCTGCATTTCCTGCCATACCGGCGTGACCTATTTAATAGCCAGGCCGGCGCTGCGCACGGCGCTCGGCGAGAGCGTGCCGACCCAGTGGGAGACGGGATACCTGGAGTCGCTGCGCTCGCGCCTCGATAAGCGCACGCCCGATGGACCGGCGATCGGCGTGGAAAGTGTGATGGCCGCGCTGTTCCTGCGCACTCCGGAGGCATTCGACCGTATGCTTGCCTTGCAGATTCGCGAAGGTCCGAAGGCCGGCTCGTGGAAGTGGTACATGACCGACATGGATCCCTGGGAGGAGCCGGAATCCGAGCTTTTTGGCGCCGCGCTGGGTGCGATGGCCCTGGCCGCCGCGCCCGCCGAGTATCGCGGCCGGCCCGAAGTGCGCGAGCGGATTGCGGCGCTTGGAGGGTACCTGCGATCCACCATCGAAGGAGCTCCGCTACAGAACCGTGTTGCTGCGGCTTGGGCGTCGGCTAAGCTGCCGGAAGTACTCGATGCCAAGACGCGCCAGGCGGTGATCCAGGAGGTGCTGAGCAAGCAGCAGCCCGATGGCGGTTGGGACATGGCATCGCTGGGGCCATGGAAAAAGCACCCCGAAGCCCAGCCGGCTGTGTCCGGGAGCACGGGATACGCCACCGCGTTCGTTACGCTGGCGTTGCTGGAGTGCGGGCAGCGCTCCAACGACCCGAAGATGGCCAAGGCGCTCATCTGGCTGCGCACCCACCAGGACCCGAACGGCGGTTTCTGGACCGCCCAGTCGATGAACCACACCTTCAAGCCGGACTCGATCGAGGCCGGTTTCATGAACGATGCGGCCACCGGATTCGCGGTGCGCGCCCTGCTGAAGGGGCTGGACTCCGGGGCCTCGAACTGATAATCTCAAGCCAATTACGCACTTTCCAGAGAGAGGGACTATGCCGGCTATCCTGAACGAGAAACTTCAAGAGGAATTTGTGAGCCGCGGCTTCAGCCGCCGGAACTTCGGGCGCATCGCGGCCATGATCACCGCGGGCGCGGCCCTGCCCTTTTACAACGAGCCCGCGCTGGCGCAGCTTTCGAAGGTCGAGGCGCCGCCCGACGCGGTCCTGATCAACGCCAACGAAAACCCGCTCGGCCCCTGCAAGGAGGCGCGCGAAGCGGTAGCCCGCATGATCCAATACGGCGGACGCTATCGCTACAGCGAAGGCGACAAGGTCCAGCAGATCCTCTCCGAGCAGGAAGGCGTGAAGAACAGCTATGTTCGCATCTTCGCCGGATCGAGCGGACCGCTGCACCAGGCGGTGCTGGCGTTTACTTCTCCGACGAAGCCTTTCGTCACGGGCGATCCCGGCTACGAAGCGGGCGAGCGCGCCGCGCGCAGCTTCGGCGTCAAGGTGGTTCGCGTTCCGCTGCTCAAAGATAAAGACTACGCGCACGATGTGAAGGCCATGGCGGCAGTCGAGGATGCCGGCCTGATTTACATCTGCAACCCGAACAACCCGACCGGCACGCTGACGCCGCAATCCGACATCGAGTGGCTGGTGGAGAACAAGCCGAAGGGCGCGATCGTGATGATCGACGAAGCCTACACCCACATCTCCGGCGCCCCGTTCAACAGCCAGCTCGTAGCGAAGGACAAGGACGTGGTGATCCTGCGGACGTTCTCGAAGATCTACGGGATGGCCGGCCTGCGCGCCGGGGCGGCGATCGCGCGGCCCGACCTGCTCGACCAGGTCAGCCGGTTCAGCAGCACCATGATGCCGATCACCGGCATGGCCGGGGCGAGCGCCAGCCTGGAAGCCAAGTACGTCGTGCCCGAGCGGCGCAAGATCATCGGCGATGTCCGTGAGGATACCTTCGCCTTCATGGAAAAGCACAACTTCTCCTATGTGAGGTCGATGTCCAACTGCTTCATGGTTGATACCAAGCGCAATCCCCGCGATGTCATTGAGGGCTTGCGCAACGAGAAGGTGTTCATCGGGCGCGTGTGGCCGAGCTGGCCGAGTCACGTGCGGATCAGTATCGGCACACAGGACGAAATGAACAAGTTCAAGGCCGCGTTCCTGAAGGTGATGGCGTAGGGAAGCTGTCAGCTTATAGCTGTCAGCTTTCAGCTACGGCATCTCAGCAAGAGGCTGAGAGCTGAAGGCTGATGGCTGAGAGCTGTGTTAATGGTCTCTGTCCGTGATCAGTTCCGTCACGGCCAGCAGCGCCCGCTGATAGGGCGAATCCGGGAACTCCGCAATTATCGCCCGTGCCTTCTCGGTGAAGGCCTGGGCTTTTTCACGAACGCGCTGGATGCCTTGGTGCTTCTCGAGCATAGCGAGAATGCGCTCGAAGGGGACGCCATCGTAGTTGCGCTCGCGTAAGATCGTCTCAACCAGGGCGCGTTCTGCGGCGCCTGCGCGCTCGAGCGCATAGACCAGAGGCAACGTGACCTTGCCTTCACGCAGATCGCCGCCGACGGGCTTGCCCAGGGTTTTTTCGCGCGCCGTGAAATCGAGTACGTCGTCGACAAGCTGGAAGGCCATGCCGAGATTCCAGGCGTACTCGGCAAGACGCTCCTGGGTGTGCGTGTCGGCGCCGGCGGAGATGGCTCCCAGGCGCGCGCAGACGCTGAACAGGCAGGCGGTCTTGCGGTCGACCAGCTCCATGCAATCGGCTTCGCTGATATCGATCTTGCCGATGCGATCGAGCTGAAGCAGCTCGCCTTCGACCATCATCTGGGTGAGCGAGATGAGCAGGTCGAGGATCTGGAAATTGCGCTCGCGCAGGGCGATCTGGAAGGCCTGCATGTAGAGCCAGTCGCCGGCGAGCACGCAGGTGTGGTTGCCCCACTTCACGTTGGTGGAGGGGCGGCCGCGGCGGGTTTGAGCGGCGTCGATGACGTCGTCGTGAACCAGCGTGGCGGCGTGGACCAGCTCGACCACTGCCCCCAGTTGCACCGCGGACGAGTTGCCGTTGCCGGCGAGCTTGCTGGAAAGGAGGAGCAGGGCGGGGCGCAGGCGTTTCCCACCGGCGGACTGCAGATACTGGCCGATGGCGGTGACGGCGTCGACGCCGGCCACCGATTCGGCGCTGATCTTCTTTTCGAC
The DNA here is from genome assembly GCA_035578025.1 of Verrucomicrobiia bacterium. Classification (GTDB taxonomy): domain Bacteria; phylum Acidobacteriota; class Terriglobia; order Bryobacterales; family Bryobacteraceae; genus Solibacter. The sequence goes on from DATJYJ010000017.1 coordinate 20,003, forward strand.
CCGTTCCAGGTCTTCCTGAATCAGGTCGAAAATCTCGCGCGCTGAGAGGGCTTGACCCAGCTTGCTCAAATTCATTGTAAGTTAACCAGTTTAACCGTTCCTTGCGGCATGGGGCAAACACAGCGTCCGGAAGTTGCGGGTTGTTACGTCCGCGATGGATTCGACGGTCGTGCCGCGGACCTCGGCGAGGCGGCGGGCGGTTTCGACAACGAATGCCGGCTCGTTGCGTTTGCCGCGATACGGAACCGGCGCCAGGTAGGGGCAATCGGTCTCGATGAGCAGGCGGTCTTCGGGTGTGATGCGAGCGGCTTCGCGAAGCGATTCGGCCTTGGGAAACGTGAGAACGCCGCCGAAAGAGAGGTGGAAACCCATATCGAGCGCCTGGCGGGCCTGGGTGGAATCGCCGGTAAAGCAGTGCATGATTCCCCCCCGGGGCAGGCCGGAAACCTGCTCCACCAGGGCCAGGGTGTCGTCCCAGGCTTCGCGGGTGTGAATCACGATGGGCTTTTCGAATTCGGCGGCGAGCTCGAGCTGAGACCGAAATATGCGCTGCTGCACGTCACGCGGAGAAAAATCGTAATGATAATCCAGGCCGATTTCGCCGATCGCGAGGACTTTCGGGTGCGCAGCGAAATCGCGGATGCGGGCCACGGTCTCCCCGGTGGCCTTGGCGGCCTCGTGCGGATGTATTCCCACGGTGGCGTACATGCAAAGGTAGCGCTCGGCCAGCTCGGGGGCGTCGATTTCCATCACGCACTCTACGCCTGCCCCGGCGGCGCGCTCGATCGTGGCATCGCGATCGGCGTTGAACTGCGGGTCGTTCAGGTGGCAGTGGGAATCGACCAGCTTCACTTCAAACGTGCTCCCGGCGGAATGTCTTCGTGGAAGCCGGCGAGCACGGGCATGCCGCCGTCCACCGACGCGGCCACGATCATCCCGTTTGATTCGATGCCCTTCAATTTTCGCGGTTGCAGATTTGCCACAATCACGACTTTGCGGCTGAGGAGCTGCTCGGGGGCGTAGGCCTCGGCTATGCCGGCGACGATGGTTCGCGGCTGGGGCTCGCCGATATCGACTTTCATATGCATCAGTTTGTCGCTGCCTTTGACGCGCTCGGCGGAGAGCACGAGGCCGACGCGCAGATCGACTTTGAGGAAGTCGTCGATAGGAATTTTGGGGGCCGCTTCCGCGGCGGGTGGCGGGACGGGTGTTTTCCCCATCAGGACATTCTGTTCGGCGGTGACTTTTTCTTCGAGCGCGCGCATGGCGGCGATGGACTGCACGGCGTCGAGGCGCGGGTAGACCGGAGCCACCTCGCCGATCTTCTGGCCGGGGGCGAGGCCGCCCCACTTCAGCGTGTCGAAGCGCACGGATCCGATCGGGTCGGACATGCCGAGCTGCGCCCAGATGGTCGCGGTGGAAGCCGGCAGGACGGGGGAGAGCAGCGCGGTGCAGATGCGCAGCGCTTCGGCGGCGGTGTACAGGGTTTCGTTGAGCGCCTGCTGCGAAGCCTCGTCGGTCTGGCGGAAGAGCTTCCAGGGAGCCTGTTTGACGATGAACTTGTCGACCGCGGAGATCAGTGCCCAGACCGATTCGAGGCCCTTCGAAAACTCGAAGCGGTCGAAGGCGTCGTGGACGGTATCGATGGTTTCCTTGGCGAGAGCGGCGATTTCGGGATCGCCGCCGTGCGGCACATGGCCGCCGCGATACTGGTGGATCATGGTCAGCGTGCGGCTGGCGAGGTTGCCGAGGCCGTTGGCGAGATCGGAGTTGTAGCGGCCCACCAGCGCGTCGTAGCTGAAGCTGCCATCCTGCCCGAAAACGACTTCGCGGAGCAGGAAGTACCGCAGGGCGTCGATGCCCATGACGTCTTTGATGGGCTCGGCGCGGACGATGTTGCCGCGCGACTTGCTCATCTTGCTTTCTTCGAAGAGCAGCCAGCCGTGGGCGAAGATGCGCTTGGGCAGCGGAAGTTCGGCCGCCATCAGGAAAGCCGGCCAGTAGATGGCGTGGAAGCGGACGATCTCTTTGCCGATCAGGTGGAGGTCGGCGGGCCAGAGCCCCTCGTCCTCGACCGCGGTTTTGTAGGCGGTGAGCGCGTCGAACCAGACGTAGAAGACGTGCGGCGATTCTCCGACGACGGGAATGCCCCATTTGATGTTCGTGCGGGTGATGGAAAGATCGGTCAGGCCTTGCCGGACAAACGAGAGGACTTCGTTGCGGCGCGTTTCGGGCTGGATGAAATCGGGCTGCTTTTCGTAAAGCTCGAGCAGGCGGCCGGTGAAAGCCGAAAGTTTGAAGAAGAAGTTCTCCTCGGTGATGGTCTCGGTGGGGCGGCCGCAATCGGGGCAGGGATCGCCGGGCCTGGCGTCGTTGACGTAGAGGTTGTCGAAGATGCAGTATTGGCCGGTGTAGGAGCCTTTGTAGATGCAGCCGTTCTTGCGGCAGCGATCGAACAGGTCCTGGACCACGCGGGCGTGTTTGGGATCGGTGGTGCGCTGGAAGTGATCGATGCCGAGGCCGAGGGACTGCCACTGGCGCTCGAATTCGCGGGCGACATCGTCGCAGAAGGCCTTGGGGGTGCGGCCGGCGCGCTCGGCGGCGCGCTCGACGTTGACGCCATGCTCGTCGGAGCCGGTGGTGAGCACGACGGGCTCGTGGCTCTGCATGCGCTTGAAGCGCTTGATGAGGTCGGCCACGATGGTGGTGTAGGCATGGCCGATGTGCGGCGCGGCGTTGACGTAGTAGATGGGAGTAGTCAGGTAGTATTTGTTCATCGGGTGAGTTTCAGGTACGCGTAGTTGGCTTCGGCGATGATCTGTTTCAGGGCCACGCCGGATTGCGCGGCGAGTTTGCGGCAGTCTTCGTACTCGGGCGCGTAGCTGCCCTCGCTGGAGACTTTGATTCTCACTTTGCCGTAGGGGGTCTCGACTTCGGTGAAGGAGCGCGCCTGCACGCGGCGCTCGGCGGGGTAGATGCGCAGGCCGAGAGTGGAAGTTTCGGCGAAGATGACCTGGGCGAGGGCCTCGCGGTGTTCGGGGCGCGCGACCACGCGGAGCAGATGTCCGCTGCGGCCCTTCTTCATGAAGATGGGCTGGAGCGAGACGTCGAGCGCGCCGAATTCGAGGAGGCGCTCGCTGGCGTAGGCGAGGACCTGCGGGTTTAGGTCGTCGATATTGGCCTCGATGACGTGGACGGTGAGCGCCTCGTCGGCGCCGGTGGGCTGGCCGGCGATCACGCGGAGGACGTTGGCGTGTTCGGAGAAATCGCGTGTGCCGGCGCCGTACCCGGTGTTGGAGATCTTGAGGGGTGGCATGGCGCCGAAGCGGGTGGAGAGCGCGGCGGCGACGGCGGCGCCGGTGGGGGTGGTGAGCTCGAGTTCGGGGCCGCGCGCGTAGACGGGCGCGCCGTTGAGCAGCAGCGCGGTGGCGGGCGCGGGCACGGGCAAGATGCCGTGCTCGGTTTTGACGGTGCCGCTGCCGACATTGACCGGCGAGCAGACGACGGTTTCGATATCGAGCAGGTCGAGCGCGACCGCGGTGCCGACGATATCCGCGATGGAATCGGCGGCGCCGACCTCGTGGAAGTGGACCTTCTCGATGGGGACGTTGTGGACGTGGGCTTCGGCTTCGCCGAGCTTGCGGAAGACCGCGATGGCGTTGCGGCGGGCGTGGTCGGTGAGGCGGGCCTTCTCGATCATCTTCACGATGTGGGAGAGGTGGCGGTGGGCCTTGGCCTCGGCCACGGCGACGTGATATTTCGTGGCCGCGATCCCGCAGCGTTTGACCTTTTCGAAGGAGACGGAGGCACCGGCATCGAGCGAGTGGACGGCATCGGCGATGGCGGCGGTGTCGGCGCCGGCGTCGGCGAGAGCGCCGACGAGCATGTCGCCACTGATGCCGGAGAAGGCGTCGAGGTAACAGGTGAGGGGCACTGAGACTATTGTAGCGGCCTAGGAAAAGAGCGTGCTCCACGCGCGGTCGAGATCGAGCCAGCGACGGGTGGTGTAGGTGGCGGTGATTTCGGGGACGTGGAGGAGGCCGTGCCCTTGGGCGCAGAAGAGCTCCGTGCCGTACCACTCCAGAAAGTTGTGGGAGAAGTGGCCGATGCTCGCCGACCCGGAAAGCCGGCGTAGACAGACGGGACAGCGGCGCTGCTGATCGTTCAGGGCCCAGCGAAAGGCAACGGCGTAACCAATCAGCGCGGCGTGAGGCTGCATGCCGGAGGCGCTGAGGAGTTTGGCCAGATCGAATGTTCCCCAGAAAACCAGTGGGATAAGGAGGACGAATTCGAGCGTGAGGAAGGCCCATCGGCGGAATCGGCAGGCGCGGGGATACTCGCCGAGGGACGTTGGGGCGATGGCCGAGACGATCAGAAATGCCAGGACAGGGAAGAGCAGGTGCGCGAGGATGACGGGCGGCTCGCGGCGGCAGGCGCTCAGGATCTCGTCATAAGGACCGGGCGTGCGGAAAAAGAAGGCCGCGGCGAGGGCGGCCAGAGCCAGGAGGAATGCCAGGCATTTCACGGGAGACTGCAAACGGGGAGCGACGGTGCCGTGACTCTGTCTCAGCCACAGGGCGTCGCGAAAAGATCCGAGGCAAAACCGGAGCGGGCGGCGCGAGACGTACCAGAGCTCCGAAGTCCACTCTGCCAGCCAATCGCGGCGGTGCTCGCGCGGCACCAGGAGGGCCGCGGTTTGCAGAACGAGGGAGTGCAGCGGACGGCGGGTCATTGGGGCACCACCTTGGCCAGCAGCGGGTATCGATTGCGGGAGGCTTCGAGTGCCGCTCTGCCGGCCGCCGTGAGCTTGTAGTATTTGCGCGGCGGCCGCTGGCCGGCGTCGGCGACGGACTGGCGTTCCCACTGGGAGCGGATGAGGCCGTCCTGCTCGAGGCGGCGGAGAGCCGGGTACACGGTTCCACTGGGCAGGCCGGTGGTTTCCATCACGCTGTAACCGTAGACGCAGCCGCAGTGGATCACCTGGAGGATCATGGCCGCGGTGTGAGAGAGCTTGGGCTCCATGGTGCGAGTGTACTATGTAGAATTCTACTTGACAAGCCAGGCAGTAGAATGCTACATAGCATCCATGCTGGAGCTGCGCGGAGTGTCGAAGCGATTCCGGGGGATCACGGCGGTGGAGGACGTCAGCTTTCTGGTGAGGGCGGGGGAAATCACGGGTTACCTGGGGCCGAACGGTTCGGGGAAATCGACCACGATGAAAATGATCACGGGGCTGATGGAGATGACTTCGGGGGAGATCCGGTTCCGCGGAGAGCCGATCGGCCGCGATCCTTCCGCGTACAAGCAGCGTTTCGGCTATGTCCCCGAAGATCCGCATCTTTACGGGCACCTGACAGGGCTGGAGTACCTGACCATGGTGGGACAGTTGCGGGACCTGCCAGGGAAGCCGACGGCGGAGCGGATCGACGGGTTATTGCAGGCGCTCTCGCTGCACGGCGACCGAAATGTGCCGATTGCTTCCTATTCGAAGGGAATGAGGCAGAAGGTGCTGCTGGCGGCCGCGCTGCTCCACAACCCGGAGCTGATCCTGCTGGACGAGCCGTTCTCGGGCCTGGACGTCGGCACGGCGCTGGTGTTGCGGAGCCTCTTGCAGGAGCTGGCGGCGCGCGGGAGGGCGATCCTGTTCAGTTCCCACGAGCTGGAGACGGTGGAGCGCGTGTGCTCGCGGGTGGTGATTCTGCATCGCGGCAGAGTGGTCGCGGACGATTCCATCGAGCGGCTGCG
>DATJYJ010000018.1:0-14175 GCA_035578025.1 Verrucomicrobiia bacterium
AGGACAGGCTGAAGCCTATCCCACAATTGTGCCCGCGTGCTTCTGGATCTTCCGGATCGCCCCCGCAATCCGTTCCATCGAGCTCCGCTGCGCCAGCAGCATCGTCTGCACGAACCACACCGCCTCTCCGCACAGGCGGTCGTTCGCCGGGCACCGATTCCGCTCCTCCCATGCGGCGCGCTCCGCCGCGGTCAGAATCCGCCGGTAGCCGCGCGAATCGAACGCATTCCTCAGGAACGGCTGCGTGTTCAAAGGACTGTACCCGCCCGACGCCGGTATGCCTTCCGCCGCCAGCGCCTTCAGGAACGTGGATCGCGGCAAATCCGCGAACCGCGCTCTGTCGTAGCGAAACATGTAGAGGTGATACGCGTTGCGCGTGCAGCCATCGTACATGCGCGCCGGCGAGATGCCGGGAATCTCCTTCAGCATCGAGCTCAGGTACAGCGCGTTTTCCGTCCTCGTCCTGGCCTGCGCCTCGATACGGCTCATCTGCGCCACCAGCAGCGCCGCCTGGGACTCGGTCAGGCGCAGGTTGCAGCCCGTCGCGCTGTAGTTGAAGCCGCCGGCCGGACGCGTTCCGCTCCCGTTGTTGTGAAAGACGAAGCAGCGTTCGTACAGGTCTTCGTCGTCCGTGAGGATCGCCCCACCCTCGCCGGAGTTCAGGTTCTTCGACGCCTGGAAGCTGAAGCAGCCCGCCTGCCCGTACGTTCCCGCCTTGCGTCCCCGCCATTCGGAGAGGTGCGCCTGGCAGGCATCTTCCAGCACCGGCACGTTGTGACGCTTCGCGATCGCCAGGATGGCATCCAAATCGCACACGTTGCCCCCGAGGTGTACCGGGACGATCGCCCGGGTGCGCGGCGTGATCGCCGCTTCGAGCTTGCGCGCGTCCATCTGGAACGTCTCGGGATCGGTATCGACGAAGACCGGCACCGCGTACTGCCGCAGCACCGCGTTGACGGTCGCGACAAACGTGTACGGCGGCACGATCACTTCATCGCCGGGCTCGATCCCCATGGCGTTGAGGCTGGTGTACAGCGCGCTCGTGCCGTTGGCCACGGCCAGGCACTTCTTCGCACCGGTCAGTTGCGCGTAAGCCTCTTCGAATCGCGCCACACTCTTGCCGCTGCCGCGGTACCACTTGCCGCTGCGCAGGGTGTCGAGGATCGCGCGTTCCTCTGCCTGGTCGAACACCGGCCAGGAGGGGAACGGCTCGGGGTGAGCCTTGGGGCCGCCCAGAATTGCCGGCCGGGCGTCCGAAGCGTCGGCGGCCAGCGCCGCGCCGGCCAGAGGAGCCGCCGCCAGGAAACCGCGTCGTGTTGGATGCATGGCTTGCTCCTTTCGAGCTACACACCCTACAATTTACACCCCAGCATGGGGACTCACCGCCGCCCCCAACAGGTGTGGCCCGCGCTACCCCCATTTGAGCTCTGATTCTGCTGTGGATTTTTACGACAAGTGGGTCCTATAATATGGTTTAAGGCAGTGAATCCCATACTCATAAAAAGGAGGGGAGAGTTGACCAACTCATCCACCACCCGTCCCAAGGTAACGATCGACGGCAATGAAGCCGCCGCATACGTAGCCCATCAAACCAACGAAGTCATCGCCATTTATCCCATTACACCGTCCTCCAACATGGGGGAATGGGCGGACCAGTGGTCCGCCGAACAGAAGACCAATATCTGGGGAACCGTCCCTACCGTGATTGAGATGCAGAGCGAAGGCGGCGCCGCCGGTGCGCTGCATGGCGCGTTACAGGCCGGGTCGCTCTCGACCACCTTTACCGCCTCGCAGGGCCTGCTGCTCATGATCCCCAACATGTACAAGATCTCGGGCGAGCTCACCTCCACCGTCTTCCACATCGCCGCCCGCGCGCTGGCCGCCCAGGCCCTTTCCATCTTCGGCGATCATTCCGACGTCATGGCCGCACGCTCCACCGGGTTCGCCATGCTCTCCTCCAACTCCGTCCAGGAGGTCATGGACCTCGCCCTGATTGCGCAGGCCGCCACACTCGAAGCCCGCGTCCCGTTCCTCCACTTTTTCGACGGCTTCCGCACCTCGCACGAGGTCTCCAAGGTGGAACAGCTTACCCCCCAAGACATGCGCGCCATGATCGACGAGGACCTGGTGCGCGCTCACCGCGAACGAGCCCTGAATCCCGACAGGCCGGTCATCCGCGGCACCGCGCAGAACCCCGACGTGTACTTCCAGGCGCGCGAAGCCATCAACCCCTTCTACCTCGCGGTTCCGACCATCGTGCAGAACGCGATGGACAAGTTTGCCCAACTGGTGGGCCGCCAGTATCACCTGTTCGATTACTTCGGCGCCCCCGATGCCGAGCGCGTCATCGTCATGATGGGTTCCGGCGCCGAAGTGGCCGAAGAAGCCGTGGAGGCCATGAATGCCGCCGGCGAGAAAGTCGGCCTGCTCAAGGTTCGCCTGTTCCGCCCCTTCGCAGTCGAGACCTTCGTCGCGACCCTTCCCGCCACCGTCAAAGCCATCGCCGTTCTCGACCGCACAAAAGAGCCGGGCGCCACCGGCGAACCGCTCTACTGTGACGTAGTCACCGCGCTAGCCGAAATGCGTGTTGCCACAGAACCCGACTCCCCGGCCCCCGGCCCCCAGCCCCCGGCCCCCAGAGTCATCGGTGGTCGCTACGGGCTGGCCAGCAAGGAATTCACTCCCGCCATGGTCAAAGGCGTCTTCGACGAGCTCGCGAAACCGCGGCCCAAGAACCACTTCACCATCGGCATCAACGACGATGTCACCCACACCTCGCTGGCCTTCGATCCCAGGTTCTCCACCGAAGTTCCGGGCACCGTGCGCGCCCTGTTCTACGGCCTGGGCGCGGATGGCACCGTCGGCGCCAACAAAAACTCGGTCAAGATCATCGGTGAGGAAACCGATAACTTCGCTCAGGGCTACTTCGTATACGATTCCAAGAAGTCCGGCACCATCACCACTTCCCACCTGCGCTTCGGCCCCCGGCCCCTGCACTCCAGCTATCTGATCGACAAAGCCAGCTTCGTCGCCTGCCACCAGTTCACCTTCCTGGAACGGCTGGACATGCTGAAGTTCGCCGAAGACGGCGCGACCTTCCTGCTCAACAGCCCCTTCGGCCCCGACGAGGTCTGGGACAAGCTCCCGCGCAAAGTGCAGGAGCAGATCCTGGGCAAGAAGCTCAAGTTCTACGTCATCGACGGCTACGAGGTCGCCAAAAAGACGGGCATGGGCGCCCGCATCAACACCATCATGCAGACCTGCTTCTTCGCCATCAGCGGAGTGCTGCCGCGCGAGGAAGCCATCGAAGCCATCAAGTACTCCATCAAGAAGACCTACGGCAAACGCGGCGAAACCGTGGTCCAGAAAAACTTCGCGGCGGTGGACGAAGCCCTCAGCCACCTGCACGAAGTCAAAGTCCCCGGCAAGGTCACCGCGCTGTTCGATATCCGCCCGCCGGTTCCCGCCGCCGCGCCCGAGTTCGTGCAGAAGGTGACCGCCCGTATCATCGCCGGCGAAGGCGACGACCTTCCCGTCAGCGCCATGCCCATCGACGGCACCTTCCCCACCGCCACCGCGCAATGGGAGAAGCGCAACATCGCCCTCGAAATCCCCGAATGGGACGAGGAGCTCTGCATCCAGTGCGGCAAGTGCGTGCTCATCTGCCCCCACTCCGTGATCCGAGCCAAGGTCTACGACGACAGCTACCTCGCCGGCAAGCCGGAATCCTTCAAGGCCGTCCCGGCGCGCTGGAAAGACCTCAAGGACAAGAAGTACACCCTGCAAGTCGCGCCCGAGGATTGCACCGGCTGCACCCTCTGCGTGCAGATCTGTCCCGCCAAGAGCAAGAGCGAGGTGAAGCACCGCGCCATCAACATGGTCCCGCAGATCCCCATCCGCGAGCGCGAGGCCGCCAACTGGGACTTCTTCCTGAACATTCCCGACGCCGACCGCACCGCCCTTTCGCCTTCGCAGGTGAAAGACGTGCAGCTCTTCCAGCCGCTGTTCGAGTTCTCCGGCGCCTGCACCGGCTGCGGCGAAACGCCCTACGTCAAGCTCATGACGCAGCTCTTCGGCGACCGCATGCTCATCGCCAACGCCACCGGCTGCTCCTCCATCTACGGCGGAAACCTGCCGACCACGCCCTACTGCGTGAACTCCGACGGCCGCGGTCCCGCCTGGAGCAACTCGCTCTTCGAAGATAACGCCGAGTTCGGCCTCGGCATGCGCCTGGCCGCGGACAAGCAGGCCGAGTATGCCCGCGAGCTCGTCTGGAAGCTCGGCTTCCAAATCGGCGAAGACCTGGCGCAGGCCATCATCCACGCCGATCAGAAGACCGAGGCCGGCATCGCCGCGCAGCGCGAGCGCGTCGAAACCCTCCGGCAGAAGGTCTCCGCCATCGATTCCCCCATCGCCCGCGAGCTGCTGGCGGTGATCGGCGCCCTGGTTAAGAAGAGCATCTGGATCGTCGGCGGCGACGGCTGGGCCTACGATATCGGCTACGGCGGCCTGGATCACGTGCTCGCCAGCGGCCGCAACGTCAACGTGCTGGTGCTCGATACCGAGGTCTACTCCAACACCGGCGGCCAGGCCTCCAAGGCCACGCCGCGCGCCGCGGTCGCCAAGTTCGCCGCCGGCGGAAAACCGGTGGGCAAAAAGGACCTCGCGCTCATGGCCATCAGCTACGGCACCGTTTACGTGGCCAAGGTCGCCATGGGCGCCGGCGACATGCACAGCGTCAAGACGTTCCTCGAAGCCGAAGCCTACGACGGCCCGTCGCTGATCATCGCCTACAGCCACTGCATCGCGCACGGCTACGATCTCTCCTTCGGCATCGAGCAGCAGAAGGCCGCGGTCAACTCCGGCTACTGGCCTCTGTTCCGCTACAACCCCGACCTGGTGGCGCAGGGCAAGAATCCGTTCCAGCTCGATTCCCGCCCGCCCAGCATCGCGCTCAAAAACTACGTCTACAACGAGACCCGCTACACCATGCTCGCCAAGAGCAATCCGGAAGAAGCGCAGCGCCTGCTCAAGCTGGCCGAGGAAGACGTTGCGTCGCGCTGGAAACTCTACGAGCATATGTCGCATCAGCCCACGGTGGCTGAGGAGGTGAAAAAATGATCGACCTGAGCAAGACCATCGACCTCTCCACGACCTATCTTGGCCTGAAGCTGAAGAACCCGCTGGTCGCGTCTTCTTCGCCCATGTGCCAGGACGTGGGCAACGTCCGCCGCATGGAGGACGCCGGCGCGTCCGCGGTCGTCCTCCAATCGCTGTTCGAAGAGCAGATCGATATCGACAGCGACGAGCTGGACCGCTTCATGACCGAGAGCTCGGACCTCTCTCCGGAGGCATCCACTCAACTGCCCCAGCTGCTCCACCCGGTGATGGGCCCCGAGACCTACCTGACGCATGTTGCCAAGTGCAAGCAGGCGGTCAAGATTCCCATCATCGCCAGCCTCAACGGCACCACCAGCGGCGGCTGGCTGAGTTACGCGAAGCAGATGCAGCAGGCCGGCGCCGATGCGCTCGAGCTCAACATCTACCACATCGCGGTCGACCCGGACGTCACCGGCGACCAGGTCGAGCAGAAGTACATCGACCTGATCCAGGCCATCAAAAAGGTGGTCACCATCCCGGTGGCCGTCAAGCTCGGCCCGTACTTCAGCTCCATGGCCAACATGGCCAAGAAGCTGGATGCAGCCGGCGCCAACGGGCTGGTCCTGTTCAACCGCTTCTATCAGCCCGATTACGACCTGGAGACTCTGGAAGTCGTACCCAACCTGATCCTCAGCAACTCCCACGAGCTGCTGCTCCGCCTGCACTGGATCGCGGTCATCTATGGCAGCGTAAAGGCCGATCTCGCCCTCACCGGCGGCGTCCACAGCGCCACCGACGTGGTGAAGGCCATGATGGCGGGGGCCCGGGTCGCCATGATGACCAGCGCCCTGCTCAAGCGCGGCATCAGCTACCTGGACACGCTCTCCACCGAGCTCCTCGTCTGGATGGGCGAGCACGAATACGATAGCATCCGCCAGATGCAGGGCAGCATGAGCCGCAACGCGGTTCCCCAGCCGGCCGCCTTCGAGCGCGCCAACTACATGAAGGTCCTCAGCAGCTACGCCATGCGATAGGGTGAGTGGGGCGGACGATGATTGTTTCGTCGTCCGCCCGCTCTTCAGATCCGTCCTCGCTCCAGGTCGTGCGCCATCTCCTCCCCCACGCCTGAAAAGTCCTCGAAAATCTCCCGCGCCCGCTTGAGCGCCGCCTGCACGTGCGGGCAGATGTTCTCCGGCCCGATATGCTGCACGAATTCGGCCTGCTCCAGAAACTGTGCCGGCTGGCGCCTGGCCCCGCACAATAGCAGCCGCCGCCCCGACCGCTTCACGCGGTCGCAAAAGCTCTCCAGCGCGTGCAGGCCCGTGGCATCGATGGCCGTCATGTTCCGCAGCCGCACGATCACGATCGGCTTGAACTTCGAAAGCTCGGCGGTTTCCTCCGCAAGCTGGTCCGTGGTGCCGAACAGGAACGGCCCATGGATGCGCAGAATGCTGACGTAGTAAGGCACTTCTTTGTCCTGCAAAATATGCGGCCGCCCGTCCTCTATATACTCCCTGGTGACCGTGGCGACAGTCGTGGTTTGCGAGATCCGTCGAATGTAGAGGAGCGCCGCCAGGGCCATCCCGACCTCCACGGCCACTGTCAGGTCCGCCAGCACGGTGAGCGCGAACGTAATCAGCCAGACCGAAATATCCGCTGGGCTCAGACGCAGAATGGTTCCGATTTCTCGCCATTCGCCCATGTTGTAAGCCACCACGAACAACACCGCCGCCAGCGTCGCCAGCGGAATGAACCTCGCCAACGGCGCCAGCGCAAGCACCACCACCAGCAGCGTCACGGCATGCACGATCCCGGCAACCGGGGTCCTCGCACCGGACCGGTGATTGGTCGCGGTGCGTGCGATCGCGCCGGTCACGGGGATGCCGCCCACCATCGGCGTGAGCACATTGGCCACGCCCTGCGCCACCAGCTCTGTGTTGGAGTCGTGCCGGTCTCCCGACATCGAATCCGCGACCACTGCCGAGAGCAGGCTCTCGATCGCCGCCAGAATCGCCACCGTGAGCGCCGATGGCAGCAGCGGCACGATCAGATCCGGCCGGAATTCGGGAATGTGAAAGGCCGGGAAACCCCGCGGAATCCCTCCGAACTTCGACCCGATCGTCTCCACCGGCAGCCTGAAGATCGCCGCCGCGGCAGTGGACACAAGCAGCGCAACGATCGAGCCCGGCAGCCTGGGCACATATCTGGGAAGCGCCAGGATCACCGCCAGCGAGCCGAACGCCAGCGCGACGGTCACTCCGTCCATGGTCCCGATGTGGCCTGCCAGCGCCCTCAGCCGCTCAAAGAACTCGCTTGGGTTCTCCTTCATCTTCAGGCCCAGAAAATCCTTGATCTGCGTGGACGCGATCAGCAGGGCGATGCCGTTGGTGAAACCGATGATGATCGGGCGGGGTATATACCGCACCGCAGTCCCGAGTCCCGTCAGGCCCAGGAAGAGCAGGATCACGCCCGCCATCATTGTCACCATGAGCAGCCCGGAGAGTCCGTGCCTGGCGATGATGCCGGCTACGATCGCCACGAACGCGCCGGTCGGCCCGGCGATCTGAATGCGGGAGCCGCCCAGGATGGATACCACGAAGCCGCCCAGGATGGCCGTGTAGATGCCCGCCTCGGGAGCTACTCCCGAGGCGATGCCGAACGCCATGGCCAGTGGCAGCGCCACCAGTCCGACGGTGAGGCCGGCGATCAGGTCGGCCGCTAGATCCCGCCGGGTGTAGTTCCTGATGCACTCAATCAGTTTCGGCTGCCACCCGCTCATTTCCGGATTTCCTTCAGGATCGATATGGTCTGCGAGAGTTGTGAATAAAAATAGCGCTTCAGTATGTCCAGCACCTGGATCAGCACGGGGTCGCGAAGCGAGTAAAAAACCTGGTTTCCTTCCTTGCGGCTGGTGACAATCTGCGCGCTGCGCAGCACGGCGAAGTGCTGCGAGGCGTTGGCCTGCTCCAGGCCGAGTTGCGCCGTCAGTTGGCCCGCGGACATCTCGCCGCGTCTCAGGGCCTCCACAATTGCGATCCGCGTAGGATGCGCGAGGCCATGGAAGATCTCCGCCTTGAACCGGTGCAGCTCCCTATTCACTCAATCATTATATTCGAAATTTCGAATTTATTGGGCGGGCGGGTCGTTTCCTACCCCCGCCCTTCCCGCAACCCGCCTCCCCACTCTCCCGCGATTCCCATTACACTAAATCAGATCCGATTACCCGGATAGGATTCGGGCCATGACGATCGGCGAGACAATCGAGCACTATCAGCTCGTCGAGAAACTCGGCGAAGGAGGTATGGGGGTCGTCTACAAGGCGCGCGACCTCCGCCTCGACCGCTTCGTCGCCCTGAAGGTCTTGCGCGCCCGGAAGGCGGCGGACGAAACGCGGCAGCGCCGCTTCATCCAGGAAGCCAAAGCCGCGTCGGCCCTCAACCATCCCGGAATCGTCACCATCCACGAGATCGGCTCCGCGGACGACAGTCTCTTCATCGTCATGGAATATGTCGAGGGCAAGACGCTCGAACACCTCATCGGCCACAAGGGCCTCGCCTCCTCCGACGCGCTCAACTACGGCGCCCAGATCGCCGGAGCCCTCGCCGCCGCCCACGCCGCGGGCATCATCCACCGCGATATCAAGCCCGGCAACATCATCGTCGCCGATTCGGGCCGGGTCAAGGTCGTCGATTTCGGCGTGGCGAAACTCACTCACCCCGATGAGGATGCCGACACCGAGTTGACCCGCACGCTCACCAGCCCTGGTTCCGTCCACACCGAGGAGAGGGTCATCCTGGGGACCATCGCGTACATGTCGCCGGAACAGGCACAGGCCCAGAAGGTGGACGCCCGGTCGGATATTTTCTCCCTCGGCTCGGTTCTGTACGAAATGGTCACCGGCCGCCGCGCGTTCGCTCGCGAAAACAAGATGTCTACGATGGCCGCCATCATCGCGCGCGAGCCCGAACCGCCCGGCACGGTCGTCGCCGGGTTGCCCTCGGAGCTCGAACGGATCATCTCGCGCTGCCTCCGCAAAGACCCCGGGCGCCGATTCCAGCACATGGACGATCTGCGGGTCGCGCTGGAGGAGCTCCGCGAGGAAATCACTTCCGGCACTTACGCCCTGCCGGCCGTTCCGCCGCGCCGCCCGGTGCGCCGGCTCGTGTTGCTCGGGGCCGCCGCGCTCGCCCTTGCCGCAGCGGTGCTGGCTGCCTATCTGGAGCGTGGAAAACTCCTCGTGCGAGGCTCCGCCGGGCTGCCGGACACGGCGAACGCGCGCCTCCGGCTGGTGATTTCCGCCGACGGCGAACTGCTGAATCCCAGCCTCTCCGCCGATGGCAAGATGATCGTCTACGCGGCCACCGAAGAAGGCCGGACCAACCTCTTCGTCCAACGCGTCTCCGGAGGCTCCCGAATTCGTCTGACCGATGGCCCCTCCCGCGACGAACACCCGCACTTCGCCCCCGACGGCGAGCGCGTCTCGTTCACCCGCTACGGCCCGCAGGGCGCATCGGAAGTCTGCATCCTCCCCGCGCTCGGCGGAGACCCGACCTGCCCGCTCAAGGAAGGCATCGACGCCGCATGGTCGCCCGACGGGCAGAGCCTGGCATTTGTCCTCCTGCACGCGGGCGAGCACGAGTCCCTCGCGGTCTCCCGGGCCGACGGCTCCGGCCTGCGCGTGCTTTTGCGGGGAGACGCCGTGCTGCCTTTCGTGCGGAACCCGTCCTGGTCTCCCCGCGGCGATCAGATCGCACTCGTGCGCAGCAGCGGAGGCGTTGCCGGCGAGCTCTGGCTGGCCTCCGTGGGAACCGGCGCCGCGCGGCGCATCTCCAACGATCCGCCTGGCGTATTTAGCGCCGCTCCCGTGTTCTCGCCGGATGGAAACGCGGTCATTCACCAGTCGAACCGCGCCGGCGCAACCAATCTCTGGGCCGTTCGTGTTTCCGGCGGCGCTCTCACCCGCATCACCACGGGCGCCGGCCCGGACGAGCTCCCCAGCGTCGCGCGCGATGGCACGCTCGCGTTCTCCAGCGCGCGCTCGCGCACGGCAATCTTCGTCCACGACCTGCTCTCCGGAGCGACTCGCCAGCTTGCCACCACCACCGCTCTGCTTTGGGCGCCGTCTTTCTCGTCCGACGGGCGCGACATCACGTTCAGCCGTGGCGAGCTCGATGGCTCCTGGCACATCTGGACCGTTCCGGCCTCCGGAGGAAACGCGCGGCGCCTGACTTTCGGGCCGCTGCCCGAAATCTACTCGCGCTTCAGCCCGGATGGCGAGTGGATCGTCTACAACACGTGGAGCAACGGACCGGATCGGATCTGGCGCGTCGGCCGCGCCGGCGGACCTCCGCAGCCCCTCACCCCCGCGCGCGCCGAAGACGACCAGTATGCCGATTTTTCGCGCGACGGCAGGTGGATGGCGTTTGCGCGCACCGAAAACGGCAAGACCGGCATCTACATCGCGCACGCCGACGGCACCGAGGCGCGGCCGCTCGTGCCGCCCGAAGCCACGGTTCCAGCCTGGTCTCCCGACAGCCGCTGGGTTGCGTTCAGCCGCAGCCGCCGCTTCAATGTCGGCGGCATCTACGTCATCCGCGCCGACGGCGCCGGCCTGCTCCGCCTCTCCGAGACCGGTAGCTGGCCGGTCTGGTGGCCCGATGGAAAGCGGCTGGCCTACCTCGATATGGCCACCGACGGCAGCGAGCAGATCTTCATGGTTCCCACGGAGGGAGGCAAGCCTGCTCCGCTGGGCGCCGTCCACTTCAGCGGCGCCAACAACAAGTTCGATATTGCGCCTGACGGCCATTCTCTCGCGTTCTTCGACATCGTCCGGGTCTCCTCGGAAGTCTGGCTGATGGAATCGCCGCCCGGCGGGTAAGCCGCCTGCCCCGGCCGCGCTCTTGCCTCGAAGCTGCGACAATGCCCCTATGCGCAAGCTGGCCAGTGGGCTCCTGCTTTCGGCAATGTGTGCCGGAGCCGCGGTGCAGGTCGATCTCTCGGCTTACCGGCCGGGCGCGATCACCGTCGATTCCGGCCCGGCTTCCCTGACGGTGCATTGGAAGGACGAAACCGGCAATCCGTGGACCGCGGAATTCTCGCTCGACCCCAAAGCGCCCCTGCTTACCTCGATCGCGGTGAACGGCGCGCCGGTGATCGCGCGGGCGCGGCCGTGGTTCCAATGCACCACCGGCAAGCGCCGTGGCGGCTGGGACCAGTTCTTCGATCTGCCGCCCAGCCACCCCGACGGCACCCGCTCCTACGCGGGCGTTTTCGCCCCCAACTCGGCGCGCGTGGCCACCATCGGAGACCGCGTGGATGTCGCGTTCGACGGCCTGCGCATCGGCATCTTCGAAGGCGGCATTCACTTCCGGTTCTTTCCCGGCAGCCGCCTCGTCCAGCAGTTCGCCGCCGTCGCCACCAGCGAGCCCGACACCGCGTACTTCTACGACGCCGGCCTGAGCATGACCGTGGATGCCGGCCGCCGGCCCGGCGGCAACATGGAAACCAGCGTCTCTTACTACGACACCGCCGGCGAATTGCGAACCGCGCCTTCCAGCGGACCGGAGCACCAGCCGCAGGCCGTCCGCTATCGCGTCCTCGCGGCGCGCACCGGCGCCGGCAGCGTGGCCGTCTTTCCGGCGCCGCACCAGTATTTCTTCCCGCGCGATTTCACCACCAACATGGCATATGTGTGGCACTCCTCCTGGAAAGGGCAAGTGGCGCTGGGCATCCGGCAACTGCCGGACGACGCGACCCCGTACTATCCGTGGTCGAACGCGCCGCCCGGCACGGAGCAGCGCCTGAGCCTGTTCCTCCTGCTGGATCGCGGCGGACCGCCCGCGGCCCTTGCCGCCGCCCTGCGATACACCAACAGCGACCGCTTCCCCGCCCTGGACGGCTATGTCCGCTTCGCACCGCACTGGCACTTTGCCTACACGGTGCAGGCCCTGGCCAACCCCGCCGGCTGGGTACCGCCCTTCAAGCCGGTTCTCGAGGCCATGGGAGTGGACGCCGCCATGATCAATGATTTCCACGGCGACGGTCATCCCGCCGATACCGGGGAGACCCGCCTGCGCGAGCTGAAGGCCTACTACGACGCCTGCCGCGCCGCTTCGGGACCACGCTTCCTCCTGATCCCGGCCGAGGAAGCCAACGTCCACTTCGGCGGCCATTGGGCCCTGGCGTTTCCCAAGCCCGTGTTCTGGCGCATGAGCCGCAACCCCGGCGTGCCGTTTCGCCAGACTGTCGCGCCCTACGGAACCGTGTACAACGTGGCCGGCGCCCGCGAGCTCCTCGACCTGGTGCGCGCCGAACACGCTTTCGTCTACACCACCCACCCGCGCACCAAGGGCTCCATGGGATTTCCTGATCAGGTCCGCTACACTGCTTTCTTTCAGGACGCGACCTGGTTCGGCGCCGGATGGAAGGCCCTGCCCTCTGATCTCTCCTCGCCCCGGCTGGGCGACCGCGCATTCAAGCTGCTCGATGACATGAGCAATTGGGGGCTGCCCAAGAAATTGATGGGCGAGGTGGATGTCTTCCAGATCGACGCCACCCACGAGCTCTATGCCCACATGAACGTGAACTATATCCGGGTGGCGCCGCTTCCTGCATTTGATGATTACGGGCAGCTCCTGGAGGCTCTCCAGCGCGGCGACTTCTTCACCACCACCGGCGAAGTCCTGTTGACGGACGTTCAGATCACCGGGAATGAAGGCGGGCGGCTCGCGGTACAGGCGCGGATCCGGCACACCTTCCCCCTGGAAATGGCCGAGATCGTCTGGGGAGACGGCCGGCAGACCTACCGCAAGCAGGTGCCCCTCGTGGAAACGCACGCATTCGGGGACTTCACGTTTCGTGACTATGCCGAAGGCGGCGGTTGGACCTGGGCGCGGATCGCCGTGTGGGACGTCGCCGGCAACGGCGCGTTCGTAAACCCGGTGTGGAGAAGCGCGAAGCGATAGCCACCGCTTGCGGCAAGGGGCAGACGCGCCGGAAAAGCCGGTCCTGGCGCGCGCTGTTCCCAACACCGTCAACCCGGCGTTACTTCACCCGGAACCGCGCATTCAGCGCCGCCATCTGCTCATCCAGCGACACCTTCTTCGCCGCCGGCGCCCCCTTCGGCTTCTGCTGTGCCGGCGCGGCCTCCAGCGCCTTCATCGATAGCGCGATCCGCTTCGCCTTCGCGTCCGCGTTCAACACCTGAACCTTCACGATCTGCCCCACCTTCACCACCTCGCTCGCGTCCTTCACGAACCGGTGCGAGAGCTCGCTCACGTGTATCAGCCCGTCCTGATGCACGCCCACGTCCACGAACGCGCCGAACCGCGTCACGTTGGTCACCACGCCCTCGATCGTCATCCCCGGCTTGAGGTCGGCGATCTCCTTCACGTCCTCCCGCCACTTCGGCGCCACGAACTGCGCCCGCGGATCGCGCCCGGGCTTGCGCAGCTCCTCGCGGATATCGCCCAGCGTGTACATCCCGACCGTCTCCGTCGCGAACCCTTCCAGCTTCACGCGCTCGATCAGCTCCGGCTTGCCGATCAGCTCCGCCACCGTCACGCCCAGCGACGCCGCGATCTTCTCCACCACCGCGTACGACTCCGGATGCACCGCCGTCATGTCCAGCGGATTCTCTCCGCCGCGGATGCGCAGGAATCCTGCCGCCTGCTCGAACGTCTTCGGTCCGAAGCCCGACACCGCCATCAGCGACATCCGCGAGCGGAACTTCCCGTGCTCGTTGCGGTACTCGACAATCTTCTGCGCCGTGCGCTCGTTGATCCCCGCCACATACCGCAAAAGCGCCCACGACGCCGTGTTCAGATCCACGCCCACGCGGTTCACGCACGATTCCACCGTCGCATCCAGGCTCTGCTTCAGCCGCCGCTGATCGACATCGTGCTGATATTGCCCCACGCCGATCGATTTCGGATCCACCTTCACCAGCTCCGCCAGCGGATCCTGCAGCCGCCGCGCGATCGAGATCGCCCCGCGCACCGTGAGATCCAGGTCCGGGAATTCCTGCCGCGCGATCTCCGACGCCGAATACACGCTCGCGCCCGATTCGCTCACCGT
>DATJYJ010000019.1:0-62968 GCA_035578025.1 Verrucomicrobiia bacterium
CGTGGGATGAGCCCGTGGTGGGAGTCAGCTTCGATGGAACGGGCTACGGGGACGATGGCGGAATCTGGGGCGGCGAGTTCTTTGCCGGGAGCATCGCCGCGGGTTTCGAGCGGGTGGCCCACCTTCGCGGGGCCGTGTTGCCCGGAGGCGATGCCGCCGCGCACTATCCGGTCCAGGCCGCCGCCGGGTTTCTGGCGCAGATGGATGGCCTGCCGGATCTCGCCGATCGGCCCTTCGGCTTTCCCGGCCGCTACCGGCAGTCGCTCGACCTGGCCCGCCGCGGCGTGCGCACCTACGCGACGACCAGCGCCGGACGCCTGTTCGATACGGCCGCGGCTCTGGCCGGCTTCACGCGCCCCATCACCTACGAAGGACAGGCCGCGATGTGGCTGGAGAACCTCGCAGCCGGGAGCGTGGACTGCCGGGAGGCGTATCCGTTCCCCGCGGACGGGCATCAGTTGGATTATCGGCCCCTACTCCGTGCGATGGTCGAAGACCGCATACGCGGCGAGGATCCGGCTGTCATGGCGCGGCGTTTCCATCGCGGCGTCGCCCAAGGGGTATGTGATGCCGTGCTGGCCATCAGCCGTGCGCGAGATTTGAAAACCGTCGTGCTGTCCGGCGGTGTGTTTCAAAACCAGTTGCTGCTGTGCGATCTGAAAGGCCTGCTCGACGGGTCAGGACTTACGGTTTGGACCAACCGCGCCGTGCCGCCGAACGACGGAGGCGTTAGCCTGGGACAGGCGGCATTGGCCGCGTTCGGGCGCTTCGACAAAGCCTATGCATGAACTCTCGGTGGCCATGAGTTTGATCGAGGGCGTGGAGGAAGAGGCCGCGCGCCATGAAGGGCGTGTGACTGCCGTCCATCTCAAACTCGGCCCCCTTTCCGGCGTCGTCCGGGAAGCGCTGCTCTCGGCTTTCGAGCTGGCGTCTGCCGGCACGAGTCTGGAAGGTGTCCGGTTGCTCATAGAAGATATGCCTATTGTCGCGTTCTGCCGGCACTGCCAGGCGCGCCAGACGATCGCCTCGATGCAGTGGTTCTGCTGCCCTGTGTGCGAAAAACCGGTCTCGGATATCGTACAGGGAAGGGAGCTGCAACTCGAGGCTCTGGAGATGGAATGAAGGTCAACGAACCGCGATTAGTGGAAGTCAGAAGGAACATTCTGAAGCGCAACGATATGGTGGCGCGCGAGCTGCGCGACACCTTTCAGCAGGCCGGGGTAACCGTGGTGAGCCTGGTGTCGAGCCCCGGCTCCGGCAAGACCACTTTGCTCGAAAAGACCCTGACCATGTTGAAGGCCCACTACCGCGTGGCGGCGCTGGTGGGAGACCTGGCGACGGAAAACGACGCCCAGCGGCTCTCACGCAGCGGCGCGCAGGTGCGTCAGATCGTCACCGGGACCGTCTGCCATCTCGAAGCCGAGATGGTCCGAACCGCCCTGGACGAGTGGAAGCTCGCCGATCTGGACTTCCTGTTTATCGAGAACGTCGGAAACCTGGTCTGCCCGTCGTCCTACGATCTGGGCGAGCAGCTTCGCCTGGTGCTGCTTTCGGTGACGGAAGGGGAGGACAAACCACTGAAGTACCCCACCATCTTCAACAGTGCCGACGTCGCGGTGGTGACGAAAGTCGATCTTGCTGGACCCGCCGAGTTCGATTGGTCCGCCGCGCTGGCCAATATCGAACGCGTCCGGCCGGGCATGCGCGTGATCCGCGTCTCCGCCAAGACCGGGGAAGGCATGGAAGACTGGCTGCAGTTCCTGGTGACCCTGAAGGGCTAGCGGTTCGCCATTTCATCGCCCAAGGCTTACTCTTCGCCGAAAATCCTTACACTTTTCACTTGAACAAGATCTGATTATCTGATAATTTTCTCCACAGGCTACTGGCAAAAACCCGAGCCTCACAGGAGGGTCTAAGTGAATTCCAACAGGCTCCCTTCGACCTACGATCTGCTCAGCCGGCACGGTGTGGATCGCAGGTCCTTCCTCAAATTCTGCACGGCCATGACGGCCACCATGGGCCTGGAATCCGCCCTGGTGCCGCGGGTAGTGGCGGCAATGGACACCAAGCCGCGGATTCCCGTGATCTGGCTGCACGGCCTGGAGTGTACCTGCTGCAGCGAGAGTTTCATCCGCAGCTCCCACCCGATTGCGCAGGACGTGGTTCTGAACATGATCTCGCTCGACTACGACGACACGCTGCAGGCGGCGGCCGGCGAGCAATGCGAGGAGATTCGCAAGAAGATCATGAAGGACTACAAGGGCCGGTACATCCTTGCGGTCGAGGGAAATGCACCGACCCGCGACGGCGGCGTCTATTGCACGGTCGGCGGCCAGTCGTTCCTGGACGTACTCAAGGAGACCGCGGAAGATGCGCACGCGATTGTCGCCTGGGGATCCTGCGCGGCCAACGGGTGCGTGCAGAACGCGAAGCCGAATCCAACCGGCGCCGAACCCGTCAAGCGAATCATCTCTCACAAGCCGATTATCAACGTGCCCGGCTGCCCGCCCATCGCCGAGGTGATGACCGGCGTCCTCACCTACATCCTGACCTTCGACCAGTTGCCCGATCTGGATCGCAACGGGCGTCCGAAGATGTTTTACGGCCAGCGCATCCACGACAAGTGCTACCGGCGGCCGTTCTTCGACGCAGGCCAGTTCGTGGAAGCCTGGGACGACGAGGGCGCGCGCAAGGGCTGGTGCCTGTACAAAATGGGATGCCGCGGCCCTTCAACCTACAATTCCTGCTCCACGTTCAAGTGGAACAACGGAGTCAGCTTCCCCATCGGCAGCGGCCACCCGTGCATCGGCTGCTCGGAAGAGAACTTCTGGGATAACGGCCCTTTCTACAACCGCCTGACGTCGGTTCCGGTTCCCGGCATCGATTCCACTCCGGACACCGTGGGCAAGACCCTCACGGTGCTGACCGCCGCTGGAGTTGGCGCCCACCTGGCGTCTTACCTGGTGCGCCGCGCCACAGGCAAGCAACTTCCCGGTAGCGCCTCCGATGAACCCGCGGAGAAGAAATAGGAGAAAGCCATGTCGAAGAGAGTCGTTGTCGATCCTGTCACCCGAATCGAAGGCCATCTCCGCGTCGAAGCCATGCTGGACGATGGGAACCACATCAAGGACGCGATGAGCAGCGGCACGATGTGGCGCGGCATCGAGGTCATCCTCCGCGGGCGCGATCCCCGCGATGCCTGGGCGTTCACCGAGCGCATCTGCGGCGTGTGCACGACGGTTCACGCGCTGGCCAGCGTGCGCGCGGTGGAAAACGCCCTGGGAATCCAGGTTCCGCAGAATGCGGACATCATCCGCAACATGATGTTCCTGACGCAATACGTGCAGGATCACGTGATCCACTTCTATCACCTGCACGCGCTGGACTGGGTGGACGTGGTGAGCGCGCTCAAGGCCGATCCCGCAGCCACCGCGGCGCTGGCGCAGAAGGTCTCGCCCAAATGGCCGCTATCGACCGCGGGCTACTTCGCCGATATGGCCGGCACGCTGAAGAAGTTCGTCGAATCCGGCCAGCTTGGCATTTTCCAGAACGCCTACTGGGGGCATCCGGCTTACAAGCTGCCGCCGGAGGCGAACCTGATGGCCGTGTGCCACTATCTCGAAGCGCTCAAATGGCAGAAGGAGATCATCAAGATCCACACCGTGTTCGGCGGCAAAAACCCGCATCCGAACTACCTGGTCGGCGGGGTGGCGAGCGCCATCAACATGCAGGGCGATAATGCCATCAACATGGAACGGCTCAACCTGGTCCGCGACCGGATCGCCGACGCGATCAACATCGTCGAAAACCTATATCTCCCCGATCTGTTGGCTGTGGCCTCCTTCTACCCCGAGTGGACCAAGATCGGCGGCGGCCTAGGCAACTACATGACATATGGCGATGTGCCGCAGAACGGGATCGGCGATATCGCCAAGTTCCGCATCCCGCGCGGCGCCATCCTGAACAAGAACCTGAGCGAGGTGATGCCGGTCGATCCCGGAGATGCTTCGCAGATCCAGGAGGAGATCTCGCATTCCTGGTACCAGTATCCGAGTGGCCCCAACGCGCTTCATCCGTACGATGGTGTCACCGAGCCGCGCTATACCGGTCCCAAGCCGCCCTACAAGGAACTCGATGAGACCAAGGCGTACTCCTGGCTGAAGAGCCCGCGGTGGAAAGGAAACGCCATGGAGGTGGGGCCGCTCTCCCGCATGCTGGTCGGCTTTGCCAGCGGCCGTGCCGATTACAAAGAAGTGGTCACCGACGCCCTGGGCAGACTCAAAGTCGGGCCCGAAGCGCTGTTTTCGACCCTCGGGCGCACGGCCGCGCGCGGACTCGAGACGAAGCTCTGCGTTCACTGGTTGATGGACGAATACGATCACCTCATCGCCAATCTCAAGTCCGGCAATTCCGACACCGCGGACACCCGCTCGTGGGCGCCGGAGACGTGGGCTCCCGAATCCAAGGGCTACGGCTTCACCGAAGCCCCGCGCGGAGCCCTCTGCCACTGGATCCACATCAAGGACCAGAAAATCGCCAACTACCAGATCGTCGTCCCGAGCACGTGGAACGCGTCGCCGCGCGACGAAAAAGGCCAGCACGGAGCGTACGAAGCGGCGCTCATCGGCACTCCGATGGCCGATCCGAAACGTCCCGTGGAAATCCTGCGCACGATCCACTCGTTCGACCCGTGCCTGGCGTGCGCGTCGCACGTGATCGCACCCGACGGGCGGAAGCTCGCGGAGATCGTTGTCCGCTGAAGGAGGCTGCTATGGCAACCGGCTATCGTTCCCTGGACTACGCACCCACCTCGATCAGCTACGGGCGCAGGTATGTGTGGCAGCTTCCCGTCCGC
The DNA here is from genome assembly GCA_035578025.1 of Verrucomicrobiia bacterium. Taxonomy (GTDB): domain Bacteria; phylum Acidobacteriota; class Terriglobia; order Bryobacterales; family Bryobacteraceae; genus Solibacter. The sequence goes on from DATJYJ010000019.1 coordinate 4,856, forward strand.
ATCGCCCACTGGATCAACGTCGCCGCCATTACGACCCTCTTCTGGACGGGCCTGTATATCGCATGGCCCGTCCTTGCCCCGAACGGCGAGGCCTACCGGAATTTTGTCATGGGCAGGGTCCGGCAGATTCATTTCATCTCCGGGTACGCGATGCTGTTCGCGTTTATCCTGCGCGTCTACTGGTTCTACGTAGGCAACAACTATTCCCGCTCCGGATTTCCCATGGTCTGGCGGGCGGATTGGTGGCACGACCTCAAAGCTCAGGCCATCCAGTACCTGCGCCTCGAGCGCGGACACGTCCATCTGGGCCACAACGCGCTTGCCGGGGCCACGTACACCTTTTTCGTGATCCTGATCGGCTGGTGCCAGATCATTACCGGCCTGGCGCTGTACTCCGAAAACAACCCCGGCGGCTTTTGGGACAGGCTGGTCGGCTGGATCGTGCCGCTCCTGGGAGGTGCTTTCGCGGTCCGGATGTGGCACCACACGTTCGCCTGGTGCTTCGTGATCTTCGGCATCCTGCACCTCTATATCGTCTTGTTCGATTCGCACCAGTTCCGCAACGGTCTGATCACCTCGATCATCTCGGGTTATAAGTTCTACGAGAAAGGCGATCTCGATCATGACCGATGGCTCACCTGAGATTCTGGTCCTCGGTCTTGGGAATCTGCTGCTTTCGGACGACGGCGTCGGACTGCGCCTGCTGGAAGCGGTCCGGTATGAGAGCTCCGATGTCGATTTCGTCGATGGCGGCACGCAGGGACTGCTGCTGCTCGGCCACCTTGCGAATCGCCGCGCGGCGATCGTCCTCGACGCCGTGGCGCTCGGCGCGCCGCCCGGCTCGATCCACGTCCTTCAGGGCGAATCGCTCGCCGCCTGCCGCGGCGACACTGGCCACGGAGCGAACGCTCTCGGACTCCTCGCCGCGGCTCGCTTGCTCGGGGAGTTGCCGCCGTCGGTCACGATTCTCGGCATCGAGCCGGCCTCGATTGCCACCGGGATCGGGCTCTCGCCGGCGGTGGAAGCCGCCCTTCCCGAGGCCGTTTCGTGCGCGCGCGCGATGTTAGCATTAGCATTACAGGAGTTCCCGCATGTGCCTGGCGGTCCCCGGTAAGATCGTCGAAACCCGCGACATCGATGGGATGCGGATCGGCAAGATCGATTTCGGCGGCGTGACCCGCGACGCCTACCTCGATTACGTCCCCGAAGCGAACCTCGGTGACTACGTGGTGGTCCACGTAGGCTTCGCCATTTCCCGCATCGACGCCGAAGAGGCCAAGCGCACCTACGAACTCCTGGAGCAGATGGGATTGCTGGCGGAAGAAGGTCTGTGAAATTCCTGGATGAATACCGCGATCCCAGGCTTGCGCAGTCAGTGGTCGCGGAGATCCGGCGCGTGGCGACCCGCCCGTGGGTGGTGATGGAGATCTGCGGCGGGCAGACGCACACGCTGATGAAGTACGGCATCGACGAGCTGCTGCCGCAATCGGTCGAGCTGGTGCACGGGCCCGGGTGCCCGGTGTGCGTCACCCCTCTGGAACTGATCGACAAGGCGATCGCCATCGCATCGACGCCCGATGCCACGCTGGTTTCCTACGGAGATATGCTGCGCGTGCCAGGTTCGTCGAGCGACCTGTTCCGCGTGAAAGCCGCGGGCGGCGACGTGCGTATCGCCTATTCGCCGATGGACGCGCTGGCCATTGCCCGCCGGCATCCCGAACGGCGTGTTGTGTTCTTCGCTGTCGGATTTGAGACCACGGCCCCCGCCAATGCCATGGCTGTGTGGCAGGCGAAGCGCGAGGGGCTGAAGAATTTTTCAGTGCTGGTGTCGCACGTGCTGGTTCCGCCCGCGATCCGGCTGCTGCTCAGCTCGCGCTCGAACCGCGTGCAGGGCTTCATTGCACCCGGGCACGTTTGCACCGTCATGGGGTACACCGAATACGAGGAGCTGGCGGCCGGATACAAGGTTCCGTTTGTTGTGGCCGGCTTCGAGCCACTCGACCTGTTGCAGGGCATTCTGATGCTCGTACGGCAGCTCGAAGAGGGCCGCGCGGAGGTGGAGAACCAATACGTGCGCAGCGTGACCCGGACCGGCAACGAGGCCGCCCGGCACCGGATGCTGGAGGTGTTCGAGGTCGGCGACCGGAAGTGGCGCGGCATCGGCGAAATCGCCGCCTCGGGATATCGGTTGCGCGAAGAGTACTCGGCTTTCGATGCGGAGCGCGTGTTTGGCGTCCAGACCACTACCGCCGCGGAGCCGGCCGAGTGCATTTCGGCGCAGGTGTTGCAGGGGCTCGCGAAGCCCGTGGATTGCGCGGCGTTCGGGACGCGTTGCACGCCGGAGACACCCCTGGGAGCGCCCATGGTTTCCACCGAAGGGGCTTGCGCGGCCTACTTTCAATTCCGGCGGCACGCATGACTTCGTGCCCGCTGCCGCTGACCACCAAAGATCGCATTCTGCTGGGGCACGGCTCCGGGGGGAAGCTCAGCGCGGAGCTGTTGCGGGACGTTTTTCTGAGGGTGTTTCATAGTCCTGTGCTCGGACGCCTGGATGACCAGGCGGTCCTCGAGATCGGGGGCGAGCGGGTCGCATTCACCACTGACAGCTTCGTGGTGAAGCCGTTGTTTTTTCGCGGCGGCGACATCGGATCGCTGGCCGTCCACGGCACGATCAACGACCTGGCCATGGGCGGAGCCGAGCCTTTGTATCTCAGCGCCGGCTTCATCCTGGAGGAAGGACTGTCTACCGAAGTCCTGGCGCGAGTGGCGGATTCCATGGCGCTCGCGGCGGAAGCGGCGGGGGTGGAGATCGTGACCGGCGATACCAAGGTCGTCGAGAAAGGCAAGGGCGACGGCCTGTTCATTAACACGACCGGGATCGGACGCATTCCGGCCCACGTCAACCTCTCGGCGATGAACGTGCGTCCGGGCGACTGCGTGCTGCTTTCCGGGTTCATCGGCGATCACGGGATTGCGATTCTCTCCGAGCGGGAAAGCATCGGATTCGAGACGACGGTTACGAGCGACTCCGCGCCGCTGCACGCGCTGGTGCGCGACATGCTCCGCGCCGCGGCCGGCATCCGCATGATGCGCGACCCCACGCGCGGCGGGGTGGCCAGCACCACGAACGAGATCGCCGAGAAGGCCCGCGTCGGGATCGAGCTGGTCGAAACTGCGATCCCGGTGCGGGAAGATGTGCGAGCCGCCTGCGAACTGTTGGGTTTCGACGCTCTGCACGTGGCCAACGAAGGCAAGCTGATCGCGATAGTGGCGCCGGAGGACGCGGACGCGGTGCTGGCGGCGATGCGGGCGCATCCTCTGGGCGCCAACGCGGCGATGGTCGGGTCCATTACCGACAGACACCCCGGCATGGTCACTCTGAAGACACCGTTCGGCACCAGCCGGATCGTGGAGATGCTGGCGGGCGATCAGTTGCCGCGGATCTGCTAGGGCCGGATGCTTGCGCTACAACGGCAGTTCGAAGTAGAAGATCTCCTTGCCGGTGCCGGCCTCGGTCATGCCCGCCAGATAGACGGTGGCGTTGCGCTGCAGCCCGGTCTGGAAGTAGAAGAAGCCGCTGGCGGATTGGCCGGGCGGAAGGAACTTGGCGGCGAAGGCACGTCCTTCGATCTCCCACTCATCCAGCGGATTCTTCTTGGGTTTGAGGACCTTCACTTTGCCGGCAGGGCCGGGGATCATGTTGGGACGGTCCGGCCCTTTCAGATAGCGGATGTCGCGCGCGGGCGTGGCGTCGACGCGGTTGTGGTTGGGACCGGTGTATTCGGCTTTCAGGTTGTCCAGGCGGATGGTCTTCTCGCTATTATTTTCGATGACCACCAGCACGGGCAGAACGCCGTACTGATAGGGGTCGAGCTTGCCGAAGGCGGCTTTGACCTTTTCGCCGGAATCATAAGCTTCCACGCCGATGGTGACCTGCGAATTGGTCTGGTGACTGGCGAAACCCGAGGCGGGGCCCGGCTTGAACGGCGGCGGGTCCTTATCGGCGGCGGGAGCGGCCGCGGCAGCTATACTCAAAAGAAGAGCCAAACGTTTGAAAACAAAAGGCATCTATTTCCTCTACCGCGTCCTTCAGGCGTTTGGGTTGCCTGTCCTGCTATTGTATTTCCTCTTTCGCGGCTTTGCGAACCGCGGCTACTGGCGAAGCCTGCCCGAGCGCTTCGGGTTTCTGCCCCACTCGTTTAGACAGACCGGTCCGGGGGCAATCTGGTTGCACGCAGTTTCGGTAGGCGAGGTGCTGGCATGCGTGGAATTCGCGCGGCGGCTGCGGCACGAGTTTCCGCGCAGTCCGTTGTACGTTTCCACGACAACTCTGGCAGGTCGCGCGACCGCGGAGGATAAGCTGCGCGCGATCGCTACGGGAGTTTTTTTCGCGCCGGTGGATTGGGTGTTTGCGGTGCGGCGCGTGCTGCGCACGATCCGGCCGGGGGCAGTCGTGGTGGCGGAAACCGAGATCTGGCCCAATCTGTTCCGCGAGGTGAAGCGGACGGGTGCGGGGCTGCTGGTAGTGAACGCACGGATCTCCGACAAGGCGCTGCCCCGGTATCGGCGGTGGCGATGCCTGTTTCCCCCGGTACTGGGCGCTCCGGACATGATTCTGGCGCAGACGGAGGAGATACGCGCACGCTACCTGGAACTGGGCGCGCCGGGGGATCGGGTGCAGGTGGGCGGGAATTTCAAGTACGACTTCGAGCCTCGGGCGGCGGAGGCGGATTCGCCGGTGGTGCGGCTGCTGGAGCAGGTGAGGCCGGCGAACGTGTGGATCGCGGCGAGCACGATGCCGCCGGCGGAGGCGGGGGGTGCGGACGAAGACGATGTGGTGATCGCGGCGTTTCAGGAAGTGGCGCGGAAACGGCCGGAGGTGTTTTTGATTTTGGCGCCGAGAAGGCCGGAGCGGTTCGATGTGGCGGCGGGGAAGCTGGAGGCGGCGGGGATCTCGTTTGTGCGGAGGACGGGGCAGGTCGGAAACCTGCCCCACGGGTGCCACGTGCTGCTGCTGGACACGATCGGGGAATTGAGCTCGCTGTTCGCATACGCCGACGTGGTGTTCATGGGGGGGACGCTGGCGCGGCGCGGGGGACATAACATCCTCGAGCCCGCGTTCTTCGGGAAGCCGGTGATCGTGGGGCCGCACATGGAGAATTTTCAGGCCATCGCGGATCAGTTTCGTGCGCACCGGGCCTGCGTCGAGATTGGTTCGGCAGCGGAATTGGCCGGCGCGGTGGAGCAGGTGCTGGCGGATGCGGGCGGAGTCGGCGAGCGGGGCAAGGTTTGCGCAGAGGCTGATCGCGGGGCCACGGTGCGGGCCACGCGCGAGATGCACGGCATCCTGCGGGTACCGCGGTACCGGCCGGCGATGCCTTGGTTCGCGGCGGCGTCGGTGTTGGCGGAATTGTGGCGCCAGGGTGCGCGAAGGCGGCAGGCCCGCCAGTATGGGCAGCGGCGTGAACTCGACGTGCCGGTGATCAGCGTGGGCAACGTGGCCATGGGCGGCACCGGCAAGACGCCGACCGTGCTGCGGCTGGCGGAACTGCTCCGCGAGCGGGGCCGCAAGCCCGGGATTCTGACGCGCGGCTACGGGCGGACTTCGCCCGTGGACCACATGGCGCTGGAAGCGGGCGCGATCGTGGCGCCGTACGAGAGCGGCGACGAGCCGCAGATTTTCCTGCGCTCGCGCGTGGCGCCGGTGGGGATCGGGGTGGACCGCTTCGAGGCAGGCCGCATGCTGCGCGAGAAGTTCGGCTGCGACGTGATGCTACTCGACGACGGCTTTCAGCACGTGAGACTGGCACGGGCCGTGGATATCGTGCTGATCGACGCGCTGAATCCGCTGGGCGGCGGGGCAGTGTTCCCGCTGGGGCGCCTGCGCGAGCCGGTGGATGCGCTGGCGCGGGCGGATGCGATCCTGATCACGCGCTGCGACGCATCGGACCTGGCGCCGGCAATCGAGCGCGAGGTGCGGAAGTGGAACCCACAGGCGCCGATCTTTCGCGCCAGCGTGGCGCCGGAGAGTTGGGTGGAGAATCGCAGCGGGCGCCGCGCCGAGGGGCTGCCGGGATGCCACGTCGGCATGTTCTGCGGCCTGGGAAATCCGCGGACCTTCCGGTTCACGCTGGAGGGATTGGGACTCGAAGTGGTCGAGAGCTTCGAATTCGACGACCATCACCGGTACCGGCCCGCGGAGCTGCGATGCATGGCGGACCAGTTCTGCCGGAAGGGCGCGGAAGCCATGGTGACCACGGAGAAGGACTCGGTGAACCTACCTGACGGTGCGGACGATTTGCTGGGGGGAGTGCCGTTGTACTGGCTGAAGGTGGGCATGCGGATCGAAGGGGAATCCGAGCTGCTGGATTACCTCTTGAAGCGCGTCCAAAAGTGCGTCCAAAACAGACCTTGACATCTGTTTTTTGCCGGCGTATGCTATCCCTAGTTCGCTAGGGTAGCGAGCTAGGTGAGACGGACATGTCGCAAGCCACGGCTCAGAATACGCTGGATCTGCTGATTCTCAAGACGCTGGCGCGGGGGCCCAACCACGGATTCGGCATCACGGTGCACATCCAGAACGCATCGGAGGGTCTGCTGCGCATCGAAGAAGGGTCCTTGTATCCGGCCCTGCACCGCCTGGAGCGCGAAAAGGCGGTCACCAGCGATTGGAAGACGTCGGAGAACGGCCGCCGCGCGCGTTACTACAGGATCAGCGCCGCCGGACGGAAGAGGCTGGAGGAACACGAAGGCCAATGGCAGTCGCTCAGTGCGGGCGTGGCCAGAGTGTTGAACTTCGCATGAAAGGCTGGTTCGAAAGACGCCGGGCGCGCGACCTCGATCGCGAGCTCCGGGAAGAAATGCAATTCCACCTGGAAATGCGGGCCGCTGAGTACCAACAGGAAGGGATGAGCCCTCACGATTCGGCAGCGGCAGCCCACAAGCGGTTCGGCAGCACGTCGATTGTTCACGAGGAGACGCGGCGGGAGCACATCGGCGGAGCGGCGTCGCTGGTGGAGGCAGCCGGCAGGGAGTTGGGCTTCGCCTTTCGGAGCCTGCAGCGGGCACCCGCCTTCACGGCGGCGGCGGTGCTGGCGCTGACCTTGGGGCTCGGCGGCGCGGCTGGCGTGTTCAGCGTGGTGGACCGGATCCTCTTCCGGGGCTTGCCGTACGCGGACGGCAGCAGGCTGGTGGCGATCGGAGTGCGGGCGCCGCTGGCCGATCATCCATTTTTGCTGGGCGGCGACTATGCGGAATGGAAGGAGGAGCGGTCGGCACTGGCCGGGCTTACGGCGGCGAGCGAGCCTTTCGACTGCGACCTCACCGAGAACAACCCGGTCCGGCTGAGCTGCGCGGGAGTAGCATCCACGTTTCTGCCGTTGTTCGGAGTGGAACCGACCGCTGGTCGCAATTTCCGGCCGGAGGAGGACCTGCCGAAGGTCCCTCAAAGCATCATTCTGTCGAATGCCTTGTGGCGCGAGCGGTATGGCGGGGATCCGAAGATCGCGGGACGGCGGGTGCAGCTCAATGGCGAGCCCGCGACGATCATCGGGGTGCTGCCGGCCTCGTTCGAGTTCCCTACTCTCGCGCAGGTGGACCTGCTGATTGCCCTTCAACTCAACGAAGCTGTGGAGCGGAAGCGGCAGGCCGTCTCCATGGTCAACGCGTTCGGACGGCTCAAGGCGGGCGTGACGATGGAACAGGCCCGGGCGGCGCTGGAGCCTTTCTTCGCGAATTTCCTGACGACCATCACGCCTTCGTTCCGCAAGGAGGTGCGGCTGGAGATCGGCTCGCTGAATGACGTCATGCGAGTACGCGCCCGTACGGCCGGATGGGTGCTGTTCGGCGCGGTGGCCGCGGTGCTGCTGATCGCCTGGACCAACATCGCCAACCTGTGGATGGCGCGGGCCGCGAGCCGCGCGCACGAGACCGCGATCCGCGCGGCCCTGGGCGCCGGCAAGGCCCGGCTAATGATGCACCACGCGGCCGAACTCGCGCTGGTGGCTGCTACCGGCTGGGTAGGCGGACTCGGCCTGGCGGCGGTGCTCCTGGCCGTCTTTCGCCGGACCGCCCCTGCCGGCGTCATCGGCCTGCGACACGCTTCACTCGATTTGCGGATCTTCCTGTTCAGCGCCGCGGCGCTGCTCGCGAGTGTCCTGGCCTTCGCACTGCTTCCGGCAGGGGCCGTGTCCAGGAGAATGCGACTGCGGAGCACGCTGGTGACCGCGCAGGTGGCGATTTCGGTGTTCCTGGTGGCGTCGGCAGGCCTGCTGATCCACACACTGCGGGAGTTGAGCGACATCCGCTTCGGCGTGCGCACCGAGGGCACAGTGACGGCCTCGGCAGTTCTGGGACAGCAGAAATATCGCACGGTGGCGGACCGCTACGCCTTCGTCGAGCGGCTGGAGAGCGCGCTGCGCCGGCTGCCCGGCGTGTCGGCGGTGGCGGTGGCCGACGAGTTGCCGCCGCTCACGGCAGGAATCGGGATCATGTACGGATCGATCGGGGTGGATGGGAGGCCGCCGTCCGGGCAGGGCCGCGGAGGGAATGTGAACCTGCGGCACATCACGCCGGAGTACTTTCGCGCGCTCGGGATCGAGCTGGTGCGCGGCCGGCCGTTCGTCGCGGCGGAGATCGACTCAGCCCAGGGAACGGCGATCCTGAGCGACCGGCTGGCGCGGCGCCTCTTTCCCAACCAGGAGCCGGTCGGCCATTCCGTCAAGCCCGCAGGCTTTCCGAAGACGTACACAGTCGTGGGAGTAGTCGCGGACGTGAAGAATGCGGGTCTGACGGCCGAGGACGTACCCGAAATGTACTTTCCTTACGACAGCACGCGGAGCGCACCGCGGTTCGTATCGGCGGTGGTGCGCAGCGCGGCCAAGCCGGCACTCGTCGCCCGCCTGATGGAGGACGAGATTCGCACGATCGACGCCGCGCTGCCGGTGACGGTGGGACCGTTCGACGACCGCATCGCGCGTCTCAATGCGCGGCCGCGATTCAACGCGGCGCTGCTGTCGATGTTCGCCGGGATCGGCGTGCTGCTGGCCGCCTTGGGTGTCTACGGAGTGCTGGCGTTCCTGGTTACGCAACGCGTGCGCGAGATCGGTGTCCGGATGGCGCTGGGGGCCACGCGCGGCCGCATCGCGGCCTGGATCCTCTCGTACGTGATGAGCTGGACCGTGGTGGGACTCGCGCTCGGCGCGGCAGGCGCATTTGCGGCGGCACGCCAGTTCCGGTCGATGCTCTATGGAGTCGCGCCGGCAGATCCGTGGACGCTGGGGGTGGTGGTGATCCTGCTGGCGTGTGTGTCGGCTGTGGCGGCGTACGTTCCAGCGCGGCGGGCGGCGATGCTGGATCCAGCAGCCACGCTACGGCAGGAGTGACTGGCTACATCGGCGGGGCGGTTTTCGTGATCTGGCGAAGTTTGGCGATCGCAGCCTCGACATCCTCGAGCTTCGAGGGGATGGCGGAGGAGAGCACCTTCGGTTCGGCAGTGGTGATCAGCACGTCGTCTTCGATGCGGACGCCGATGCCTTTGTACTTCTCGAAGATCGGGCGGACCTGGGCGGCGAACTTTTCCATCTCGGGGGTCTTCGGCAGGTTGTCCAGCGCGTCGGGGCGGAAATACAGGCCAGGCTCCATGGTCACGACCATGCCGGGCTGCAACTCGCGGCCGCCGGGATCATGGACGTTCAGGCCGATGCCGTGGCTCATGCCGTGGATGGACCAGACCCTGGCCTGCTCGTCGCTCTTGGGGTCGGTGATCAGGCCCAACTTGAAGAGGCCCTGCTTGAAGACGTCGTTGGCCGCGTTCTGCATGGCGTTGGACGGGCGTCCCGGCCTGGCATTCTGAAAACCGGCCTGTTGCGCGTCGTAGACCAGGCGGTAGATCTCGGCCTGCTCCTTGCTGAATTTGCCGTTGATGGGGATGGTGCGGGTGACGTCGACGCTGTACTGGTCGAATTCGGCGGCATCGTCCATGAGGATGAGGTCGCCGTCTTTCAACTGCGACTTGTTGGTTTCGTAGTGCAGGGTGGTGGCATTGACGCCGCTGCCCACGATGCAGGGGTAGCCCCAGTGCGCGTTGCGGCGCAGGAAGGTGTACTCGAACTGGGCCTGGATTTCGTACTCCCACGCGCCGGGGGCCGCCAGCGCGTAAGCTCGTTGAAAGGCCTCGGCGGTGATGTCCACCGCGTGCTGCAGGATATCGAGCTCGCGCTGGGACTTGACACGGCGTAGCTCGCCGAAGATCGCCGTGGCGTCCTTGATGGCGATACCCGCGCCGACCCCGGCCAGTCGTCCGGCGAACTCCTGCTCGCGGCTGTACTCGGCGGCGTTGGGACGCGCGGGCAGCAGCATGTAGAGCTGGAGGTCGCCGTTGTTGGCCAGCGTTGTGATTTTGGAGAACTCCTCGCCCCAGGGGGAATCGGACGGGCCGCCGCGCCCGCCGCGGCCACCGCGACCTTCGCCGGAAGTTGCCAGCGCTCCGCGGGCGCGGGGGATCAGAGTCGAAATCAGGGTGTTGAGCTGCGTGGATTCATAGAGGTTGGCGATTCCGGAGATTTCGCGGGCTTCGGCGGCGGTGAGCATGTGACCGGTCCAAGTCTCGCGCGAAGGCACCGGGCGGGGCAGGAACACCATCTCCTTTATCTTGTCGGCGCCAGGGACCAGGACCAAGGTTGCGCCGGGCTGGTTCAGGCCGGTGAGGTAGAAGAAATTGTTCTCCTGGCGGTAGGGCCAGTCGATGTCGTTAGCATAGTTGCGCGGCTCGGCGGCGTAGAGAATGAGGACGGCGCGGTCGCCGATGCGGTCGGCGACGGCTTTGCGGCGCGCTGTCAGATCGGCGATGCGATCGTGCTGCCAGGAGGCAGGCGGCGGAGGCGCGGGCTTCCAAATGGAGTTGTCGGCGGCCAGGCAGAGGGAAACAGCGGCTGCCGCGCAAAAAAGCCTTTTCATTACAAGACCCTCCCGGGGATTTCTCATTGTAACCACGGCGGGACCGCTTTCGCCTATTCTGGTTTCTATGCGAAAAACCCAGTTTGCCGCAACACTGCTCTTCCTGGCTCCCGTGCTGGCCCTCGCGCAGCCCGCGGAGAAGGTGGACCTCAATGTGATCCACAAGATCAAGGAAGAAGCGCTCGGGCGCGATTCCAAGGTGATGGATCACGTGTTTTATTTGACCGACGTGAACGGACCGCGGCTGACGGATTCGAAAGGGTACCGCGCCGCCGGAGAGTGGGCAGTCAAGCGGCTCCAGGAGTACGGGTTGAGCAACGTCCACCTGGAGAAGTGGGGCCCGTTCGGCAAGGCGTGGAACGTCGAGTATTACTCGGGTCACATGATCGAGCCGCAATACCAGCCGATCATCGCCTACCCGGTGGCGTGGACGCCCGGGACCAACGGAGTGGTGACGGGCAATCCGATGCTGGTGACGCCGCAGACGCAGGCGGACCTCGACAAGTTCAAGGGCAAGCTGGCGGGCAAGATCGTGATGATCTCTCCCAAGCGCGACCTGCAGATGGTGACCACACCGCTGGGCGTCCGCTACAACGATTCCGAACTGGCGGACATTCAGACGGCCCAGATCCAGCTTCCGGGCTTCGGCCGCGGTGGGCGCGGCGGCCCCGGCGGTCCGGGCGGCGGGCGCGGAGGCGTGGGCCCGGGCGGAGTGAGCCCGCAGGCGCTGCAGACCTTCCTCAAGGCGGAGAAGCCGGCACTGGTGATCCAGATCTCGTTCAACGGCGACGGCGGCACGCTCTTCGGCGGCGGCCAGAGCCGCGACGCCAACGACAACCTGCCCACCGTCGTGATGGCGGCCGAGCACTACAACCGCATCGCGCGCCTGTTGGAGCACGAGATCCCGGTGAAGCTGCAATTCGAAATCAAGGCGAGCTTCGACGACAACGTGGACTCGTTCAACGTGATCGCGGAGATTCCGGGTAATGCGAAGAAGGACGAGCTGGTGATGGTCGGGGGGCACTTCGATAGCTGGCACTACGGCACGGGCGCGACCGACAATGCCGCGGGCAGCTCGATTGCGATGGAAGTGATGCGCGTGCTGAAGGCGGCTAATCTCAATATGGACCGCACGGTGCGCATGGCGCTGTGGGGCGGCGAGGAGCAGGGGCTGCTGGGTTCGCGCGCTTATGTCAAGGAACACTTCGCCGATCCTGCGACGATGAAGCCCACTACGGAGCACGAGAAGTTCGCCGGCTACTGGAACGTGGACAACGGCACCGGCAAGATTCGCGGCATTTACCTTCAGGGCAACGAGATGTGCCGTCCGATTTTCGAGAAGTGGCTGGAGCCGTTCCGGGACCTGGGCGCGACCACGATTACCATTCGCAACACTGGCGGGACGGACCACCAGAGCTTCGACGCCGTCGGGCTCCCCGGGTTCCAGTTCATTCAGGACACGATGGACTACAACACGCGCACGCACCACTCGAACATGGACGTGTACGACCGCATTCAGGCGACCGACATGATGCAGATGTCGGCGATCGAGGCGTCGATGGTGTACCTGACCGCGGTGCGGGCGGAGAAACTTCCGCGCAAGCCGCTCCCTCCGCCGCAGCCGGCGGGCGGGCGAGGCGGACGGGGCGGACCGGGCGGCAACTGACCGGCGACCGGGACCGGCTGACGCCGGTCCCACACTCAGAAGTTGACGATGGAGGCGAAGCCGGCGGGGTCAAGGCTGGCGCCGCCGACGAGTACGCCGTCGATTTCAGGCTGCGCCATCAGGCTCTTCACGTTGTCAGGCTTGACGCTGCCGCCGTACAGGATGCGGACGGCATCGGCGGCCGCGTTGCCGAATGCCGCGCGCACGCGGGCGCGGATCACGCGATGGGCGTCGGCGGCCATATCGGGCGTCGCGGTCTTGCCGGTGCCGATGGCCCAGACGGGTTCGTAGGCGATCACGATTTTGGCGAACTGCTGTTCGGAGAGCCCGGCGATACCCTTCTGGACCTGTGCGGTGAGCACCGCTTCGGTATTGCCGGCTTCGCGGTCGGCCAGCAACTCGCCGACGCAGACGATCGGCGTCAGCCCGAATTCCAAGGCCGCCTGCGTGCGCTTGAGAACCGTCTCGTCGGTCTCGGCGAAATACTGGCGGCGCTCGCTGTGGCCGACGATGGCGTGGGTCGCGCCCGCGGCGTTCAGCATCGGGCCGGAGATTTCGCCGGTGAACGCGCCTTCCCTGGCCCAGGCGATGTTCTGCGATCCGACGCGGATATTGCTTCCTTTGACGGCTGCGACGGCCGCGGCGAGGTTCGTGAATGGAGGACAGATCACGACTTCGCAGTGCGAGGAGTTCTCGACCAACGGCCGGAATTTCTCGAAGAATTGGGTAGTTTCCGCGGGCGTCTTGTACATCTTCCAATTGCCCGCCATGACTGGTGTTCTCATAGGATTTGCGATAAGAAACTGGCGCCTTCGGCGATGCGGCAGCCGAAGTTTTCGGCCACGGTCTGGCCGATGTCGCTGAGCGAGCCGCGCAGGCCCAGGTTCACCCCGGCGCGGACCTTCGGGCCCAGAGCCAGCAGGGGCACGTACTCGCGGGTGTGATCGGTGCCGGGCACGGTGGGGTCGCAGCCGTGATCGGCGGTGAAAATGGCCAAATCGCCTTCCTGCAAAGCGCTCTCCAGGGCCGGAAGCCAGGCGTCGAACTGCTCGAGGGCGGCGCCGTAGCCTTCGATATCGTTGCGATGCCCGTATTGCTGGTCGAAGTCGACCAGGTTCACGAAGATGAGGCCGCTCCCGGTCTCGTTCATCGCCTCGAGGGTCTTGGCCATGCCATCGGCGTTGTTTTTGGTCTTGTCGGATTCCCTGATGCCGCGGCCCAGGAACACGTCGAAGATTTTGCCGACGCTGTGAATGTATACGCCGGATTCGTCCAGCCGGTCGAGAAGCATGCCCTTGGGCGGAGGCACGGCGTAATCGTGGCGATTGGCGGTGCGGGTAAAATTACCGGGCGTGCCGACGAACGGGCGGGCGATCACGCGGCCGACCTCATGCGGCCCGCTCATGATCTCGCGCGCCGTCTCACAGATTTTGTACAGTTCCCAGAGCGGGATGACTTCTTCGTGGGCGGCGATCTGGAAGACGCTGTCGGCGGAGGTGTAGACGATGGGAGAACCGGTGCGCATGTGCTCCTGGCCCAGTTCCTTGATGATCTCGGTACCCGAGGCGGCTTTGTTGCCGAGGGTGGCGCGGCCGATCCGGCTCTCGAACTGGTCAAGAACTTCGCGGGGAAAGCCGTGCGGGTAGAGCGGGAAGGGCTTTGCCAGGTGAATGCCGACCATTTCCCAGTGGCCCGTGGTGGTGTCTTTGCCGGGCGAAGCCAGAGTGCAACTACCGTAGGCTCCGGTAGGGGAGACAACCGGGACGATTCCGCTCAGCGTCTTAATGTTGCCGAGCCCGAGGCGCTCGAGGTTGGGAACGTTGAGGCCGCGGATGCGTGCGATGTTGCCGAGCGTATCGGCGCCGCCGGGGTCGCCGAAGAGCGCGGCGTCGGGCATCTCACCGATGCCCACACTATCCAGGACGATCCAGATGACTCGACGGAACACAACATTCGAGGTTAACACGCGTGAGACTGCCTACCACACGATGCCCCGCGCCCTCAATTCGCGCTCGATCTGTGCGCAGGATTGGAACTGCACGGCATCGATACCCAGGTTGCGCGCGCCTTCGACGAACTGGGCGATATCGTCGGTGTAAAAGCACTCTTCGGGCCGGCAGCCGGCGGCCTCGACCGCGGCACGATAGATCGCGGGGTCCGGCTTCATGGCACGGACCTCGTGTGAGAGAACATGCCGGTGAAAGTGCCGCAGGAGATGTCCGTATTTTTCCTGGAGCAGCGGAAAGTGCAGCGCGTTGGTGTTGGAGAGCAGGATCAGGCGATAGCGCCTGGCGAGAGCTTCGAGCATGCTCTCCGGAATCAGAATATCGGTGAAGATACAACTGAAGACGCGGCAGAATTCGTCGTAGCCGATATGGAGGTCGAGGAGTTCGGACGCTTTATCGACGAAGTCGTGGGGCTCGATCAAGCCGGTTTCCAGCCGGCGGACCAGGTCGCTGGCGGCGAGGCGGCGGGGGATTTCGGCGGCTGGATAGGGGCAGAGAGATTCCAGCGACCGGTAGGCGATACCGAAATCAAAATAGATCAGGACCTTGCCGAGGTCGAAGATGATCGCCCGGTGCATCGCGAGTTATCGGGCCGTGGGGCGGGTCATCACGAACCAGGATCCGAGTAGGGCGATGAAGGAGCCGGCCAGGAGATAGAGGGCGGTCCTGGCTTCGCCGGGGGCGAAACGGTAGCCGCTCAAAAAATAAAACTTGGCAACCAGCACCGCAATCACCAGGCACCAGAGAAAGAACAGCCACCGAGCCGAGCCGCGCAGCGCGAGCAGGAGGATGAGCAGGCCAACCAGGGATCCGAAGAACAGTATGTAGAGGAGCGTCGAGCCCGTCCATGGGAGCATTCCCAGGTGCAGCGATTGGGCGCCGGCGACGAAAGCCAGGACCGACAAAGCGAGCAAACCCATGCAGAAAAGCGCCTGAAACACATAGCTGGCAAATCGCAACAGCGCCTTCACGACTCCCACTCGAAAACCTCCTGAAAGATTGGAAGCGGTATTTTAGCACCCTACCTCACAGGATTGACCCTCAGCATCCGCGACAGATAAAATATTAAGCAGGGTAGTGTAGACTCAAGGGTCTATGAGAACCGAAGCGCCGCTCAATCATCGATACCGGGAAATCCTGTCCGCGATTGTCCGCGCGTATATCGAGACCGGGGAGCCGGTCGGCTCGCGCACCATTTCGAGACGCCGGCAGGATTCGTTGAGCCCGGCGTCCATCCGGAATGTGATGGCGGATCTCGCCGATGAGGGATATCTCTCGCAGCCGCACACCTCCGCGGGACGGGTGCCTACGGACAAAGCGTTTCGGATCTATGTGAGCGCCCTGAGCGCCAACCGGGTTTCGGCGACCGAGGCCGAGCGGGTGGCCAGCGAGTTGCGCGGGCTGGACACGGTGGGTGAGCAGATGGAACGGTCCAGCAGCATCCTGACGGAGCTGACGCACAACGTGGGGATCGCGGCAGCACTGCCGGAGATGGCCCAGGAGCTGGATCAGATTCAACTGGTGCCGCTCGGCGACCGGCGCGTGCTCATGGTGCTGGTGACACGCGACCACATGGTGCGCAATCGCGTAGTGACGGTGGAGGAGCCGGTATCGCCGGTCGAGCTTAACTCGATCTGCAACTACGTCAACCGCAATTTCGCCGGGTGGCAACTGGGGCGGGCGCGGCGCGAACTGCTGCGCCGGATCGCGGAGGAGCGGGAGCTGTATCAGGAGGTGGCGCGCAAGCTGACCCGGTTGTATCAAAAGGGGCTGCTGGAAGTGGATACGTCTCCCGAGCTGCACATGGACGGCGCCAGCAACCTGCTGGGTCTGGATCTGCACCTGACGCGCGAAAAACTGCGCGAGCTGTTCCACGCGCTGGAGGAAAAGGAGCGGGTGATCGAGCTGTTGGACCGGTTCCTGGAGATGCCGGCCGGGCAGCTTGCGGTTCGGGTCGGGTTGGAGGAAGCTCACCCGGCGATGAAGGATCTGGCGCTGATCGGCATCACCATCCGGATGCCCAGCGGGCTGCCGGCCAAGGTGGCGGTACTGGGTCCGATGCGGATGCACTACGAGAGGGTTATGGCGGCCGTGCTGGAGACCAGTCGTGCGCTGGAAAGCGCGCAGTTCTAGGGCCGGCGGCAGCCTTTTGCTAAGCTAAGAGCAGTGGATATCGATAAGCCTCAAGAGGGATCTCCCCAAATTTCGGCCGAGGAAACCACCCCTGCCGTCACACTGGAAGGCCAGTTGGCGGCCGTCACTTCGGACCGGGACCAGGTTGCCGCCGAGAAGGCCGACCTGCAGGACCGGCTGCTGCGGGTGCGCGCGGAGTTCGACAATTTTCGCAAGCGGAGCGAGCGCGAGCGCGGCGATTTCATCCAGTTCGCGGCCATGGACATGGTGAAGGACGTACTGCCGGTGCTCGACGATTTCGAGCGCGCGCTCAAGGTGGAAACGGCCGACCGGGAGTATGCCAAAGGCGTGGAGCTGATTTACCAGCGCCTGTTCGACACGTTGAAGAAGATAGGGCTGGAGCCAATCGAGACGGCGGGCAAGCTCTTCGACCCGAATGTCCACCAGGCGGTGGAGCGCGTGCCGACGGAAGAGGCTGAAGACCAGGCCATTCTCGGCGAATTTCAGCGGGGCTACAATTTCAAAGGCAGACTCCTCCGGCCGGCGATGGTAAGGGTCGCGGTTCGAGGGTAAAGTAAGTGGATTCCGTGTCGAAACGAGATTATTACGAGGTCCTTGGTGTAGGCCGGGAAGCTGGTGAGCAAGAGCTAAAATCCGCTTACCGCGAGTTAGCCAAGCGCTATCACCCTGACCGCAATCCAGACGATCCGGCCGCCGAGGAGAAATTCAAAGAGGCCAGCGAAGCTTATAGCGTTTTGAGCGACGCGCAGAAGCGCGCCGCCTACGATCGCTATGGGCACGCGGGACTGCAAGGAGCGGCGGGCGGGCCACAGTTCAACCCCGAAGACCTGAGCGACATCCTGGGGGATTTCTTCGGCTTCGGCGATCTGTTCGGCGGCGGCGGCAGCAGACGGCGAACGCGGGCGCAGCGGGGCGAGGACGTCCGCTACGATCTGGAGATCTCGTTCGAAGACGCCATGTTCGGCATGGCGGCCGAGATTCAGGTTCCGCGCATGGAGCGCTGCGAGCATTGTCGCGGCACCGGCAGCGAGCCGGGATACGGCCCAAGCACTTGCCCGACCTGTCATGGGCGCGGCGAAGTGCTCTACCAGCAGAGCTTCCTGTCCATCCGGCGGACGTGCAGCACGTGTAACGGCAGCGGCCAAATCATCCGCAATCCGTGTTCGGAGTGCCGGGGTCAGGGCTGGCGGCAGGTGCAGCGCAAGTTGAAGGTGAACATTCCGGCGGGCGTGGACGACGGGAACCGGCTCCGGCTCGCGGGCGAGGGCCAGCCGGGCGCCAATGGCGGTCCTCCAGGCGATCTGTATGTGTTCCTGAAGGTGAAGGACCACCCCTTCTTCGAGCGGCGCGAGAGCGATTTGCATTGCACCATCCCCATCAACATCGCGCAGGCGGCTCTCGGGTGCGAAATCGATGTGCCGACGCTGGAGGGGCAGCAGAAGCTGAAGATCCCGGAAGGTACGCAGAACGGGGCGCAGTTCAAGCTGCGTCATCGCGGGGTTGCCATCCTGAACAGCAGTGGCCGCGGGGATCTCTACGTGCATGTCAACGTGAAGATGCCGACGCGGCTGACCCGGGACCAGCGCAAGCTTCTGGAGCAGCTAAGCGAGACGCTGCCCGTGGATAACCGGCCGGCGGAGAAGGGGCTCTTCGAGAAGGTCAAAGACTACTTCATGTAGCCGGGCCGTTACTTCAACGTCCACTCCAGCCAGGCGATCATCTCGCGCTGGCGTTCGGGGTGCCCCAACCCCACTTCCAGGTTGACATAGCGAAATCCCCGAGCGGCGGCCACGCGCGAGAGCGAACCGTCGTCAATCTTCGGCGCGTGCTGCTGCAGCACCACATTGTAAGGGGAAGCCTTGAGGATCTCGAAGTCCGCCGGGTCGGTGCACAGGAAGAACGCGTGCGGGTTGCCGGGTTCGCGCAGCGAGACCTGATCGCTGATCGGGACCTCGTCGGTAACCGAATAGCCCTGGGAATTGTTGTGCAGAGCGACCGTCAGACCGCCGCGGGGCGGGGTCAGGGCATGAATGAGTTTCTCACGGCCGTGGTCGAGCGTGTGAAGTGCGTGCTGCACGGCATCGGGGGCGGCGTTCGGGTTCAGGCGCGCGATATTAGCCTCTGCGCCGGCGCGCGAGAACATGCGATTGGGATCAAGCTGGAGGCTGCCGACCGGCACGTCCCGGGTATGTGACTCGATCACGTAGGCGATTCCGTCGTGCGTCCGCATGTGTTGAATCAGCACCTGCCGCGCGGTTTCTTCGTTGCCATGAATCAGGAGATACCGGCGTTTGGAACTGCCCGTGCGGATGATCCGAAACTTCGCGCCCGCCAGGCCGATGTGGCCGGGGCGGAAAAACGGCAGCCAAATGAAGCCCAGAGCTTCGCGGCGCGAGAGGGCGTCCGGAGGAGGAGCTCCCCGCCTCATTGGTCTTCCTCCGCCCGCTTCTTGTGTTTCGGTTTCCTGCGCTGCGATTTCGGTTCGATCGGCCTGGCTGCCGGCACCCTGCCAACGCGTTCACGGGCGATGGCCTTCACTTCCTTGGCAACGTCAAACTTCTTCTTGCGTGGCAAGCATCCTCCGTACGGCGGCCGCCAGCATCTCCGGGGAGAACGGTTTGTGAAGAAAGGTTACGCGGCCGGGCGCGGCGGCTTCCAACAGGGTCATGTCCACAGGATAACCGCTGGCGGCGATTACACATAGCCGCGGGGTTAGCATTAACATCCGGCCTGCAAGATCGTCGAGGCCGTTACTGGCCAGGGACGCATCCAATACCGCGACGGCGAAACCGCCGGGCTGCGTCTTGACGGCCTCCAGGGCCCCTTCGGCGTTAACCGCAGTAACTACGGCATAGCCCAACCGGCCCAGATAAATGCTCATCATTTTGAGCAGGGAAGGTTCATCGTCGACGATCAGGATCTGGCCCGGTTGTATCATCGCCCTATGAGATTCTATACGGAATATCTCACATTTAAGACCGCAAAACACAGAGAGTATCTGAATATTACCGGCCAGGTGGAAAGTGTCCTCCAAAAGAGCGGCATCCGGGAGGGCATGATTCTGATTTCCGCGATGCACATTACCGCGGGTGTGTGGGTCAATGATGCTGAGGATGGGCTGATCGCAGACATCGACGAGTGGCTGGAAAAGCTGGCTCCGTTTCGCAAAGACTACAGGCATCATCGCACCGGCGAGACCAACGGCGATTCGCACCTCAAGAGCCTGCTGGTGCACCACGAGGTGATCGTGCCGGTCACGGCCGGGAAGCTCGATTTCGGCCCGTGGCAGCAGGTCTACTACGCCGAGTTCGACGGTCAGCGGCAAAAACGCGTCATCATTAAAGCGATGGGCGAGTAGACCGAAAGGAATCCGCAATTGGCGGCATTCCTGGAACGGAGACCTATGACGCGTCACATGACGGTTTGCGTGATCCTGGGAGCCTCGCTGGCCTTTCCGGCGGAGCTGCCGGTGAAGGAGGTCGTGCTGTACAAGCACGGGGTAGGCTTTTTCGAGAGGTCGGGAAAACTGGCGGCGGGCGAATCGGCGCGGCTGGACTTCAACGCGTCGGAGATGAACGATGTGCTGAAATCGCTGACCATCGAAGAGCGCGGCGGCGGAAAGGTCACCGGGCTGCGGTACGATTCGGCCGATCCGTTGAGCCACAAGCTGGCCGAGTTTCCGTTCGAGATCGGCAGCGACGGGTTGCCGGGCTTGATGGATCGGCTCCGCGGCGCTCATGTCGAGGTAATCTTCGGCAGTCAGACGCTTGGTGGAGTGATCGTCAATGCCCGCACCATCCCGGGTACCGACAAAGAGCCCACGCGCGATCAGCTCAACGTGCTACTGGATTCGGGCGATCTGCGCACGCTGGATCTCAACGCCGCCTCGGGCATCCGGTTCAGCGACCCGAAACTGCAACAGCAGTTCAAAGATTACCTGGCAGTGATTGCGGCGTCCCGCTCCAAGGACAAGCGCAGCGTGTACATCGATTCCACCGACGCCAAAGAGCGCGACGTGGTGGCCAGTTACATGATACCGGCGCCGGTGTGGAAGTCGAGCTACCGGCTGATTTTCAGCGAGAAAGCGCCGACGCTGGAGGGTTGGGCGATCGTGGACAACATGACCGGCGAGGATTGGACGAAGGTGCGGCTGTCGCTGGTATCGGGGCGGCCGATTTCGTTCGTGAGCCAGCTCTACGCGCCGAAGTATGTGCAGCGGCCGGAAGCCGAGTTGGCGGACGACACGGCGGCGCGGCCGGTAGTGCATTCCGCGGCGTTCGAGGCGGAGGCAAAGGCGGCTCCGGCAAGCCGGCCCGCCAATCGGGCGATGGGGATATTGGCGCCCCCGGCACCGCCGCCGGCGGCCGCGCCGGCGCCGCAGTTCATGCGCGAAGAAGTGGTTCCCAGTTCGATTGCGGCCTCGGCAACCGGACAGGAGCTCGGCGAGTTGTTCGAGTATCGCATCGCCCAGCCGGTCACGATTCGCAAGAACGAATCCGCCATGCTGCCCTTCCTGCAACAGCCAATCGAAGGCCGCAAGCTGCTGATCTACTCCGACCACAGCTCGCAACATCCGACGAACGCCGCCGAGCTGACCAACAGCACCGGCAAAACGCTGGATGGCGGCCCGATTACGGTTTACGACGCCGGCGCGTACGGAGGTGAGGCGTTGATGGAGACGCTCAAGGGCGGCGAGAAGCGGCTGATCAGCTACGCGGTGGACCTGGGCACGCGCATCACCGAGGCCTTCGGCAGCAAACAGGCGCTGGTGAGGGAGGTCCGCGCCACGCGCGGGACCCTGACCACGAAGTTCGCCGCCGAAGAAACGCGGACGTACACCATCCGAAACGTGGACAAGAAAGCCAAGACACTGATCCTGGAACACCCGCTGCGGCCGGGTTACACGCTGCTCAACCAGAAGCCGAAGGAGAAGACCGCAAACAATTATCGCTTCGAAGTGAGCCTGGCGCCGGACTCGACGCAGGAGTTCGTGGTCGCCGAAGAGCGCGTGTACGACACCCAGACCATGATCACCAACCTGAGCCCCGACATGCTGGTGAGTTATATCCAAAACCGGTCGCTCAGCGATGCCGCACGCAAGCAACTCGACCGGATCGCAACCCAGAAGCGGCAGATCGCCGACAACGACCGGGCATTGCAGGAAGCTCAGGGCCAGATCAACGAGGCCACACAGGACGAAGACCGCATCCGGCGCAATATCCAGAGTCTGAACAATGTCAGCGGCCAGCAGCAGCTCGTGCAGAACTATGCGCGGCAGTTGGACACTCACGAACAGCAGCTTGCCGGGCTGCGCGACAGGCAGGCGGAGCTGCAGAAAAAGAAATCGGCGCTGCAAGCGGAGCTGGACAAATTGATCGAGGGGCTAACGTTTTAGCACCAGCACCGCGTTGAGGCCGCCGAACGCGAAGGAATTCGACATCGCGTACTCCACCTGCTGCTGGCGCGACTGGTTGGGAATCACGTCGAGATCGCACTCCGGATCGGGCTGGCTGAAATTGGCAGTTGGGGGGAGGACGCCGTCGCGCAGGGCCAAGACCGTCGCCAGGCATTCGAGAGCCGCGGCGGCTCCCAATGCGTGGCCGTGCATGCTCTTGGTCGAACTGACCGCGAGCTTACCGGCATGTCCGCCGAAGACGCACCGGATGGCGGCGGTCTCTGTGGGATCATTGGCGGGTGTCGCAGTGCCGTGAGCGTTGATATAGCCGATCTGCCCGGGGGCGAGCCGGGCATCGCGCAAGGCGGCGATCATGGCGCGGGCCGCACCTTCTTTCGAAGGCTGGGTGATGTGGCAGGCATCGGAGCTCATTCCGAAACCGACGATCTCCGCGTGAACGCGCGCGCCACGTGCCAGGGCCGCCTCCAGCGGCTCGATGACAAACATGGCGGCGCCTTCGCCGAGGATCATGCCCCGCCGGTCCTTGGAAAATGGGCGGCAGGTATCCGGTGAGACCACCCGCATGGCCTCCCAGGCTTTCAAGATGCCGAAGCTGAAAGGCGCCTCGCTGCCGCCGGTGATGGCCAGGTCGATCATGCCGCTGCGCACCATGGCGAAAGCCTGCCCAATAGCGTGGGCCGCCGAGGAGCACGCCGTCGAGATGGTGAAGGCGGGGCCCGTGATCCCGAACTCCATGGATATATGGCTGGCGCCGGCATTGGCCATCGTTTTCGGGATGGTCAGGGGATGCACCCGGTTGTGCCCCAGCTTGTAGATTTCGACGAATCCGATGTCCTCGGTAGACTGCCCGCCCACGCAGGAGCCCGTGATGATGGCGGCGGACTCGCGCAACTCCGGCGTCCACTCGATTCCGGCATCGGCAACGGCTTCGCGCGCGGCGATCACCGCGAACTGGGCGAAGCGGTCCATGAAATCGGCGCGGCGGTCGTCGAAGTAGGGCTGGTGCGAGTAGCCCTTGACCCCGGCGCCGTTTTGAAAGCGGACCTGCGACATGTCGGCCGATTCGATCGGGCCGATGCCGCTACGGCCCAGCCGCAGCGAATCGGCGAATTCCGCGGTGTTCCTGCCAAGCGCGCTGATGGCGCCGGTTCCGGTGATGGCAACGCGCCGCATCGGTTATTGGGGGGCCTGCGTACCCGCGCTCTTGGCGGCGACGAGCTTTTCGACGCCGGCGCACATATCGCGAATGCTGCGCACGGCGCGCGCGTCCTCGTCGGGAATGGTGATGTCGAATTCGTTTTCGAGCGCGAACAGGATCTCCACGGCGTCCATGGAGTCAATGCCAAGCTGCTGGAAATCGCTGTCGACCGTCACGGTCTCGACCGGAATTCGCTTGGAAGTGGCAATCACCTTCAGCACCCGCTGAATCAGTTCTTCGGACATAGGAGTCGGCTAACCGTTTCGAGTTTATACCCCTGGTCAAGCAACATGGGGACCAGCCGCCGGACTGCTTCGACGGTCTGGCGCACATCCGGCCGGACGCACACCTCACGCCCGTCGTGCAGACAGAGGATTGCGCCATTTGCCGCCTTCGCAGCCATCCGCGCGACTACTTCCTCCGCACCGGAATTCCAATCATAGCCGATTGCGGTCCACATGACGCCGGTGAGGTGCAGCTTTGCCTGCGCGGCACGCAATCCGAACCAGCGTACTCCATACGGGGCGCGGAAGCAGCCCGGGCGGACGCCGGTCGCGGCCTCGATGGCTTGCTGGGCGCGCCGGATGTCGGCTTCGATCGCGCCGGGCGAGCGCAGGAACAGGTAAGGATGAGTGTGGCTGTGGTTGCCGATTTCGTGGCCGGCACGGGCCGCCGCTCGCGCGACTTCCGGCAGGCGCTCGACGTTGGCGCCGCAGACGAAGAATGTCGCCGCGGCCTTGTGGCGGTCCAGAATCTCCAGGATTTCCGGCGTAGCCTCGCTGGGGCCGTCGTCAAAGGTAAGGGCTACGGCGTGCCGGTCGCGGGGTCCGCGCCAGATGCTCGGCGCGAAGACGGAGGAGGCGCGGCCGCGCACGGCCCAAGCCATCCACGCGGCGGAGGCGGCGGCAACTGCGGTCAAAGGTCCGGTGGCGCCCATGGACCCTCTATTTAAACCGCCGTTTGTAGTAAAAGTCTATCCCGAAAAGTCCGTTTTCCTCGCGTAGCGCCACGGCCGACCACTGTCTGGAAAACGCCCACTCGATCCGAATCACCTGCGGATTGCTGGTGGTGACATTGGTGATGTAGGTGAACGTCAGGCTGGGAGTGACCTGCTGCTCCAGCGTCACGCGCGCCTGCGGGTTGTTTTCCACTCCGGTGATGGTGGGATCGATGCGCAGTTTGCTCACGCCGAAAAAGCGCTGCAGGCGGCCCGCCACCGGATTGGCGATCGCCGAACCGAGCAGAGCGGACGCGCCCATCTGCGACCAGGTCTGCGAATTCGATTGCTGCGACCAGAGCGACGGGTCGGAAGTCGGCGCCCGTCCGGTGGCGAGCAGGGCCACGATCTCGGAGAACTGCAAAGGCGGGTCGGACCGGGGGGTCAGGGTCAGCTTGTTGAGCGGACCCGAGATGGTGAGGATGACATCGATGCCGCGCGCCTTCGTCTCCAGATCGACGTCCAGAATCGGCTCGATTCGCACCGGGTTGTAGAACGCGATGGTCCCCTGGTTCAACGTGAACTGTGTCCCAAAGAAACTCACCTTGCCCTGGGTAATGCTGATACGGCCCAGCACGGCCGGGTTGGTGGCCGTGCCGCGGAGCTTCAGGTTGGCCTCCATCTGGACATCTTCCGCCAACGTGCTCTGGAGCTGAAGATCCGGAGAAGTGTCGATCTGGACGTCGAAGCCCATGCCGCCGAGCAGGCCGGTTCGGGCGGACGGCGTCCGCACGGGCTCGGCGGATTTGGCCAGGATGGAGCTGAAATCGGATTGCAGATTGAAGCCCGTGCGAAGGACCGTGACCGAGCCGGAGAGCATGCTGCTGTCGGAGGTTCCCGTAAGGTTCAGGTTGGCGTTCACCACGGTGCTGACACCTTCGGGATACCGCACCCGCACCTCGGTGGCGCGTGCGTGGAGCCGGAAGACCGTGGTGTGCACGCCTCCGTAGCCCGCGAAGCCGGTCAACTCGATTTTTCCGCCGCCGGTCTCGCCGGCGAACCGCTGGATGGTGGCGCGGTCCTTGTTAAAGACAATGACCCCGGAGGCGTTGGCAATCCCATTGGGGACATCGGCGATGTTAAAGTTCGCCTTTTGGAACTCCATGCGGCCAGTGATCTGCGGATCGCTATACGTCCCGCGCATGGCAGCGCTGAGGTTGACGGCTCCGGAGGCGACGAAATCCGGGAAGAAATCGTGCAGAAAACCGAGATCGAGACGGCCGTCCGCGCGGAGGTCGAGCGGTACCTTCTGATCGGGCTGAATGCGCCCTGTCAGTTGCAGATCGGTGCCGGGTCCGATGAAGTGCGCCGATTCGGGCACGAGAACGGAGTTGGCATAGCGGAACACAATATCGCCGGAATTGCGGACCGTGGGCGGTGGGGCGTTGATTCCCGCGATCGGTGCGGATGCAATCTG
Source organism: Verrucomicrobiia bacterium (assembly GCA_035578025.1). Taxonomy (GTDB): domain Bacteria; phylum Acidobacteriota; class Terriglobia; order Bryobacterales; family Bryobacteraceae; genus Solibacter. The sequence goes on from DATJYJ010000019.1 coordinate 30,666, forward strand.
GAATTCGCGGATCCGCAGTTCGGCCTTGAGCGCCTTCGGGCGTTCGGCCGGCAGATCCAGCCGCAATTCGCCTTCCGCGGAACCGGTGAAGCCCGGATCCTCTTCGCCGGGGGAGAGCCAGTCTTTGAGGCGCACCAAGTCGATTTTCGAGAATTGGATGACCGCGGTGCCGGGGTATTCGCCTTCCAGGCGCCACTGGCCATCTCCGCGCACCGTGGAGCCGGCGATGGTCGAATCGATGTGGGCGCGAAGCACGCCGGCTTGCGAATTGGCCGTCAGGCGCGCCTCGCCCACGTGCTGGTTCGCAAATTGAATCTGCCTGGCCGCGATATCGGCGTGGATGTCCTGGATCCGGTAGGGGGTCGCGGCTTTCGGAGTCAAATCCACATCGCCGGATGCAGTCAACTCCAGCATGCCTTTCAAGTCGGAGCGCTGCTCGGCAATCCAATGGATCTGATCGATGGGCATGGAGTTGCTGCTCACCTGAAAGCGGAGGCGGCCCTGAGCGTATTGTCCCGGCGCATGCTGATAATCCACGTTCAGCTTGAGCTGCTTGGCGCCGGCCACGAACTGCGCGGCGGACACATCCAGCCTGTCGCCGCTGTAGGTGAAATGGGCGCTGAAACTGTCGAAGGGTTCATTCTGCCACGCTCCTTTCGCGGCGCTGACATCGCCCTGGATGCCGATCTTCCCGAGAGTGCCGTTGGCCTGGACGGATCCGGCGATCGTGCCGGTGAGCGGAATATTCCGGGCGTGCGCGAGCGTCAGGATGTCGCCCGCCGCGGCATCGGTGAGAATGGCGGTGGCGGAGATTGGGCTGGCATCCGTTGCCTTCCAACTGGAGAGTCCCAGGGACCCCTGAATTCGCGCCCGGACGGGACCTCGCGAGGCGGTAGCATTCTGGATCCGCAGGTAATCGGCCGAGAGTTGGACGTCGGATTCGAACGCGTCCAGCACCTCGTCACCGTAGGCAATGCCCGTGCCGCGGACATGGCCCGCGACGCGTGGATTGACGAGATTCCCGGTTACGCTGCCATCGAAGATCACGCTCCCCTTATTGAGCTTGACCGGTATCGCACTGGCGCTCTCGCCGAGCGCCGGCAGCACGTCGTTGAAATCGTGAGTCTCCAGGTGAACCTTCAACTCGTATCCGATTGAACCAGACAAATCGGCGCGGGTGTTGGGGAGTTGGAGGGTCGAGCGCCCCAGGTCCAGGTTGCCGCCGCCGCGCGCCTCGTAGACCGCATCGATCTGGCCAGTCACGGGATCGCTTCCGGGCGCGGGCGCGACGGTCAGCTTGCCGGACGCGCGAAGATCCTGCGGGCGATGGAAGGATCCGCTCACTGCCACGGCTCCGAACGCGAGCGCATCCCAGGGCAGCGTGTCTGCAACGTAGAGCGACGCCGCCCGCCTGGCATCCAGACCGCTGATGGCGCCATCGACTGTGTAGAGGTCCATTCCGCGCACTGTCGCATCGCCTCGAAAGCTGCCGCTCAACAGCGTGAGAGCGATCTGGCGCAGATCGAGATCTTTGTGGCGAAGCGCCACCCGGCCGATCCGCCCCTCGATGCGCTCGCTGCGGCGGTCGCGCACATAATTCCCGGAGATGGCGAGGTCGTTGGCATCCACGCCTTGCGAGTTCACCGAAACGGGGCCCTCGGCACGGAAACCCGCGAGCCGAATGGTGGAATCGCGATACTCGACACCGGCGGCGTGCAGGGTTGCGGCGATGGACACTCCGGAGGCAGGGTCCCAATCGCCCCGGCCAGTCACCACAGCCGAACCCTGGCGCAGTTCCGGCACGCGAAAGATGCGTCGGATGTCGGTGAGTGAGGCGCGGGCGGTGTACTGGAAGCCGGCATGAGGCGCGGCGAGGTCGTCGACCGCGCCGGCGACATCCACCTGAATGCCGCCGCTCGTGAACTTGCCGGAGGAAAGCGTGAAGCGGTTGCGCTCCATCGCCACCGCCAGGTTGACCTGGAAGGGCTCGGGACCATAGTCGTCATAGCCCAGGTGCAGCGGGTTGATCGCGATGTTCCCCGTGTAGCGCGGGCCCCGGACATCGTAAGCGAGCTGTACCTGGAGGTTCTCGCCGCGGGCTGAGAAGGGAATCGGCTCGTGATCTTCGACCTCTACCAGTCCGCTCTCCAGGTTAAACCGGCCGATGGCGGCATCCAGGATGTCCTGCATCGTGGAACCGGTGGATTTGACCTTCGGCTGCGGAACGTTGGTGCGGCCGTCGGCGGCGATGATCAGGTAAACGCGGGGCTCGGCGACTTCGAGGAACTGAATATCGACGTCCCGCCTGGAGATCGAAACCAGTTTGAGGCCGGCCGCGACGCGGCTCGCCCTCAGCAACGGCGGCTTACCGGCGGGCTCGGTTCCGTGAACCACGAGGTCGCGGACTTCGGCGCGGAGCTGCCGCCAGTCGAAACGGAAAGCGCCGATTGCGACGCGCCCGCCCGTGGCCTTTTCGATGGTGGCGATCAATTTGAGACGCACCTGGTTGAAGAACCAGTCGCTTTGCAGCACGAGCACTCCCGCGGCGGCGGCCAGCAGCAGGAGAGCCACCAGGCCTCCTGCGATCCAGGCGAAGCGCCGCCGGCGGGTCATTGCAGCGCCTCCTCGTGAATGAGAATTCGCGCGCGGCGACGGGCTGCGTTCAGCCATGTATCCATCTGGCGATCCACTTGCTGGCCTTCCAGCGTTTTCTGGATCTGTTTACGATAGTCATCGAGAGTCACCGCCTGGCCGGGATGCGCGGCCTCCGCCGCGGGTTTGACGGTCTTCTCAAAGTAGTCGGAGATCTCCTGGTCGCTGATCTGAATGCCGGTTTCGAAGCGCACCTGGATGAACGAGAGCAGGGTGCGCTGCCAGAGTAGCAGATCGCGGAAATCCTGTTCCGTGATGCCGTACTCGGCCAGCACACGCCGGTACTCGGCGTCGCTCGGAAAATGCTCCTTCTTGAATTGATCGATTGCCGGGTTCAGCTCCGCGGGTTCGGGCAGAGGGTAATGGCTGTTCTCCAGGTCTTTCTGGATCAGGACCTGGTCGATCATGGTCTGAAGAGCGGCTTGCTTCCGGGCGGCGGAAAGATCCGGTTTCTGGCCGTCCTCGAAAGCGGCCACGCGAATCTGGCGCTCCACTTCCGACGTGGTGATCACGCGGTAATCGACGCTGGCGGCGATACGGTCGATGATTTCCGCTTGAAGAGGGAAGCCGAGGAGCACGATGATGGCGATCGAGCGGCTCAAAACGTCTGTCCTATTGAAAAGAAGTATTGCAGGTGTCCGGCGTTCTGAAAGATGCACTTGTCGGGATAGGTCTGGCACGGATTCACTCCGGCATTGATCAGGTCCGCGGTACTGTTGGCTTTGAACCCGATAAAATTCGGGGAATTGATGCTGTAGGCGAAATCGACCCGCAGGGGACCGACCGGCGTGCGGTAGCGGATGCCCAGCCCCACGGCGTGAACCATGTAGTCGAAATCCTGGACGTCCCGCTGGCTCTGGCGGAGCGAGAAGTGACTGATGCTGGTGTACGTGTTACCGCAATCGTGAAACAGGACTGCGCCGAGATTATCGCCGATCAGCGGAAATCGCAGTTCGGTCTGGTTGAAGAAAGTGAAGTTCCCGCCAATAGGAAAGCCGGTGACCAGGTCGCGCGGGCCGGCTTGGTTCTCGGCGAATCCGCGATGCGAAGATGCTCCACCGCCGAAGAAGCGCTCGGCCAGCGGGATGGCGGCGGCCGGATCGCCCGAATAGTTGAACGCGGTGATGTCGCCGATCTGGGTGCTGCGCGCCAGCACGGTTCGCTTGCCCAGAGCGTAGTAGCTGGCGTTGCGGGCGAGGATACGCCCAAAATCGCGCTGCGAGCCGAAGATGTGGTCGGCCAGGCCGAGGTCGACGGTAGTGAACATACCGCGATGGGGATCCACCGGATCGTCGCGTTTGTCCTGAAGCCAGGTGAGGCTGATGATGCCGACTCGCACGGGCTGCGAAAGCAGCGGGATCAGCAGCGGGCTGATCTTTAGCGTGCCTTCATCGATGGCGTTCCGCCGGTAGGTGAAGCGGTAGAGCAGGCTGGTGGCCTTGGAGATCCTCTGCGCAAGCTGCACCGATCCCTGCTCCCGTCTCGAGTTGAACGTACGAATGTCCTTGGAATTCTCGTAGAGGCCGCTAAAAGAGAGCGTCAAGGACGGATTCTGTTGAAATTGCGGCCACGTGTAAGTAAGGATGGCGCGTTGATCCAGAGTAGACGCGCGGGTGCTGAGAACCAGGCTGTGCCCCACGCCCCACAGATTGGTTCTGGTGACATCGACCGCCACCCGGGGCGAAAATCCGGCGGTTCCCGCGGGCGCATCCAGGCAGGTGTCGCAGCCTCCGATCCGCGTGAGTTCGGCGCCCACGCCGACGGCCAGCGAATACCGCGCCGCTTCTTCCATATTGAACAGGACATACTTGCTCGGCGTATCGCCATCGGGATTTTGTATGGCCGCGTCCACCTTCGCGAACACCCCGAGACCGTAAAGCCGGCGTTGGGTGGCGGCGATTGCCGTGGGTGACAGCGGATCGCCGGCCTTAATGTCCAGCGCGTGGAAAACCAGGCTCGGCTCCGTGGTCTGCAGCCCGTTGACCAGGACATCCCGGACAAACTCCTGCCGGCCCTCGTGTATGACGAAGGTCAGGTCGATCTTGTATCTTTCGGCCGAGGGTTTCGAACTCCATTCGAACGTGGCATTCGGGAAGCCATTGTCCGAGTACCGGGCCAGGATCGTGTCCCGGTCCGCGGCGACGTTGAATTCGCTGAACGGCTGCCCCTCGGCGCAGGAGAGACGCGAGAGGAGTTTGGCCTTGTCCAACCGTTCGACGCCATCCATCTGGACGCGGCCTACAAAATACTGCGGCCCTTCGCTGACCTGGAAGAAGACTGCGATATCGCCCGTTTTTCCGCGATAGTTGTCCTCCACCCGAGTGGTTACCTTGACTTCGCGGAATCCGTTCGACTGGTACAGGTTCGAGATGGTATCGACGTCGCGCCTGGTGAAATTCTCGCTGTAGCGGCCGTGCGGAAACTGCAGGAAGTTCGCGGTCTGCAGGTACATGCGTTCACGGAGCACTTCGGTTTTGAAATACTCGTTGCCGCGAATCACGATTGCCTCCAGGCGGTGCTGCCTGCCGGAATTGATCAGGTAGTCCACGGTAGCGCGATCGTCCCGCACTTTCTGTTCCTTAAACTGCACCTCGGCTTCGAAATACCCTTGGGATTGGAGATAGTCGCGAATATTGCGCGCGCCCTCCGCCAGCAGGTCGTTATCCACGGCGCGCTCTTCGTAGATCGGTACCAGCCGTTTCAGCCTGCCTTCCGAAATCTTGAACCCGATGGTGTTGACCTGGATGCGCGGCCCGCCATCGATGACCAGCGACGGAATAGCGCTGTTCGTGCCGGCATCGTAGGCAACCGATTCCAGTGCCACTTTCGATTCCAGGCGGTCCTCTTTCAGATACAACGCACGCACGCCATCGAGTCCCTGGTGCATGCGAATCTGCGACATCGGCTTCCAGGTGTGGATGAGGAAGCGCCGGAACTTGGTGGCGGAGGTGATCTTGGCCGGATCGAGCTTCAGATCGCCCTGGAGCACCGGCGGACCAAAGTGCGCCCGGCGGCCGCTGTCGATCTCGAAGCGAATGTTGATCTGCTGGTGGAGAGTATCGTAGTCGAATTTCGGACGGGTGTCGCCTTCGAACAGCCCGTTGTTTTCGAGCAGGCGTTTCTGGCCGGCGATGGCCTGGCTCAATTTGGCTTCGGTGTAGGGTTGGCCCAGTTCCAGGCGGGCGGCATTCACCAACTGGCTGGCATTGGGCGGCGAGAACATGTGCCCGGAGACCGACACGTTGCCGATGAACCAACTGTTGCGCGTGATGAACGTGACGATCACGCCGTCTTCATGTGGCTCGGCATCCACCTGGATATCTTCGTAGCGGCCGGTGGCGAACAGGCGCGCGATGCTGGCCCGGACGGTGGCGATGTGCATGGGCTCACCCCGCTTGAGCGGCAGCATCCGGGCGATCTCTGCGTCCTCCAGCGGCTGCTCGCGCGGCTCGAAGACGATGTCGGCCACGCGTTTGCCTTCGTAACGGGACGTCTGTCCGGCGAGTTCGAGGGGCTGCAACACGACGAGAAAAAGCAGGGCACAGGGGCCGCAGGCGAGCAGCAGTCGCACCAAACACATGATAACGTAAGTGCCTCGGAGCAACTCTGATACCATCGCACTTGGCATGAAGCCTTCGGAACGCGAGCGCTACTCGCGCCAGATCCTGTTCCCGGCGATCGGCGAGCGCGGCCAGGAAGCCCTTCTGGCGTCGCACGTTGCGATTGCGGGATGCGGCGCGCTGGGCAGCTTTCACGCGGCAGCCCTGGCACGCGCGGGTGTCGGCAAACTCACCATCGTGGACCGCGACTATGTCGAGTCCAGCAACTTGCACAGGCAATGGCTGTTCGAGGAAGCGGATGCGGCAGAGGCGTTACCCAAGGCAGTGGCCGCCGAGCGGCGCCTCGGACGGCTGAACTCGGACATTCGTGCGCGCGGCGTGGTGGCGGATCTGACCGCCTCCAATATCGAAGAGCTCTTGGGCAGTGCACGCCTGATACTGGACGGCACCGACAACTTCGAAACGCGTTACCTGATTAATGACTTCGCGGTCAGCAAGGGTATCCCGTGGATCTACGGCGCGGCTGTGGCCAGCTACGGAATCACCATGCCTGTGATTCCCGGGCACACGGCGTGTCTGCGATGCGTCTATCCGAACCCTCCCGAGGGTGCCCAGCCGACATGCGAAACCGCGGGCGTGTTGAACGCGATCGTCTCCGCCGTTGCGTCCCTGCAGGTGGCGGACGCGCTGCAGATTCTGGTGAGCGGGACCGTGCCGGCGCGCATCACGACCATTGACGTGTGGGCGGGGGGCATCCGGCAGATTCCGGGGCCCGGGCGGGATGCGGACTGCCCATGCTGCGCCCGGCGGGAATTTCCGTTCCTCGAGGAATCGCTGCCGGCGCCCGTGACCCTGTGCGGAAGAAACGCGGTGCAGATCCAAGGTGGCCGGACAATCGACCTGGCGGAGCTTGGGATACGGCTCGCACCCCTGGGCGAAGTACGGGCCAACGAATACGCCGTACGATTCCTGACCGCGCCCTACGAGCTGACGGTTTTCGCGGACGGGCGCGCGATCGTCAAGGGAACTGCCGACACAGGCGTGGCGCGCAGTCTGTACGCGAAATACGTGGGGTAACAGACCGCTGCGGCCGTGCCGTCAGGCCGCGAGGCCTCACTTCGAGACCCCTCGCTCTGCAAGCCAGTCGGTCAGGCGCTCCGGCCAGGACATCACGGGCGCTGGCTTTTGCGTCGGGCGCAGGCCGAACCCGTGGCCGCCATAGGCATAGATGTGCATCTCCGTCGGGATGCGGTTGGCTTCCAATTCGAGATAGAACTTGACCGTCGGCTCCACGTGCGACCGGTCGTCATCGGCGCAGACCATGAAGACCGGCGGGGCGTCTTTGGGCACCGGGAAGATCGGCGGATCGTCCGGCCGGTTGGCGCCGGGACGATACCAGGGGTAGATCAGCACGGTAAAATCCGGCCGGGAACTGTAACGCTCGATCGGGTCTTCGGCGTCCGGCTTGCCGGCGTCGAATCTGGTCTCGATCATGCCCGCAATCTCGCCGCCCGCGGAGAAGCCAATGAAGCCGAGCTTCGCTGGGTTGACGCCCCACTCGCCGGCGCGGCTGCGCACCAGGCGCATGGCGCGCGCGGCGTCGGCATAGACATGCTCAGGGAGCGTGTACTTCGAGCCGGGCGCCTTCGCCAACCGGTATTTCAAGACAAATGCCGCGATGCCGTGCTCGTTGAGCCAATCGGCGACTTCCCAGCCTTCCTTCTCGATCACCACTTGCGTGTGCCCTCCGCCGGGCGCGACCACCATGGCGGCGCCGGTCGCTTTCTCCTTCGGAGGGAGGAAGACGTAAAGGGACGGGTAGTGGGTGACTGTGAAATTGGCAGGCATGCCGCTGTACTTCGGATTCGTGGATGGGCGTGAGACCTCCTGCGCGGTGACGCCTTCGGAGCCTGGGGCTCCGTTCGGCCACAGCTTGATCTCCTGCCCGCGGTCGGCGGCGGAGAGCGACAGCACGACAAGAACTGACGCGCAGGTTTGGAGGCCCGCGTTGCGGAGCGGCATGGCAAATAACAGGCGCACCCGGAGATTCACAGGTTACCGGCTTCTCGCGTCCAGCGCAGTGCCACGGCCCAAAACAGGGCGGGGAACAGCATCGTGAAGCCGAGTCCGACAGCGAAGGCTCGCGGCGCTACGCCGAAATCCAGCGCAACCCCGGCGAGGTAACTGCTGGCGGAAATGGTCAGCATGCAGAGACCGTACTCCGCGCTGAAAACCCGGCCGCGGAAACGATCTTCGGTGTAGATCTGTAGCAGTGTGCTGGAGAACACCCAGTTGGTGGAGGTTCCGGCGTGGGCCGCAATCACGGCCAGGACCGCGACGGCGAAAGAGCCCGACGCACCGAGGGATACGTATCCGGCCGCGGCCAGCAGAAATCCCATGAGCATTCCGGAGCGAAGCCGGGCGTGCTGGTCGCGCGCCCAGCGCCCGGCGGCGATCGGTCCAAGCAACGCGCCGGCGCCGCGCGCGCCCATCAGCATGCTCATGCCGAGCAGAGCCCCGCGGCTGTGGTCCAGCCCGCCGGCATGAACCGGGAAGACGCGCTCTCCGAGAATCGGCAGCAATACGTTGTTTGCCCCGAGCAATCCTCCTCCGGCCTTGACGAAAACCGTCGCAAAGAGCCGGCGTTCTCCGCGGATGTAGCGGAAGCCCTCCAGGATCGGCTTGAAATCGGCGAGGTCGCGCCAGCACAAGGGCGCCAGGCCCTCGGCATGCGGCTCGGCAAAGCGCATCCGGCCGATCAGGAACGCCGACCACAGAAAGGAGACTGAGTTGAGCACGAATACGGCATCCCGCCCCAGCCATGCCGCCGCCACACCTCCCAGCGCCGCACCGATCGCCAGGCAGAACGACCAGGTAATGGAGGAAAGTGCATTGGCACCGAGCACCTGGCCCTCCGGCACAATGTTCGGGATCACGCTGGAGTGAGCCGGCTCGAAGAACCCGGCGCCGAGGTTTTCCAGGAACAGCAGCGGATAGACCAGCCAGACCATGCCCGGCGAACGCACCAGGAGCATCGAAAGCACGATGAAGAAGCGCGCCACATCGGCCGTGATCATGACCCGCTTGCGGCTGATGCGATCGTTCACCACGCCGGCGGTGGGGGCGATCAGCGTGCTCGGCAGCACCTGCAGCACCACCGCCAGCCCGACGGACTGCGCGCGACTGCCTGTGAGCTCCAGCAGCAGATTGTAAACCGCAAGCGTGTAAAACCAGTCGCCCAGTTCGCTGACAATCTGCGCCAGCCACAGCCGGCGGAAATTGGGGTTGCCGCGAAGCAGGCTGAGGTAGGCGCGCATCATCGGTCCAGGATAGGCATACCCTACAATAACGCTGTAGTTGGTTTGTCCTCTCGCGGGTCTTAGGAGTGAGGCCGCGTAATGCGACTCGTTCTGCTTCTGTGCTTCTCTGCGCCGGCGTTGCCCGGGGCGTATTCCAACCTGATCGCCACCTCGGATGGTGCCGCCGTCTATTTCGAGGTCCGCACCGGGCCGGCGACCACGTCCTGGTATGTGGCGCGCGGCCCGGAGGTCTCGGCTGTCAGCGGCCCGCTCGCAGATATCGACGGGTCGGCCACCGTGCAAGCCTTCGCTCAAACGCTCGACCGCTCCTGCGGATTTGCCGGCAGCAGTTGCTGGCTCGCCGACTATTGCCAGGCAACGTTCGAGTTGCAGGAGCCGGGATCTCAGTTCTCCAACCATTTCCGCACCTTCGTGCGCCTCTCCCGTTCCGGTGAGTTCGTTTGGATTGACCAGTCGGACTGCAAGGCCCTCGGCCGTACCCCGCCTCCTCAATTCAATGGCCTGTACCTGTCGTCTTCCTTGAAACTCGTCGCCGCCCAAGGTTCTGCTTCCCTCGCCAGCCAGCGTTACGGGCGCAGGGCTGTCACAGACCAGGGACAGGCTCTCACCCTGATCGGCCCCCAACTCGCGTGGCTCGATGCGGCGGGCGTTCATCCCATCCGTAACATCAACGGCGCATTCGAGGCCGTTACCGACGCCCAAGGAGCGAACATCGTTTACATTGAGGCCGGGTTCGGCAAACTCCACTGGGTCACCGGCCCGGATTGGCTCGCCGCCGGCGATCGCGACCTCGGTCTGAGCGGATCCGCGCCGGCACTCACCGACGACGGCGCTACGTTGTTCTTTCTTGCGGCGGATGGATCGCTGCAATCCTACAGCCGGGCCTCCGGCGCCGTCCGCCGCGTCGGTCCCGACCGCTATTCGACCTTCACCCTCGGCGGCAGCGCGGTGTTCGCCGTCACGCTCGACGGACGCCTGGTCCGCATCGATCCGGCGGGCGGCACGTCGACCGACTGGCTCGCGCCATTTCCCGAGATCACCTCGGTCGGGGCGCCCGTCGTCCCGCCCGGCGAGTGCCCCTATATCTGCTACGGAGATACCGACTATGGCAGAGTAGTCACGCCCGGCATGATCGTCACCCTCGATGGCGCCGCTCTCGGCGGAGCCGGCTGGCGCGTGCGGACCGGGGGCTTCGAGGTGCCGCTTCATTCGCTCTCTGACACCGAAGCCTGGTTCCAGATCCCCAGCGCCCTTCCTGCCGGCGGCGGCCTTCAAACGCTCGAGCTTTCCAATCCGAACCTTCCTATCGCTTACAGCATGAAGATCTCCGTTCAAGACCGGCTCGCTGTCTGCTTCGGAACCGCGCACCAGGACTTCTCCCGTCTTGTCTCACCCGAGGACACGGCCGCCATCGGTGAGATTGTTCACGTTTTCCTCACCGGACTTCGTGGCGCCGAGCCGGTGCCCGACGGGGTGCCGAACCCTACCGACCACCTGATTCCCATCGCCAATCCTCCGGCGCTGGCCGAACCATCCGCGCTCCAGCAGTTGTTCTTCGGGTTGGCGCCCGGCCTGATCGGAATGCAGCAGCTCGATCTCCGAGTGCTGGCCACTCCGAGCACGACCACGCTGTTCGATTACCCCACCATGAACTGTGAACGCCCGCCGGTCGCGAGCCGCTAACTTTCCCCTTGCGCTTCGACAAGAGTTCCTGTATCCTCCCCTGTAGAAGCGAATAGGGAACCCATGCCCCACATCGACTTGCCGCAAGGCACCCTCGACCTCCTCATCCTGCGCACGCTCGCGCTGGAACCGCAGCACGGCTGGGGCATTTCGGAGCGCGTCCAGCAGATGTCCAGCGACGTCCTGCGTATCCAGCAGGGCTCGCTCTACCCCGCCCTGCATCGTCTCGAGCGCCGCGGCTGGATCAAGGCCTGCTGGGGCACGTCGGACAACAACCGCCGCGCCAAATACTACGAGCTCACCAAGGCCGGCCGGCGGCAGCTCGCCGCCGAACAGGACACCTGGCTTAGACTCACTGCTGCCGTGGCCCAGGTGCTCGGCACATCGTAGGAGTTCCGCCGATGCTCTCTGACCTGCTCTTTCGTCTCCGCTCGCTCCTTCGCCGGCGCGCTGTGGAGGCTGACCTGGACGACGAGCTGCGCTTCCACCGCGAGCGGCAGCTCGAAAAATATCTGCGTTCCGGTGTCACGCGCGACGAGGCCATGCGTCGCGTTCGCCTCGATTTCGGCGGACTCGACCAGGTCAGAGAAGAATGCCGCGACGCCCGCGGCGTCCGCCCGTTCGAAGTCCTGGTCCAGGATATGCGATACGCCGTCCGCACGCTGCGCAAGTCGCCGGGTTTTACCGCGGTGGCCCTCTTCACCCTGGCGCTCGGCATCGGCGCCAACACGGCGATCTTCTCCGTGGTATACGGCGTGCTGCTCCGCGCGCTGCCGTTTCGCGAACCGTCGCGACTGGTCGTGCTCAACGAAACCACGCCGCGCGTGGGCACGGTCAGTGTTTCCTACCCTAATTTCCTCGACTGGCGCGCGCAGAGCCGCACCCTCCCGGAGATGGCTGCTGTGTACGGTCTGGGCTTCAATCTCGCCGGCACCAGCCGGCCGGAGAACATCCACGGACTGGCGGTATCCTCGAGTTTCTTCTCTATGACCGGCGTGCGTCCGGTGCTCGGGCGCGTCTTCAACGCCTCGGAGGAGAAGGCCGGCACGGCGCCGGTGCTGCTCCTCAGCTACCGGCTCTGGCAATCGCACTTCGGCGCCGATCCCAACATGCTCGGCCGCGTCGTGACTCTCGACACCCGGGCCTTCACCGTGGTCGGCGTCCTGCCCTCCGATTTCCGCTGGACCGAACAGGCCGATGTCATCGAGCCTGTCGGCGTCTGGGCCACCGGCAACTCCAGCGCCGCCGAACGCGGGGAGCGCGGCGACATGGTCGTGCTTGGCCGGCTCGCTCCCGGCGCCACGCTTGGCCAGGCCCGCACCGAGATGGAGGGCATCGCCGCGCGCCTCTCGCGTGCTTACCCGGCGGATAACGATCAGTTCGGCGTGACGCTTCAGACTCTTCGCGACGCGTTCGCCGGCGACATCCGGCCCGCCATCCTGGTGCTGCTTGGCGCGGTCATCTTCGTTCTGCTGGTTGCCTGTGCGAACGTGTCCAATCTCTTCCTGATGCGCGGCGCCGGCCGGACGAAGGAGACGGCACTACGAATCGCGATCGGCGCCGGCCGCGGGCGCATCATCGGCCAACTTCTCGCCGAGAGCTTCCTGGTGGCATTCTTCGGTGCGCTCGGCGGCCTGGCGCTCGCTGCCGCCGGAATCAACGCGATTACTCGCCTCATGCCCATGGGCTCGCTGGGCGGCGCAGAGGTCAGCCTCAGTCCGGCGGTCCTTCTTTTCTCTGCCGGCACGATGGTGGCCTCCATGTTCTTTTTCGGGCTCGCTCCCGCGTTGCACTCCGCCAGGACCAGCCTGAGCTCCGACCTCAAACAAGGCGGCCGAAGCTTCAGCGCCGGCGCGGGACAGAACCGCTGGCGCACGACGCTGGCCACTACCGAGGTATCGCTTGCCCTCATTCTGTTGGTGGGCGCAGGCCTGATGGTGAAGAGCCTCTATCTCCTGCTCTCCGTCAATCCCGGTTTCCAACCCGAGCGCGTGCTCAAGATGGAGTTGAGCCTGCGCACCTCTCAATACGAGAAGGACCCTGCCATTCTCAATTTCTGGCGGCAGCTCCTCGAGCGTGTCCGCGTCCTGCCCGGCGTCGAGTCCGCGGCGCTGGGCACCGCCATCCCGCTCACAGACGACCACTGGCGCACGGACATCACCGTAGAAGGGATGCCCGTACCCGAGCCCGGCAGCTTCCCGCATCCCGATGTTCACATCGCCAGCCCTGCGTACGTGAGCACGCTAGGTCTTCGCCTCCTCGAAGGCCGAGCCTTCGCCGACGCCGACACCGAGACTGCGCCGCGCGTCGCCATGGTCAACGCCCTGGTCGCAAAGCGGCTGTTTCCCGGCACGGATCCCGTCGGGAAGCGTTTCCACCTGAGCCGTCCCTCGCCCGGCAAAGCGCCGAAGTGGCTCACGATCGTCGGCGTAGTTGCCGACACCAGGCTGTACGGTCTGGCCAACCCTTCACGACTCGAAATCTATCTCCCTTACACGCAAGCTGTGACCGACGGAATGAGCCTGCTGGTCAAGTCCGGCGTGGAGCCTGCCGCCATCACCTCTGCCATCCGAGCTGCCGTGGACTCTCTGGACCGCGACCAGCCCATCTACGGCATCGCCACGATGAAGCAAGTGGTCGAAGCGTCGGTGTCGACGCGGCGCATCACCCTCATCCTCCTCTGCCTGTTCGGCGCGCTGGCCCTGCTGCTGGCCGCGATCGGCATCTATGGCGTGATCTCCTACTCCGTGGCCCAGCGCACGCGAGAAATCGGCATCCGTGTGGCGCTGGGAGCGCAGCGATCCGACGTCATGCGCCTGGTCCTCTCCCAGGGCGCGCGGATCGCGGGCGCCGGTGTCGCGGCCGGCACTCTCGCTTCGCTTGCGCTCACCCGCCTGATGTCGAAGCTTCTGTTTTCCGTCAGCGCCGCGGATCCGCCGACATTTGCCGCCGTCGCCATCGGCCTGACCGGCGTCGCGATGTTCGCGTGCTACGTTCCGGCCCGCCGCACCCTCCGCGTCGATCCCCTGGTCGCCCTGCGCGAGGAATGACCGTCTCAGTGCCCGCTGCCAACCTTCATTCCACGTAGCGATTCCGCCTTGCTGAACCTGGACCAGTTCAGTCCGTAGAACGCCACGAACGCGAAGCAGAACATCGGCACGATGAATCCTCGGGACATATCGAACTTATCCGCGACATAACCCATCAACTTGGGCAGCACCGCTCCGCCCATGATCGCCATTACGATAAAGGCCGATGCCTTCTTGGCGCGTACTCCCAGTCCGAAAATCCCCAGCGCGAAGATCGTCGGGAACATGATCGACATGAAGAAGTAACTCAGGAAGACGCACACTACGGATACCCAGCCCAGTTTCAGGAATACCAGCAGGGTCGCGGCCACGTTCAAAGTTCCATACAGGCCGAGCACCTTGTGCGCCGAGTACTTTTTCAGCAGGGCCGCTCCCGAGATCCGTCCCGCGAGAAAACACGCGAACGCGACCGACGCCAGTTTCGCCGCGCCCTGATCGCTCAATGCGAGCACCCCGGCGGCAGACGTTTCGAACCACCCCGCCAGGCTCGTGTTGGCGGCCCAGGACGCGGGGATCGGCGGGGTCTCGGCAGTCATGTAGTTGATGAAGAAGCTGAAGATCCCGGCCTGCGCGGCCACATACAGGAATTGCGCAGCCACCGCCAGCACGAAATGCGGATGCGACCAGATGGAGTGCGACACGCCGGGCATAGAGTCGTCGAGGTGGTAATCGTCCTCCATCTTGATATCCGGCACCTTGGCCACGGCGAAGACTCCGGCAATCACGAGCACGCCTATCGCCAGCGCGGTGTACGGGATGTACAGTGTCTGGCTGCCCGTGCTGTGCCCGGCCGCGTCTTTGGAGTAGAAGTACATGCTTCCGATGATCGGCCCGAAGATCAATCCCAGGCCGTTGCAGGATTGCGCCAGGTTGATCCGCGCCGCGGCATACTTCATGTTGCCCAGCACCGTCGTATATGGATTGGCGATCGTCTCCAGAAAGGTAAGTCCGGTGGCAATGATACAAACTCCCGCCAGAAATCCCACGAAGGCCGTGTTCGGAGATACGGCGCCAGTGTGGACCATGTTGTTTATATGTGTCGCCGGGATGAACCAGAATCCGCCCAAGGCAACGATCAGCAATCCTGCGATGATTCCCTTCTTGTAGCCAAGCCTTGTGGCCAGCCACCCTGCTGGCAGCGACATCAGAAAGTATCCCAGGTAATGCGCGAACTGCACCCAGGCTGACTGCGACTTGCTCAGGTGCAGCTCCTCCTGGAAGTGCTTGTCCATGACGTCGATCATTCCGTTGCACAGCGCCCATGCGAAGAAAAGCGTACTCACCAGCGCAAACGTGAATGCCACGTTCTGGCCGTCCTCGGTGATAAAGACCCCCGTCCGCGCCTTGGTCATGACGTGACGATTCTATCGCAGCGTGCACGATTCGGTCGCGCTCGCGGTCGCCGCGGGATCGCTCTCCGAGGCCGCTCTGAGTGTCACGGAGCCGGTAGTCGCGGGGTAGACCCGGATGGCCTGCGATTGGCCGGGGCTGAGCGCGACTAACGCATTCGCAAGCTGGCCGCCGGTGGCAGAGAGGCGATACACGTCGGGGGCCTGCGAACCGGTATTGGCAACCGTGAAGAGGCACCTGCCGCCGGGCGAGGCGGCGACCGCGACGGCGCGCTTGCCCGGCCCTGATCCATCGAGCGCGCGCACCGCGAGCTTGTAGGAGAGGATGCCGTCTTTGTTGGTGACCCGATCGACCACGTAGAAGTGCAGCCGATTGGGCGTGTCTTCCCACTCGTAGGCGCTGCCGGAATTGAGCCCGGCGTGAAATAGCGCGTCGTTGAGCTGGCGATAGTCGGCCACAGTGCGCATTACAGGCTCGCCGTTGGGCCGCTTGAAATCGAGCGTGCGGATGTCTTCCGGGTGCGCGTCGATGACCCAGGTGAAGCAGCCGTACCCGCAGGTGTTCTCGCGGTCCTCGTTGTTCTTGTTCCTGGCGAGCAGGACGCCGTTGTCCGGCGTGAAGGAGTCGTAGCCGATGCGCTGCACCACTTCGATCGAATAGAAGTTCCAAACGGGTTTGCCCGGCGAGAGCGGGTTTGAATTGATGTCGTCGGTCGGGGTGCGGTCCTGCGGCGCGGGTCCATCCAGAGCGACGGTGATGCCCGCGACCGTCCCGGGCCAGGGTTCGACCGCGCGCGCCACGACCTGTGCGATTGCCACTCCGGACTCCGTGAGCCCGCTGCGGGCCAGCTTGAGCACCTGGTTCTCGCCGAGAAAGTTGAACCGGATCCGGCTGCGCAGCATGAGGCCGGCGGGCATGGACGCACCCTCGGCGGCGGGCACGACCCATCGTCGATGCGGGCCGCCGGGCCCATTGAAGGAGCCGCGGTCCATGATGTCCCAAGGCCCCGAGCCGGCGCGATGGTACGGCTGCACGTAGGGGTTATTGTTGTTGTCGCCAACGCGGAAAGCGAAGTGCACGATTTCGTGGGTGATGGTGCCGCTGCTCTCGCCTTGACGCACGCTGGAAAGCCCCCACTGCATCTGGCCGGCCTTCCAGCTCGTCCACGGCTCATAGCGGGTGACCACCCATCGCGGCTTGGCCGGATCGGGGTTGCCCCATTCGGCCGGAATGTCCTCTTTCGCCTGGAACTTCATCTCGCCGAATTCCTGCCAGACGCTGGTTTCGTCGTAGCCGGCGTAGATGCGCAGGATGATGTCGTAGCGCGAGCGGATGTCGCCGGCATCGGCGCGCCACAGGGCGTCGACGTCGGGCTCCATGCGGCCATCGGCCTTGAAGCCGGCAGGGACGGCCGACTGCTGGCCGTACTCGTTGAGGCCGTACTGGAAGAGGTTCTTCGGCATGCGGTAGGGCCCGAAAACATCGATCTTGCCGATGCCGACCTGCCCGCGCGACTGCTCCATCCAGTAGCCGTTGATCGTCTGCCCGTGATTCAGCGGTCCGGGCTTATTGAAGAAATCGGCATAGAACTGCGGAACCTGTTCGCGCGGGACGGGGTCGATCTGGGGATTGCCAAACAGGTCGGAGTGCTTGGGGAGGGTGACGACAAACGGCTGATCGGGAAAATCGACGGCGATGAGGGCGATCTTGAATTGCTTTTTCGAGGGGACACGCATGGGGTCGGCCCAGTTCACGCCGGGGATGGGATGGTAGTCGGCCCAGGTCATGGCGTCCTGGTCCTGCACGCGTTGCGGGTCGATGGGAGCGGGAGGCTGCGCGGCGGCGAGCGCGGCGAGGAAGAGGGCGACGGGTCGGAGCATTCAGGGCCATGATAGCGAAGGGCATGGCGCGAGCGGGCCGGCAGCCCGCCTCACGCTAGCCGGATGCTAAAATCCGGCTGAAAATGTCCTCGGCGATTACGATCTCACCCAAGTTGCGTCCGGTCCTCGATCCTGACTTTGTTCCGGCCTCGTTGTGGAATCGCGCTTATCATGCGGCGGTGAAGGCGTCCGGTGGCGGCGTGCCCCTGGCACTCGCTCTCGAACGCGAGCGCGGGTCAGTCAGCGTGTGCCGGACGGCCGTGCTGCCTCACGAAGGCGGCAACGTCGCGATCAACCAGCGGTACGTCGAGCGGCTGCTCAAGTTTCTGCTCTGGCAGAAAGGCGGCTTCCGCGTGACGGTCGACGGGCCGCCCGCCATTGCGCATTACCTGCGCGGAGTCTACTCGCCCAACGGGGCGCGGGCTTTCGACCACCACTTCATGGGCGAGAGTGTCTACGGACAGACCTTCATCGTGGAGCACGGCCCGTGTCCCGAAGAGCGCGAGACCGCGGCGCCGCTCGGCCGCCACCTGGAGGGCTTCCGCATCGGGTTCGACCTGGGCGCGAGTGATCGCAAGTGCGCAGCGGTGATCGACGGCAAGGTGGTGTTCAGCGACGAAGTGCCGTGGAGCCCGAGCGTGCAGAGCGATCCGCAGTACCACTTCGACGGCATCCACGATTCGCTCAAGCGCGCCGCGGCGCACCTGCCGCGCGTAGATGCGATCGGGGGCAGCGCGGCGGGGGTGTATGTCGCCAACGAGGTGCGCATCGGATCGCTTTACCGCGGCGTGCCGCGCGATCTGTTCGCATCGCGGGTGCACCGGCTGTTCTTCGAGTTGCAGTCGGCATGGGGCGGCATACCTTTCGACGTGGTGAACGACGGCGAGGTGACCGCGCTGGCCGGATCCATGGCGCTGAACGACAACGCCGTGCTCGGTGTGGCGATGGGCAGCTCGCTCGCCGCCGGGTTCGTGACGCCGCACGGCAACATCACCACCTGGCTGAACGAGCTGGCCTTCGTGCCGGTGGATTATCGCGAGGGCGCGCCCGCGGACGAGTGGTCGGGCGATCCGGGAGTGGGCGCGCAGTATTTTTCGCAGCAGGCCGTGGGGCGCTTGCTCAAGCCCGCGGGCATCGAACTTCCCGCCGACATGCCGCTGCCCGTCAAGTTGGAACAGGTGCAAAAGTTGATGGCAGCGGGCGATGAACGCGCGCGCAAGATCTACGAGACGATCGGCGTGTACTTCGGGTACAACATCGCGACCTACGCCGACTATTACGATGTGCGCAACCTGCTGGTGTTGGGTCGCGTGATGACCGGGGCGGGCGGTGACCTCATCCTCTCCACGGCCGACCGCGTGCTCAAGGCCGAGTTCCCCGAGATCGCCGAGCGCATCCGTTATCACATTCCAGACGAGAAGGAAAAACGGCACGGCCAAGCCATTGCAGCGGCAAGTTTGCCGGCACTTCGGAAACAGGAGACACACTGATGCAATTTCATAAACCCACCGCGGATTTCTTCGTACCCAACGGCGGAGCGCCCGATGCCGCCCTGGCTCGCACTACGCATATCTGCATCGCAGCCCACCAGGACGATATCGAGATCATGGCGTACCACGGCATCGCGGAATGCTTCGGGCAACCCGACAAGGCGTTCACGGGAGTCGTGGTGACCAACGGAGCAGGCAGTCCTCGCAGCGGAATATACGGGCGCTACACCGACGACGAGATGCAGAAGGTGCGGTTGATCGAGCAGCGCAAGGCGGCGTACGTAGGCGAATACGCCTGCCAGATCCAGCTCGGTTTCACCAGCGGGGAAGTCAAGAACCCGAAAGAGACCGCCGTGGTGGAAGACCTGGCGCAGATTCTGCGCGCGGCCCGTCCCGAATACGTCTATCTGCATAACCCGGCCGACAAACACGACACGCACATCGCGGTCATGACGCGGGCCATCGCGGCGCTGCGCCAGGTGCGCGGCGAGTTCAAGCCGAAGAAGGTTTACGGCTGCGAGGTATGGCGCGATCTCGACTGGCTGCCGGACGACGTGAAGCAGGTGCTTCCGGCGTCGGCACGCTCGAATATCGCGGCGGCGCTGGTAGGCGTGTTCGATTCGCAGGTGAGCGGCGGTAAGCGCTACGATCTTGCGACCGCGGGACGGCGGCTGGCCCACGCGACTTACTACGCCAGCCATGGGACGGACCAGGAATCGGCAATGAACTTCGCGATGGACCTGACGCCGCTCATCGAAGATCCGGAACTGGACCTGGCGAAGTATGTCGCGGGGCTGGTGGATCTGTTCCGCGCGGATGTGGAGAAGCGGGTGCGGTCGGTGATGTAATCAGGGAACGCGCACGAACCAGACTTCGTTAGGTGACATCTTCTTGTGTAGGGGCGCCGACCCGGCCAGATTGACCGTGGCATCCACCGTTTGCCCGTCGTGATTGAAGACGAACACCAGCCGCTCGGCACCGCTTTCCAGGAGCCGGGCTTCTATTTTGCCGCCGGTAACGGTCAGGGGCAGCGCAACCCCGGCCCACTCCAGCAAGCCGGCGTAGAAGCGCTCGGCTTCCCGGCTCGGTGCATTCTCGTACGCGGCGCTGACATACGACCCGACCATCAGCGTTTTTCCTTTGCCGAATGCCGATTCGACGGCAGCGGCATCGCCATTGGCGAACCGCGCGACCACCCGAGCATGTTCGCCGATGGGCTCCAGCGTCTCCTCGAACCATCGCGCCGGAATCCGGTCGTGATTGGCCAGCCATTCGATGGTCGTCCGGCCGCGCTCGCCGGTCTGCACCGCGGTTTCGCGGCAGCCCATGAGTTCCCACAGTCCGATTCCGGGGATTCGCTCGGACGCGGTTCCGCGCTCGTTGCTCCAACCCAGGCGCGCCTCGGCGACTAAGGCGCCGCCGTTGCGCACGTACTCTTTCAGCGGTGCGGCGGCGGCTTCGGGCAGCATCACCGGATAGGGCAGGATCACCAGTTTGTATGGTCCAAGCGCGCTCAGCTCATTCACGTGCACGTAGTCGATGGGCACATTGCGCGGGAAGATGGCGCGATACACGCCCAGCAGCGAGTCGCGCTCGATTCCGGCGACCTCGCCCTGCGGCCCGCCGTACGAGGTGGCGCGCTGCCGCCCGCCAAGAAAATGCACCAGCGGATTGTAGATGACGGCCACCTGGGCGCGGGGAGGATGCGCAGCCAGGAAGAGCTTCTGATTACTGTCCACGAAGCGGGCGATCTCGCCCGCGGCACGAGCGCGCTCGGTCACGGTGCCATCGAGCTGGATCATGCCGAACCCGCCGCTCTCGTAGCCGGAACTCATCGGGTACCAGGCGTAGTAGTTGATGCCCTTGGCGCCGCGGGCGAGGGCGCTCCAGGTCCAGACGCGCAGGTCGTCGGCTGTCACAGTGGGGCTCACGTTGAGCGCGATGGTTCCGAAGCCGGCCTGCAGTTCGCCGATGTAGAACCCCTGGCGCCCGTCCGCATAGCCGAAGGAGCGGGTGAAATCGAGCAGCGCAGCGCGCCAGGGAACGTCGCGGTCCACGAAAGAGGAGTGCTTGGGGTAGAACGATGTGCCGTAATAGTCCACCTGGCGCGCCATGGTCCAATCGTCGGACTGGCCCTCCCAGTGGTTCGGCGAGGCGAACAGCCCGACGCCCGCCGCGTGGCTGGTTACGATCGTTCCCGGCGCGGCGCTCTTCACCGATTGCCCGCGGTCGCGCAGGTCTTCGCCCAGCTTCTCGGCGATAAAGGTCTTCCAGTCGATGTAGTCTGTGTAGGAAAGAATCGTGCTCATGCGGCCGGGTTCGACCTCGTTCCAGTCCGCGAATTGGCGGTACCAGGCTGCGTTCAGGCGGTCGATGGTGACGTACTTCTTTTTTAGCCAGCCCCGAAAGCGTGCCAGGGTGTTCTTGCAGAAGCAAAACTCCGGGTTGGGAATATAGCTCGGGGTGGCCCAGTTGATGACGTGCGGCTCGCTCCAGAGGTCCCAACCCGCGAAGACTGGGTTGCCTCGCACGTGCCGGGCCAAGGCCGCGTAGAAGGCGAGGTCGGCCTGGCGCACACCGGGGTGGTCGATGCAGTAGCCGGGCGATGACTCCGGCACCACTACCGCACCGTTCGCGGAGACGAACAGAGAATCGGGATAGCGCGCGCCGACCCAGCGCGGCGCGGAGTCCATGTAGACCTGGAGGAACACGTGGAGGCCCTCTTCGCGCGCCAGCTCCAGGATTACATCAAGGTTCTCGAAATGATATTCGCCCTGGCGCGGCTCGCCGGTGGCCCAGTCGATCCAGGTGCGAATGGTGTTGAACCCCAGCGCTTTGATCTGGCGGACGTCCCTGCGCCAAAGCTCCTTCTTCGCGCGGGCGTCCGGCTCGAGCATGGGTGCTCGTGCCTTGCCGCCGCCATACCACACGGCCATGGGAAAGAATTCGGCCGAGACGGCACTCGCCGACGCTGCTGCCAGCAGGAACGCTACTCGACCCAGGGTAGACACGCGGCACCGTACAATCCGGCCTCGTTGCCCAGAGTGGCCTGCGCGATCGTGGTTTCGTGGGCGGTAGCGCGGAACGTAAACGATCGCTCCTTGGCGACTCGCATCATGTGAGGCGCAAAGAGTTCCCAAGCGGGGAGCATTCCGCCGCTCAGGAGGTAGAGCGGAAAGTTGAACGTGTTGATCAGAGTAGCCAGGGCAATCCCCAGCGATTCGCCGACGATGCGCCAGATGGTCCGCGCCTTCTCGCCGGCTTCGCCGTGTTGGGCAGCCAGCTCCGCCACGTCCTTCGAAGAAAGCTCCTCGCCGAGCTGCATCAAGCGCGCCATGGCGGTGACGGCGGTCGCCGAGGCGTGCTTTTCGAGGCAGCCCTGATTGCCGCAGCCGCACGGATTACCGTTGGGCACCACGGTCATATGGCCCAGCTCGCCGGCCATGCCGACAAAGCCGCGCAGCACACGCCCACCGGAAATGATCCCGCCGCCGATACCGGTGCCGAGCGTGAGCAAAACGAGGTCGTCCACGTTCTGCCCGGCGCCCTTCCACTTCTCGCCGAGAGCTGCGGCATTGGCGTCGTTCTCCAGAAACACCGCCGTGCCCAGACGGTGGCTGATCTCATCGCGGATCGGCACCCCTTCCAGGTACGGCAGGTTGTTGGATCCGGTGATCAAGCCCTCCTTCATGCGGATGAACCCGGGGACGCCGATGCCGATGCCGGCCAGCCCTGCGGAGCCATGCGTCTCGCGCAGCTTCGCAATCGCGGCAACGATGTCGCTCAGAACCGCTTCGCGCCCCTCGACGAAATTCGTACAACCCGAGATCTTGTCCAGCATCCGGCCGTTCTTGTCGATCGCGGCCGCGCGCAGATTCGTGCCGCCCAGGTCCATCCCGATGGTGTAATCCGCCATAGAAGCGGAATGATAGCACGCAGCCGCGCGACCCTCAGCGTGCCATCTCGCGTTAGCAGCCTGGCGGTGGTGCTGCCAAATAGGGCTGATAAATTCTTTTTAAGCGGTGTATCGCGTGTCCTATGCTACAAACAAGTAACGAAGGGCCTCCCAATTGCTGTCGAACTGTATGGGGGGATAGCCTATGGGAGACCAGCGCTATATTGAGATCCCCGGCAGCAAAACGCACGAGCTCCCGCCCTTGCTCGTGCACCCGGCAGGGGAATCGCCGGCGGATCTGAGTTCGGTGATGGTGGAGGCCGAGGACATGCTGGCCGACACCGACGCGACGGAGGACGTGGTCGAACAGCGCAAGTTCGACCTGGCCTGCCAGCTCGCCGAGCGCTATCGCGGGCTGCTTTCGAACTGGCTTTGGGGCGACTCCATTCTCGAATGGATCCGCCAGTGTGAGATCACCTTCGAAAATGAAGACACGCTTCGCAAACTGCTCCATCCCGACGTCTGGCCGCACGCCAGCCGGGCCAGCTTTGTCGAGCTATTGCGCGCGAAGGCCTTGCCAATAGGCGGCGTTACGCTCGAGAAGGCGGTGGGGCTGCGGCTGACGTTTCGCCAGCCGCCGCCGATCGACTGTTTTTCCAGCCAGTTTCTGTTTTATTTGGATTCGCCCGTGGCCGATAGCGCCTACCAGACCTGGTCGCACCTGGTGCGGGAAGTGCCCGCCCTGCTGCCGCCGGACCGCTTCCATTTCGACGTGCTGGACGTGACCTAGCGCTATAATCTGGGCATGTTTTCGCCCACCCGCCGCCAACTCCTGGCCGCACCGGCAGCCGCTCTTCTCGCCCGCCGCCTCCGCGCGTTGCCCCTTGCCGATCTCAAGCTCGGCATCACCACCGACGAGATCGACGACGACGTGCTGACTGCCGCTAACCCCAGGCTAGCGACAGGCTAGCGAGGTGTTGCGAGCAGCATAGCGCCGCCGCCACCTTTGAGATTGGCGGCGAAGATGATCTGCCCCAGATCGTTGATGGCGACCTGGCTGCTCGCGCCCGTGCCGTAGTCGAAGTCATCCAGGTTGGCGATCGCGGCGCCTCCGTCGATCGCCGTGCCGGTCTTTGCAACCAGCGTTACCGTCCCATTCTTCCAACGGTACAGTCCCTGATCGCCGTTATCGAGCGTTCCCACGAACGCGACCTCCAGGTTGTTGTTCAAATACGCGGTGTTTGGCGACCCGCCGGCCGTGACCAGTTTCCCGCCGCCAGGCATGGGATCGCCCGGCTTTGCAACCGTTGTGGTGGTCCCGTGGGAATACAGGAACACCGCCGTATTACCGGTGCTGTTCTGCGTCAAATCGGAGGTGTGAGACAGTTCGGCGACAAATACCAGATCGCCAAGATCGTTGAGAACCGGCCCGAAAGCAACATAATAGAAATTCCCGTCAATCGGCGATCGTTGGCCTTGATGGGCGATCGAAATCGTGCCACCGGAATGGGCTTTCTTCAGGTAGACGCTCTCGCCGCAGAAAATGCGAAAGCCCTGCTGACCGTGAGAATCGGTGCATGGCTCGTTATAGACATGGGCATCGAAGGCCACGTCGCCGAAGTTATTGATGAAGGGGACCTGCGCATAATCGAAATAGCTGCCGCCCGGGGCGACCGAACCTGGTTCCACCACTGCGCTGATCTGCCCCAGGAGATTTGCGTGATAGATGCCAAATTCGAGTTGGCCTGTCTTGCAGGGAGGGTTCCCCGGACTGGGGGCCTTCGTAGGCACGGTGGAGCAGACCATTCCCGGAAACACCGTCTCGTAAAGGTCGTTCATCTGGGAGTTGAAAGCTGCGCCATAGAATACGCCGCGGCCCGGCGTCGCGGTCACGCCGGGCAGCATCACCGAAACAGGAAGGCCGATTCCAAGGACCGTGCGATATACGCCGGCGTTCAGGCCAAGAGGTAGCGGAACATCCAGACCGGTCGAGATGAACGTGGTGTCGCCCTGCGCAGTCATCCCAACGGGGCCCAGGGTATACCCGAACTTTGCGCCTCCCGGCAGCGAGTCGCCGGCGGCTCGAACTTTAATCAGGTTCCGGCCTCCAGCCAGAAAAACGCTCTCGCCCCCGGTCTGGATGCTGGGAGCGAACGAGATCTGTCCCTGATTGTTGATGCCCCCGGGTTGAAAGTACTGGTCGAAGGTTACCTGCTCCTCCGATTGCCCCGTTTTGGCAATCGTCTTGAAGGTGTACTGGCTCCCGCCATTGTTGCCTGCCGACATCGCCGCAACCGCAAGCAGTAGGAATGCGGTTTTTGCCAGGGGGAATCCTTGAACGTTCGAAGTGCTTCTCATTGGAATTTCTCCTTCCATCAGGCAACTTCGAAATTTCACCAGGGAACGGCTAGCGTACCGGAGAAAATTCTAAGAGTCCCCTGCCGAAGCACAGGCGCGGCTACAACGGCGCGTTTTAGAGGTGCGCCGCGGAATCGAGGCCCACTTGCCGTATGAGCTGCTGGAAACGAGGTTCGCCACGAAGCGGATCGAAGAGCGCGTCCACCTTCAGCCAAGACAGCATGTCGTCCCGTTCTGCATACGCCTTCTCGAGCCAGTCGATGGCGTCATCGGAATTCATGCCAACGCACACAATCGCAAACAGATATCCGGAAATGTACCGGGAGTGGCTGAGCTCCTTCAATTGCCTCAGCAGACGATCGGCTGCCTGACGGGCACCGAGCCTTGCATGCGCGTAGGCAAGGTATGCCATGGGCTGCGATTGCTGGGGATCCAATTGCCGGGCTCGTTCCAACTCACCAACGGCCTCCGCATACTGGTTGGTGTATAGATAGGCAGCGCCCAACCACGTATGGCCCTCAATAAAGGTGTCATCCGAAGCCGTCACGCTGCGCAATTGCTGGATTGCCAGCGGATATTGGCGGGAAAGGAAATACATCTGCCCCAAGCCCGTCTCTACAAATGCGGACAAGGGATCGAGATCGTGGGCAATCCGCATCTGTTCGACCCCCTCCATTGCGCGGCCGGTCGAGATCATGCTCTGGCCGTACCACAAGTGTGCCATGGCATCGTTCGGATTCAGCTCGATGGCTCGCTTGAATTCTCTATCGGCCTGTTCCCACTGGAACTCATACCAGCCTTGCACCACTCCCATGGAGAAGTGGGCCTCCGCTACGCCGGGGTCGATTTCCAGAGCGCGCGCTGCCGCTGCTTTGGCCTTACTCATGGCTTCGCGTGGTCTGAGATACATGCCGGAAAGTGTAATGTAGCTCTGGGCGAGTCCGGAATATGCGAGGGCGTAATTCGGCTCGATTCCGAGCGCCTGTTGGAACAACTGAATCGCTCGCTGAATGTCCTCCACGGTCGATCGAAAGAGGGCTTGCCGCCCTCTCAGGTAGGTGTCATAGGCGTCGAGATTCACCCGTGGATCGCTGGAGGCTCGCGCCCGGTCTGTTGCCGTCAGCGTGACACGGATTTCCCTGGCAACGGCTGCGGCCACCTGGCTCTGAAAGGCCAGAACGTCCCGCAGCTCCCCTTCATAGCTGCCGCTCCACACCGGCCGGTCCCCGACCGCATCAAACAGCCGCAAAGCCACTCGAACGCGATCGCCGGACCGCAGTACGGACCCTTCCGCAATCGTTCCTACCCGCAGACTGTGCGCGATCTCCGGAAGCCGCCGGCGGGCGCCCTTGTACGCCACGGTGGAAGCGCGTGAAATCACGCGCAAGCCTCGAATCCGCGCCAGCTCCCCGATGAGCGCATCGGTCATGCCGTCGGCGAAGTACTCCTGCCCGGGATCGCCGGACAGGTTTTCCAACGGCAACACCGCGATCGACCGCAGGTTGGCGTCCAAGCCTGGGACGGGTGCGCCCAGGCGGCGCAGCCCCATCCCGAGTGCCAGGGAAAGCAAGGCAATGGCCGTGGCCGCAACCACCGGTAGCCGGTTCCGCCGCAAGAACTTGCGGCCCCGGTAGAGCAGGCTTTGCCGGCGCGCCTGAACCGGCAGATCCTCGAGCAGCCGCCTCAGATCTTCGGAGAACTCCTCGACCGACGCATAACGCTGTTCTGGAGCCCGGTGGAGCGCCTTCAGAACGATTCGGTCCAGGTCCGGGTCGAGGTGCTCAGCCGCGCGGCGCCGCTGCCGCCGCTCGCCGTCCGTCTCTTCCACGCCGCCCGAAGAGCACGTCTGGGTGACACGATTGACTTTCTGCCCCGTCAGCAGATCATAGAGCACGGCACCCAGGGAGTATATATCCGTGGCGACAGTCACCGCTTCGCCCCGCAGTTGCTCCGGGCTGGCGTAGTCCGGCGTCATCAACTGCGCGCCGGTAGCGGTCGCCGTGCCGCCGGCCCCGCCAGGGGGATCGAGCAGCTTGGCAATACCGAAATCCAGCAGCTTCGGAATTCCGTCGGCGGTCACCAGGATGTTCGCGGGCTTGATGTCGCGGTGCACGATCTGCCGCTGATGAGCATAGTGAACCGCCGAGCACACCGCGCGGAACAACTCCAGCCGCTCGCGTACCGGAAGAGCGGCCGCATATTCGAGCAGCGGGGCGCCTTCCACGTATTCCATGACGAGGTACGGCAAACCGGCGTCGGTGGCGCCGCCATCCAGAAGACGCGCGATGTTGGGGTGTTGCAGTCCCGCGAGGATCTGGCGTTCCGTGCGAAACCGCCGAAGTGCGGTTTCGGTTCCTGCCCCTCGCCTCAGCAGCTTGATCGCCACGGGCATCCGGAAGTCGTCCTCCCGTACCGCATGATAGACGTCACCCATGCCGCCCTTGCCGATCAATCCCGTGATCGCGTACGGGCCGATCCGTTGGCCGGTCATCGAGCAGGTTTCTTCCGGCTCCTCGGGAGGCCGGTGGATGGTTCGGTTGATCACTTCCTGAAAGAGCCGGTCGTGCGGGATATCGGTGGCCAGCAGCGATTCAACCTCGCGGCGTAATTTGGCGTCCCTCCCGCAAGCCCGGTCCAGGAAAGCGGCCCGTTCGGCGGGCGCGAGGTCGGCGGCATGATGGAACAGTTCCTCGACTCGATCCCATCCACTGGCTTCCATGCCGCTCTATCCCCCGCCCGCCAGATGACGGCGCAGCCATGCCTCACCCAGGCGCAGGTCGCGCTTTACCGTGGGAACCGTCAGATCGAGCGCCCCGGCGATCTCTTCGCGGCTCATGCCTCCGAAGTAACGTAGCTCGATGACGTTCGCTTTTCGCTGATCGCGCTCCGCCAGGCGGCTCAGTGCTTCGTCCAGTTCCAACACGTCCGGTGTGCGGTCGAACGCCGGAGGTTCCGCCTGTTCGATCGTCACCGCCACAGCCGCGCCGCCCCGCTTGGCGGCGCTTTGTGCACGGGAGTAGTCGACCAGAACATTGCGCATGAGGCGGGCCGCGATCCCGAAAAAATGCGAGCGGCTTTCCCATTCGATCGTCTGCGTCTGTTCGATCAAACGCAGGTACAACTCGTTGATCAGGGCCGTGGGCTGCAGGGTTTGGTTCGGGCGGCCCCGCAGCAAGCTTCTTCGGGCCAGTGCGTGCAGCTCGCGGTAGACGTGCGGCGTAAGTTGATCCAGAGCACTATGGTTGCCCTGGCTCCACTCGATCAGCAATCGGGTGACTGAGGGAGGGCGGGTCATTCGCGCCCTCCTTCACCCTGCCGGTTCGCCGTCGCTGCTCCTGCCTGGAACCTCCGCACCGTGCACCTCGCTAACACGACTGAATTACGATCTCGTGCGGCTCCGGACTGCCTTTGGGCTGCCAGGATCATAAGATTGTATACGACGCGAATCGAGAAATGCAGTGGTCGATTGGCGTTCTTTCCCCCTCTCTTCCCATGCCTGTGCACTATGTATCATGGATAGTTCGTAGCATGCCTCCAGACGCCACGCCCAACCGCGATCGCCGCTGGCAGTCCCGAAGGTGCCGGCCGTGAACCGCACGCTCGGCGAGCTCACCGCAGCCACGTTCCTGGTGGTAGCCGCCTTGTTTCCCATCGTCAACCCGCTCGGCAACACTCCCATCTTCCTGACACTCACGCGCGGCCTTTCCGGGCCGGGTCGCGCCCGGCTCGCGCGCGCCATCGCAATCAACGGCCTCGTGCTGATGGTCGTATCGATCTTCATCGGCACCCACATACTCGGATTTTTTCGGGATTTCGCTCCCCGTGGTGCAGGTAGCTAAGTTCCTCCAGCAGTACAACCTGCATTGGGCGGAAGTGCGCAACATTTGGGGGCCGTACAATACCTCGCAGCCGATGGACAAGATCCGCGAGGCCAATCGCATCCTCGACGAGCACGGCATCAAGGTCTCGATCGAAGGAACCGGATTCTTCAAGATTCCGCTGCCGCCGGAAGGTCCGGAAGGGCAAAAGATCCTGGATAAGCAATGGGAACTGCTGGCCGCTTCCATGGAGCGCGCCAAGGCATTCGGCACCGACAAAATTAGGGTGTTCACGTTTATGCTCGGCCGCGGCGAGACCAAGACCGAGAAGGCGTACGGCCGCATCTGGGAACTTACCAACGAGGCCGCGCGCCGCGCCAAGGGCTTTCGCCTGGCGGTGGAGAACATCGGCGGCGGGTACGTTTCCACAGGCGCGGAGGCGGCGCTGCTGTTCAAGAACGTGAAGGCGGAAAACGTCGGTCTCACCTGGGACCCGAATAACGCCGGCGAGAGCGGCGAGCAGTCCTTCCCCGACGGCTACCGCAAGCTCGACCCGGCGCGGATCTTCCACGTCCACCTGCGCGATTACAAGCACCAGGACGGCAAGGTCGTCTGGACCAAGGTCGGCGACGGCGAGTTCGACAACCTGGGCCAGATTCGCGCCATGCTCAAAGACGGCTACAAGGGCACCTTTACCCTGGAGACGCACTGGCGCGATCCGAAGGGCAAGATGTATTCGAGCGAGCAGAGCCTGAAAGCGCTACTCGACGTGGTTGCGAAGGTGTAGCGAGAGCCGGCGCAGGCCCTCGGCAAACATCGCGGAATCCACTCCCATGCCGACCCGGAAGTGATCCGGCATCTCGAAGAACCGCCCGGGCACCGCTGAGGTCTCCCGCTCGGCACGCAGGCCGGCCAGGAACTCCTCGACGCCGCCCTGCAAGAGGCGCAGGAAGCAGGTGGTGCCATAGCCGGTTCGCACCGCCGAGACGCGGGTCTCACGGTCCAGGAACTCTGCCAGCGCCATGCGGTCGGCTTCGACGACCTTCCGGGCGCGCTCCCGCACTACATCCAGGTGCTCGAAAACCGCCACGCTGAGCAGTTCTCCGGGATGTACCGGCGTGGCGGCGAACAGGTCGTTCAACCGCCACATGGCGCGCGCCAGATCCGGATCCGCCAGCACCCACCCGCAGCGCAATCCGCTGACCCCGTAGACCTTCGTCAGGCTGCTCGTGATCACGAATTGCGGGCCGAGGTGGAACGCCGTGCGCGGTGAATTCTCGTAGACCGCATCGAGGTAGACCTCGTCCACCAACACCCGCGGGCCGAGCGCTCCCAGCTCGCGGAGGGTCGCTTCGGGAGTCAGGGCGCTGGACGGATTGTGCAGGTTCGTCACGACGATCAGCCGCGTCTTCGAAGTGAGTGCTCGCCGAACCTCATCCACGTCGATGGCATACCCGTTTTCTTCCCGCCGGCAAAAGCGCTTCACCTCCGCGCCGATATACTCCAGAGAGTCGATCAGCAAGCCGTAGGTCGGGTGTTCGACCAGCACCTCGTCGCCGGGGTCGAGCAGCGTGGCGAAGGCCAGGTAGTTTGCCATGGAGGTTCCGGCCGCGGTCACCACGCACTCGGGATCGACGCCGTGGCGCGCCGCGATGGCCTGGTTCAGCGGTCCGTAGCCGTAGCTGTTGTCGCCATTGATCTCCAGCGCCGGTAGCGACGGAAGCTCTCGCAGAGGAAACGATCTCACTCCGCTGGTCGCGAGATTGAACCGGGCGTGGCTCCGGGTCTTCGCCCAGTACATATAATCCGAATGTTTATGTCTCATGTCCGCAAGCGCCGGCTCCACAGCAAATAGACCGGAACTCCTGTCAGAATAATCCCCCATCCGCGGGCGCTGTTGGCGGGGTCGGTGACCACGGTGCTCGCCACGATCCCCGCGCACGCCAGCACAAACAGGGCAGTGGTGTAGGGGTGACCCGGCGACCGGTTGACGCCCCGGCTGCCTTTCAGCAGGAACAGCGCGCCCGCGGTCAGGCCGAAAGAGATGAAATCGACGCTGACCACATAGTTGAGAATCTGCTCGTAGCCGCCGGAGCAGGCGATCGCGGTGGAAGCAACTCCCTGCAGCACGATCGCCGTTACCGGCGCGCCGGTGCGCGGGTGCAGTCGGCCCACACGCTCGAAAAACAGGCCATCGCGCGCCATGGCGTTGTAGACGCGCGGCGCGGTGAGCATGCCCTGGCTCAGGAATCCGAGAGTTGAAACCGCGATGCCCATCGCGATCCACCAAGCGCCGCGCTCGCCCATCGCGGCACGCATCACCGCCGACGCCGGCGTCCGGGTCGCGGCCAGCCCGTCCGGTCCGAGAACCTTGACGCACACGAAATTGACGCTGAGGTAGAGCACCACCACGCCGCTTACACCGAGGATCAGACCGCGCGCGAGATCGCGCCGCGGATTCCGCATCTCGGCGGCCACGAACGTTGCGGTCTGCCAGCCGCCATAAGCGAAAGCGACCGGAATGGCGGCGGCGCCGATCGCGACGGCCAGCCCGAGGGACAACGGTGCCCCCACCAGCGGCAGCGGATGAATGGTCCCTCCGCCGAGCGCAAGTCCGGCCACTACCATCGCCGCGATGGCGGCGGTTTTAGTCAGCATGAGCGCGCTTTGTACGTTGCTGCCGGCGCGCGCGCCGAAACAGTTGATCACCGTCAGGCCGAGCAGTGCCGTGGCGGCAATGGCGTTGTCGCTCCACGCCGTGCCGGTAATTTCCCGCCAGTAGCGCGCGAAGGTGACCGCCACCGCCGCCATCCCGCCGGTCTGCGTGACCAGCATCAGGACCCAGCCGTAGAGGAACGCCACCGGGGGATGATACGCCTCGCGCAGGTACAGATACTGGCCGCCGGCGCCCGGCAGGCGCGTGGCAAGCTCCGCCCAGATGAATGCGCCGAGCATGGCCAGCACGCCGCCTGCGAGCCAAACCCCGAGAATCAGGAACGGCGTGTGAACGTGCTGTGCCACGACGCTCGGATTCATGAACACGCCGCTCCCCACAATCCCGCCCATCACGATCATGGTGGCGTCGAACACGCCCAGTTGCCGTTTGGCGTCCAAGTCTGCCAGCCTAGCAGTTCATTTCGCGTTTCGCCAACCGCGCCAAAGTGCGCCACACTTCGCCACGACACTCGCGGCAGTTCTTGGCGTGCTT